>CAYMIS010000062.1:0-21013 GCA_964390485.1 uncultured Roseburia sp. | reverse complement strand
TATCTCATGAATTGTAATTATATTTAAAGGCACTCTGTTATTGAGCGCTTACTCTGTAACAGATTATAAAAGTTGATAAAAATTTGATAATTATATACTACACTGATATATTATAGTGTGGAGGAAACCTCATGTATAAAATACTAATTGTTGATGATGAACCGGACGTAGTCAGCCTGTTAAAAGATTATTTTGAAATCAGTGGATATGAAATAATAATTGCTTATAACGGAGCAGAAGCAGTCAGTAAAATTCAAAGGAAGCCGGATTTGATTTTGCTAGATATCAATATGCCGGAAATGGATGGAATCGAAGTATGTAAAAAAATAAGAGATTATGTGTCCTGTCCAATCTTATTTTTGACAGCAAGAGTAGAGGAGTGCGATAAGATTAACGGCTTTGCTGTCGGTGGGGATGATTACATAATGAAGCCCTTTTCGATAGAGGAATTAGGTGCAAGGGTAGCTGCGCATATCAGAAGAGAACATAGAAATGCAGCAGATGCTAATGTTCGTTTCTGGGGAAAGCTTGTTATCGATTATTCTGCCAAAACAGTGATTGCAGAAGGAATATCCCTTAACTTTGCAAGAAAAGAGTTTGAAATTCTGGAACTGTTGTCGCTAAATTCTGGACAGATATTTGATAAAGAGCGTATTTACGAGAGATTGTGGGGCTATGATGCGGAAGGTGAAAGCAGTGTTGTGGCAGAGCATATGCGACGCATCCGGGCAAAACTGCGGGAAGTCGGAGAGGACTATCATCTGGAAACTGTTTGGGGGATGGGCTACAAATGGGTAAAATAAAACAAAAGAGAAGAAGTTCTTTAAAGTGGAGTCTGTTCTGGTACATTCCGATATGCGCCATATTGGCATATGCAGGAACCTATGGGATAGGAATTTCTACAAACCACATGCAGGATTGGTATGCAAAAAAATATTTGGGGATAGATATGAAACCCCAGGAAGAACGTTATGAAATCGAGATAGATGAAAATGGAATTATGCATTATCATTTTTATGAAAAGGAACAAGGTTCATCGGACAATTTGGGACGACGCATTGGCTATTGGATGATTTCCTGGGCACAGGTGCTTTTAATTCCGGCGTGGGTATTAGGCTGCGTGACAATGACAGGAATTGTTTTTTATAAAAAAGAGCTGGAAAAGCCAATCGTGACCCTGATGAATGCATCCAAAATGATTGAAGAAAATTGTCTGGATTTTTATATTGAATCAGAGAAACAGAATGAACTGGGACAGTTATGTCAGTCTTTCGAAAATATGAGAGGAGCACTATACCAGCAGAATCAGAAGATGTGGAGAATGTTAGAGGAAAGAAAACGGCTAAATGCAGCATTTTCCCATGATATGCGAACACCGATTACGGTGTTGAAAGGATATACGGATTTATTGACACAGCATGCTTCTGATGGAAAAATATCAGAAGAAAAATTAGTAGAAATATTAGAAATGATGAAGGGTCAGATTACAAGGCTGGAACGTTATACACAGAAAATGGGTGCTCTTCAGAAATTAGAAGATATCACACCGGAATTAGTTGCGGTATCCTGGAATGAGTTTGAAAATAAATGTAAAAATATCATAGCGGTTTTTGAAGAAGAAAAGCAGATTTATTTTACTACAAGTTCAGATTCAGAATCTTTTGTGTTAGATGAAGAATTAGTGCTGGAGGTATATGAGAACCTGCTTTCTAATGCATTAAGATATGCAAATAAGGAGATGGTAATTGACATTACAGTACAGGAAGATATGCTGTATATATCGGTAAAAGACGATGGAAAAGGCTTTACCGAAGAGGCACTAAGAAATGCTGCGAAGCCATTTTACAGAGATGAAGCAGAAAAAGATAAAAATCATTTTGGACTGGGATTGTATATTTGCAAAATAATATGTGGAAAATGTCAGGGGGATTTAAAGATTGTAAACGAGAATTCCGGGGGAAAAGTTACTGCTTCCTTTTTCCTAAATCTGAAAAGTAGATAAAAAGTTGAAAATTGTTTTTTAGAATCATGGTGGAGCAAGGCGCTCCACCATTTTTCAATTCAAAGGAATTTTTGCAAATCCCTTTGAATTGAAAGACACCAGGAGACTTTCAAAGAGAAAGTCTCCTTGCAGGCAAGATTTAATAGAAAGGATGAAAGAGGATGGAGAATGTAATTGAAATCAAAAATGTAGAGAAATTTTATGGAAAAAAACAGGCACTAAAGAAAGTAAGTCTTACCATCGAACAGGGAATGTTTGGACTGCTAGGGCGCAATGGTGCGGGAAAGACCACCCTTATGAAAACCTTGGCAACCCTTCACAGCAAACAGGCTGGAAGTATTCAGGTATGTGGAATTCCAATTGAAAAAGTAACGGAGATTCGGGAAATTACCGGATATCTTCCACAGGATTTTTCCATGTATCCAAATATGTCAGTATATGAATGTCTGGAGTATTTAGGAGCGTTGTCAGGAATGGAAAAAGCAGAACGGGAAAAAAATATTATGCATTTGTTGAAACGG
The DNA here is from genome assembly GCA_964390485.1 of uncultured Roseburia sp. Lineage (GTDB taxonomy): Bacteria > Bacillota > Clostridia > Lachnospirales > Lachnospiraceae > Roseburia. The sequence continues at coordinate 18,490 of CAYMIS010000062.1, read as the reverse complement.
GTAAATCTGACAGAAAAGAAAAATAGCAAGGTAAAAAGCTTGTCCGGGGGAATGAAGAGAAGGCTTGGAATTGCTCAGGCGCTGTTGCACAATCCCAAGGTTTTAATTGTGGATGAGCCTACTGCGGGATTAGACCCGGAGGAAAGAATCCGTTTCCGAAATCTTTTGTGTGAAGTGGCAGAGGAACGCATCGTTATTTTATCTACCCATATTGTGGGAGATATTGAGGCAACCTGCGAACAGATTGCCATTATGAATGAGGGAGAAATATTGTGGAAGGGCACAGTAACGGAACTGCTTGAGGCGGCAAAGGGAAAGGTATTTACCGCAGAAATTCCGAAATCTCAGCTGGAAAAATTGAAAGAAAAATATATTGTAACGGCGGTGTTAAGACAACAGGATAAGATTCATGTTCGTTTTATCGCAGAGACTCATCCCGAAATACAGGAAATGCAGATAGCAGAACCGAATTGCGAGGATGCATATATGTATTGTTTGTATCAGCATGGATGTGAAATTCTAGGAGGGGAAGAATAATGCTGTTTTGGAAAGAATGTAAAAAAATAATAGGCTCCATGACTTTTATTTTATATGTGATAATTGTTGCAGCCATGTATTTATCCCAGTTTGGAACGGAATTAAAACAACAGATTGCACCACCACAAGCCGGGATGGAGAGCTATGGAACCATAGAAAAGGAAGTGCCGGAGGTGTTAGTGCCGGCAGCCATCGAAAGCCTTGTGTCAGAATATCTTTCTGGAAGTTATGTGGCATATCCTTATGGATTTTATAAGGAAGTAAAACTGACAGAAAAGAAAAAGAAGGAACTGTCGGAAATTATCGAAGCACTAGCCGGTATAACAAAAGAAGAACTGAACCGTTTTACTGATTATGAGCCGGAGGGGTATCAGACGGTACCGGATGAAAATGGAAATCCGGTTATGATGTATCAGGAGGCGGCACTGCCGGATATCAATATTCCGGAAAGTATGTCTTATGAAGAATTCAAAGAATGGATGCAGCAGGCAGACAAATTAATCGGGGGAGGCTCAAAGTATAGTGAAAAGAATCTTGTCAGCAATTTTTCCCAAATGCCAATGACTTACGAGGAGGCAATGGAAGAATATGAAGCAATTATGCAAAAAGGTAATATAGCAGAGGCATATACAAGACTTTATTGTGATTATATGGGGATTATCTTAGCGATTATGCCGGTATTTGTCTGTGTTTCCCTGTGGCAGATGGATAAAAGAGCCGGGATGGAGCAGTTGATTTATAGCCGTAAAAGTTCTTCCGTAAGAATGGTGGGAGCAAGATATCTGGCACTAATTTTTGTTATGGTACTTCCCGTTGTATTCACATATCTACATACAATTATCAGCTTAAAATGCTTATATCCGGAGAGGGATATTTCTTTTGGAAAAGCAGGTGCATTATGTCTGCTTTGGTTATTGCCAAATATTATGATAGTGACGGCAATCGGCGCATTGGTTTCGGAATTGCTGTCATCGTTGCTGGCAGTTTTTCTACAGGGGATTTGGTGGTATACCGCATTGCAAATGAATCAGCTGACAGGCAGTATTACAAAATGGACTTTGATTGTGCGGCATAATAATTTAGGAAAAATCGAATTATTTGAGAGACAATTGGAAGACTTTGTATGGAACAGAATCAGCTATTTTCTACTGTCAGTTATTTGTGTGGGGGTTACAATGATAATATATGAAAGGAAAAGAAGAGGTATATTATGCTGCAAAAGTATCGAAAAGAAGCAGGTATCTATAGAAAAATAATAGGAATAAATCTAAAACACAATTTTTTAGGGGCTTTTGCTGCTGCAATCTGCATTTGGCTTTTAACAGCAAAATTATTTAATATTACTTCCTTACAGGGAAGAGCAGTGGCACAGCCGATAGAGTTTCTTTTGTGTTTTATGGGGGTAATGCTGCTAACACCAATTTTTTTACCGGAGCAGAATCGGGAAATTCGTGATGTAATCTGTTCCAAAAAGATAAGTTACCTGAAAATATGTGGAATCAGAGTAATATATTCTGCGGCAGCGCTACTTCTTTTAGAGGGAGTCTTTGTTGGATTGATGTATTTATTGGAAAGTCGGGTGACCTGGCAGCATTTTATTGGAGGAACAGCAACAGCCCTGTTTTTAGGGGCAATAGGACTGGCTGTTGCAGGACTTAGTGATAATACGATTGCTGGCTATATGATGACATTTGTATATTACCTTGCAAATTATGGTTTAAAGCAGAAGTTAGGAGTCTTCAATCTGTTTTCTATGTATATGGGAAGCTTTGAAGAAAAGTGGTGGCAGTTAGAAGGCGGAATTGTTTTAATTATTATGACTTTTGTGATAATTAGAAAAAAGAAATAACTTGAATTTCTCTAAAATCAGTTTTATCATTTATTATCGAAAAGTGTAAAATTGTAATTTTTCACAGCTCGCACAGCGAGAAAGTATACAATATTTATGCCTGAAAAACTCTACAATATTTCAGAGTTTGCAGGTATCTAGAAAGGTATGGTAATTCATATGATAAAGGATTTGACGCAGGGAAATCCAAGAAAGGTTTTATGGCAGTTTGCGCTGCCAATGTTTGTCAGTGTAATTTTTCAACAGATGTATAATATTGCGGACAGCGTTATTGTTGGAAATTTTGCAGGAAATGGAGAAAATGCGTTAGCAGCAGTGGGAGCATCCTATCCGATAACCATGATTTTTATGGCAATTGCTATGGGCTGTAATGTGGGCTGTTCTGTAGTAATATCCCAGCTCTTTGGTGCAAAACGTTATCGGGAGATGAAGACAGCGGTATCGACAACCTTGATAGCCTCCTTTGTGCTTTCTGCGGTACTGACAGTATTAGGTGTGCTTTTCAGCAGCGTTATGCTGTCCATGATTCGTACCCCGGAAAATATTTTTTCTGACGCAGCAGTATACTTAAGAGTTTACATAGGCGGATTTATTTTTCTGTTTTTCTATAATGTTGTGACAGGAATTTTTACATCTCTTGGAGATTCGAAAACGCCGTTATATTTTTTAATAGGTTCTTCCCTTAGCAATATTGTCCTGGACTGGATTTTTGTTGCTATTTTCCATTGGGATGTAGCGGGGGTAGCCTGGGCAACCTTTATTTGTCAGGGCATTGCATGCGTTCTGGCAATGATTACTCTGCAAAGACGTTTAAAAAGGATAGCATGTGAAGAAAAACCGGAATTATTTTCCGGTGAAATGTTGAAACGAATTGCGCTTTTTGCAATTCCAAGTGTTTTACAACAGAGTTTTGTGTCAGTAGGAAATATATTTATCCAGAGTCTCATTAATGGCTTTGGTTCTTCGGTAATTGCAGGCTATTCTGCGGCTGTTAAGATAAATACCTTTGGAGTTACCTGCTTTGGAACTATTGGGAATGCAGTGTCTAATTTTACGGCACAGAATATTGGTGCAAAGAATAATGAACGGGTAAAGCAGGGGCTTCGTGCAGGACTTATTATGGGATTATTAATAGGAATACCATTTTTTATCTTCAGTTTCTTTGAAGGACCGCTATTAATTCGTTTGTTTATGAAGGAGGAAACCGTAACAGCGTTAAATACCGGTGTTGAGTTTTTGCAGATTGTTGCACCGTTTTATTTTGTGATTTCTATGAAATTGACAACAGATGGTGTTTTGCGAGGCTCGGGAGCCATGACCTGTTTTATGGTATCCACCTTTAGTGACCTGATTCTGCGTGTGGCATTAGGATATATTCTGGCAGTTCCTTTTGGCACCACAGGAATCTGGGTATCCTGGCCGATTGGATGGGCAATTGGAACAATCATGTCTTTGGTATTTTATAAAAAGGGTGTCTGGAAGGTATAAGCATTTTGTAATTATTTAAATTGCAATATATCTTTGCGGAATTGGAGAGGTGTTACATTCATTTCCTTTTTAAAGGCCCGATAAAAGGTACGTTCACATTCAAAACCGCATTCATGAGCAATATCATATATAGGAAAATCGGTGTTTTGTAATAAATGAATTGCATTTTCAATGCGCAAATGGTTTACATAATCTGTAAAAGAGGTATGGAGCTTTTGGGAGAATATTCTTGAAATATAGTATTTTGTTACATGCAGTTCTCTGGCAAGCAGGTCGAGGGTTAATGTTTCGGTAAAATGCGTATCTATATAAAGTAAAAGGGTGTGTAGGATACTATGATAATCGGATACCGGTGCAGGTTTAAATTGAAAAAGTTCATATAAAAAGCTCATGTAAAGCGTTGTATAGCTATGGATAATATGTGGATTTGCCTGATTAATATAGTAATGTTCAGCTTTAAAAATGGCATCGGCACAATCCGTAGGAATTGTTTCTAAAAGAGGAAATTTCGGAATCGATTTATCCAGATGAGGGATAAATTCCGGTGCAAATTCTGTGTTAAAAATCTGTACAATAAGCTCGCAGTTGTTTGTATTATAAAAACTATGAATCTGATATGGAAAAATTAAAATAAGATTTCCCACAGTGACTGTGTAGGAAATATAATCAATGGAAATAGAACAGCTTCCTGATAAAACATATACGATTTCAAACTGATTATGAAGGTGTGGAGAAAAACTGTAATTACTAATGCGGTGTGAAGTAAAAGGCCAATGCCTGTTTTGATAATCTGTTTTCATAATAGTATCTCCTGGGAGTAAGTTTTCTTTTGCTTAGTTTATGTTATAGGCTATTTCCGGTATCAAGCCATTTTCATAAAGCGTCTGACACTTTTTATCATAGCTTAGAAAAATAAATAGGTCAATATTTGTCAGTTTTATATTTTGTTATGACTCAAAAGAAATTATATTCTGTGTTATTTTAAAAGAAAAGATAATGCGAGGAATAAGAAAATGACAAAGGTTATAGAAAGTAAATTTACCTGTGAACGAGAGGGATTGACAATCCGCGGTGCACAATATTTGCCAGTTGATTTTACAGAACAAAAAAAGTATCCGGCAGTAATAGTCAGTCATGGTTTTACAGGAAATTACATGGAAAATGAAAGGTGTTGCAGAAATTTTGCGGAAATTGGATATGTGGCATTTTCTTTTAGCTTTTGTGGAGGGTGTAGTCTGGATGCAGATGCAAATGTAAAAAGCGACGGTAAGACAACGGATATGACGATTTGGACGGAAGTAAAGGATTTGATAGCCGTAAAGAATTATGTAGTAAAACAAACATTCATAGATGTAAAAAATCTGACTTTGCTGGGATTTAGTCAGGGAGGATTCATTTCGGGCCTTGTTGCAGCAGAATGCAAACAGGAAATTAGAAATCTTATTATGGTATATCCTGCGTTATGTATCCCTGAGCATGCCAGAAGAGGCTGCCTGGCAGGTGCCAGTTATGATCCGGAAAATGTACCGGAATGGATTGATTGTGGGAGCACAATATTAGGGAAAAATTTTCATGACACTATAGTAACGATGGACCCATATTTAGAATTATCTGCATATCAGGGAAAGGTTCTGATTTTGCAGGGACTTGAAGATAATATTGTGAATTATACTTATGCCCTTCGAGCGAAAGAAAATTATAAGAAGGGGCAATGTCATTTACAGCTGATTCGTAATTTAGGACATGGTTTTGTTGAGGAACAATGGGCGAGTGCATTTGCCTCCATTCGGCAATTTTTGGATAATAAGGAAGAAATATTGACAATTCGCGTAATAATTACGAATACAGAGAGTGAAAACCTTGGCGTTGTTAAGAAAATAAATATCTATTTTACCGGCTACTGTGAAACTAAATATTTTCAGGGTATTATTTCGCCAATGGGGTGTGATGCACAGGAATATAATCAAGGCGTGCAGACAAAGATGAGAGCAGAATATACCTTGACAGGAATGGATTGTAATGGAAAAAAATGCATGATACATATTGTGAATCAAAAACATGGTGCAGATTGGAAACCAGTGATAGAAACCAATAGTGAAGCATTAGCGTGGATGCAAGATACGGATATGACTGCCGTACTGGAACAAGCAGAGAGTGGTCCTACTGTTCGAATTTTTGCAAACGTTGTCACAAAATAACAAATTTCTCTTTTCAATCGACAATATTTGTAATAATATAAGTTGGTAGGAAAAACCTGCATGTTAAATGTGAAAAGGAGACAATGACGATGAAACAGGATATGATTGTAATTCTGGACTTGGGTAGTACAGAAAATACCGTAATTGCCCGTCAGATTCGTGACATGGGTGTATACAGTGAGATTCATCCACACGATATTACAGCGGAAGAACTTGGAAAGCTGGAGAATGTTAAGGGTATTATTTTAAATGGTGGAGAAAACAGAGTAGTAGATGGTGTTGCAATAGATGTGGCAGCAGAACTTTACGACTGTGGAATTCCAATGATTTCCATTGATCATCCAACATCAAAATGTGCAAAACAGTTTGCAACTCTTCCAGAGGAAGCTGAGATAAAAGCATTTGTTTTTGATGAATGTAAAGCAGAAGCGAACTGGAATATGAAAAATTTCATTGAAGATCAGGTAGAACTTGTTCGTCGTCAGGTTGGAGATAGAAAAGTATTACTTGCATTATCCGGTGGTGTAGACTCTTCTGTAGTTGCTGCGCTTTTAATCAAAGCGATTGGCAAACAGCTTGTATGTGTACATGTAAATCATGGACTTATGAGAAAAAATGAGTCTGAAAGCGTAGTGGAAGTATTTAGAAACCAGCTGGATGCAAACCTTATTTATGTAGATGCAACAGAGCGTTTCTTAGGAAAATTAGAAAACGTTGCTGACCCGGAAGAAAAGAGAAAAATCATCGGTGGAGAATTTATCCGCGTATTTGAAGAGGAAGCAAGAAAATTAGAAGGCATCGATTTCTTAGGACAGGGTACCATTTATCCTGACATCATCGAATCCGGTACTAAGACAGCAAAATGCGTAAAATCCCATCATAACGTTGGCGGTCTTCCAGAGGATTTACAGTTTGAACTTGTAGAGCCATTAGCACAGCTTTTCAAAGATGAAGTTCGTGCCTGTGGTATTGAGTTAGGTCTTCCGGCAGATATGGTTTATCGTCAGCCATTCCCAGGCCCGGGTCTTGGTGTACGCTGCCTTGGTGCAATCACTCGTGACCGCCTGGAAGCACTTCGCGAATCCGATGCAATTCTTCGTGAAGAATTTGCAAAAGCAGGTCTGGATAAAAAGGTATGGCAGTACTTTACTGTAGTACCAGATTTCAAAGCCGTAGGTGTAAGAGACAACGCCAGAAGTATGGGCTACATGGTTGTAATCCGTGCAGTAAATACCATTGATGCAATGACAGCAACCATCGAGAGAATCGATTATGATATCTTAGAGAGAATCGTAGACAGAATCACAGCAGAGGTTCCAAGTGTCAACAGAGTATGCTATGAGTTGACAAAGAAGCCGGTGGCGACGATTGAGTTTGAATAGAAGCAGTAAACCCCACAAACCGTGTAAATATGCGGTTTGTGGGGTTTTTTAATTTCGGCTGAGTTCATTTTGGGTACAATATTTTATTCCGACGAATTTTAGACATATGGTTTATGCGGGATTCTTGGGATTTAACCCTAAGTAATCCATGAATTGGTCATGCTTCTTCTGAGCTTCAAGTTTTTCAAGCCAAGGTTCGGATTCCGGATAGATATCAATCCAGAGGTTAAAGAATCTTCGGCACGCAAACTTGAAACAGTTCATGTATAGCTTTTACACCATCAAAATTAGAACCGGTAGTTTTGTGAACTATTCTTAACATAGATGTATAATATGGGGGAATAGAACATGGCAAAAATCACGTTCAAGAAAGAGGAAGTCAAACACAGGCTTTCGCTTTCTTTTTACATGTTATTTGGAAAACGGATTCTTAAACGCAGTGATTCCAAATCTATTTGTAAGTGTAATATAAAAACCATTTTGTAACAATCCAAGAATCAGTTCATTGATTTCATCTAAAGATAGCGGGGTATTACAAATACTGTTTAATAGTAGATTAATCAATGAAGAAATTGCACCATCAATCAGTAGTTTGTCTCGTTCAGAATTAAGAACGATATTGTCTTCTGTACATATATCCAATAAAAGCTCCTTTAAAATCAGTAAATAATTTTGTGCAAAGAATGGATCCTTATAATTTAGTACAAGGATATTGATATAATCACATATCTTCTCATCACTGTAGTATTCATAAAGAATTTGGTTAAAATCAATGAGGTCAAAATTTTTTTCACGTATTTCTTGATTCATCAGTTCTAGGTTAGTAGAAAGTTCTTTCTCTATTTCATCAAGTACAGCGTACACATCCTGAAAATGGTTGTAGAAGGTTCCGCGACCTATACCACAAGCAGAAGAAAGGTCCTTTACTGTAATTCTGTTAAGAGGTTTGGTCCGATACATTTCCCAAAAGGTATCAATAATTTTATTTTGAGTTGCTTTTCTTGCATTTTCATAGACTCCCATGGTGACTCTCCTTAAAAATTAATACTAAAAGCACCAAAATTGAACACAAAGTCCAAGATTGTACATTGAATATAGACATGGTGTACGATATTATGAGTACGTAAACAAGTTGCGCAACATTATTTAACCATAAAACAAACACTGTGTCAAATTTTGATTAGGAGGAATTTATAATGAACAGAAATCAGATGAAGAACAATGGTATGCCATTATCAGTAAACGTAAAGAGAGATATGCCAGCAGTAGACAAGGGAACTTTTGATAGTTGGTATGTAATTAGTAATTTTGAAGCAGATGGACAGAAATTTGCATTTGAATGGCATCAGCAGATGCTTAAGATTGGACCTATGGGCAGAATGGTAACAGCAGAATTTGTTATTACAAATGCAACAAAAGATGAATGTAAACATAATGCACTTACTGAAATCGAAGGAACTAAAGCTGGTTCATCACGCGACAAACTTCATGTTTGGACAGAATGGGGCGGTTTAGATGGAGATGAAAAGCAGATGACATTGAAACTTTCCTGTGAGACAGAGGGAATTGATGTAGTGCTCACTCCAACAGAGCAGGTTCTTTATAACGGAACAACAGGACTCCTTCATTTTGGTTCGAACGATTCATACCAATTTTCTTTCCCTAACATGGAAATCAAAGGAACTTTTACCTTTGAAGGGAAGAAGTATGAAATTAATAATACAACAGCTTGGTTTGATCGTCAGTGGGGTTACGAATTATCCAAGACAGAATCTGTTGCGAAATCAAAGAATATGTTCCAGCAGTCATGGCTGTGGCTTGGAATGTCTTTAAATGAAACAAATACAGAATGTGTTTCTTTGTGGGATGCTTATTTGAAGGATGGACGTTTCGGTTTTGCAACATTTATACATGAAGATGGTTCTCAGAACAATGCAATTGCTGAAGTAATCTATGAAGATATTTATACATCAGAAAGATCCGGAAACAGCTATCCTAGAACTGTATATGTAAAAGTACCACAAGAAGATCTTGAACTTAAGCTTGAATCACTGGTTACTGATCCAGAGTTCTACCGTGAAAAGATGGGATTATCAGGTTGTCAGGTATTATGTAAGGTCACTGGAAGCTATAAAGGACAGCGTATTGAAAAGGATAATGTTCTTGAATTAATTAATAATGTTTGTGGTGAAGCATATTAAAAGGAGAATACAATTATGAGCAACCATATGAAAGTAATGGTAAATCCTAAAGAAGACTTAGCGTATAAAAAAGAGTATCAGGCCAACTCATGGTTTGCAATTGGACATTTTGAAGAAAACGGACACCTGTTAAACTGGCTATATCACATTATTATCACAAAGATAGGACCAGCGACATTTGTTGATTCTAACTTCTCTGTTTACGATGAAACTACAGGGGAATACCACTATGAGGATAAGGTATTTAATCCATTACAGTGTGATATTAAGGAAGAAGATACAACAGCGGGAAAAGGGTTTTCTCTCAAATGTCCTATGGGTTCAATCATTGGAAATCCTGATGAAATTCAGGTTCAGGCTTCTATGAAATTTGGTAAAGTAAATTGTACAATGAAAAGAACCAGAGACTATATTTATAATGGCGGAACAGGAAGCTTTAAGACTTTCCTAGGTGGTAGCGTACAGCAATACTCTGTACCACATATGGATTCAGAGGGAAGCCTGACTATTGGTAATAATACATATAAGATTTCAGGAGATTCTTGGTTTGATCGTCAGTGGCAGTTCTCTAAGCAAGAACTGAAAGAGATGAACATGCATGACGATTGGAGATGGACATGGATGGATTTGAATCTCGATAACGGAGATACTATTAGTTTGTGGGATATGACAGATTATAAGACAAATACAACGAAAGCATGGGCAACCATCCTTCATGCAGATGACAGTCAGGAAGTTGTAGAGATTGAGCCTATTATCAAAGGCGCAGGAGATTATTGGAGAAGCCCTGTATCGAAGAATAACTACCCTACAAGCTTTGTTGTTAGAATTCCGGCAAAGCAGGCGGAACTTAAGGTTGTTACAGATTTACAGGAACAGGAAATATATAGCAAAATGCCATTATTTACAAAATATGAGTCAGGCAATAGAATTACTGGCGTGTATGAGGGGAAAGAAACAACTGGTTACTGCTATGTAGAGCATCTTGGAAAATGGAAATAAGTATTTAGTATAACAACCTAAATGAAAAGAGTCACCGCTTGATACTTGATAATACAGCAGTGACTCTTTTTTATTGATTGTTTTTGGATTGGTAATTTTTACCCCAAATTACCATTGCATCCAGTACAGGTTTTAAGCTATATCCTATTTCAGTCAAAGTATATTCCACACGTGGTGGGACCTCTGCATAGACCTTACGGGTAACAAGCCCTTTTTCTTCCATATCACGAAGCTGGGTAGTCAGTACTTTCTGAGAAACATGTCCAATGGATTTTTTTAGTTCTCCAAAGCGCATGGTTCCGTTCATCAAATCTCGCAGAATCAGCACCTTCCATTTATCTCCAATGACCATCAACGTTGTTTCAACAGGACAGGCAGGTAATTCCATATCTACACCTCCAATAGTTTCCTTTTGGTAACTACAGCACTTTTTTGTGCTTACTTTACATTAGATACCTTTGGGTATATTCTAATAGTACGGGATGCATATGTCAAGCACCCGAATATAACGGAGGTGTTCGATATGAACAAAGTAATTGAATTTTTATCTGCAAATCCAGTTCAGTATCTGGCTACTGTTGGTCGTGATGGCAAGGCAAAATGCCGTCCGTTTATGTTCTGTTTTGAACAGGATGGAAAACTGTGGTTCTGCACCAACAATCAGAAGGACGTTTATAAGGATATGATTGCAAATCCTGAAATCGAGATTTCTGTTTCTTCCCCTGAATATGCATGGATTCGTCTGAATGGTAAGGTCGTATTTGAAAACAATATGGCTGTTAAGGAAGGCTGCATGAATAACCCTATCGTTAAGGGACAGTATCAGACTGCTGATAACCCGATTTTTGAGGTGTTCTATCTGGAACAGCCACATGGTATCATTGCCGATTTCTCTGGCAATCCTCCTTACGAGTTCTAAAGTGTGGATACATAGCCCTGCAAGCTTCGACTTGTAGGGCTATATTAGTTTCGTCGGGAAATTATAGCACAAGTTAGTGCCTACTTTCCTTTTAGATACAAAGGTGCTAACATTATCTTGGGGTGATAAAATGAATTATTTAGAATATCTTGTAGAAAAAATACACACCACAGTTGTTGCGACGGTAGATGATGCCGGGTTGCCTGTAACTGCAGCGATTGACATAATGGATTACGATGAAAGCGGTCTGTATTTTTTGACTGCCAAAGGAAAAGGCTTATATCAGCGACTTATAAAGCGTAAGTATATATCACTGACAGGTATGAAAGGAGAAGATACCATGTCTTGTGTTGATATATCTGTTCGTGGTAAAGTGCAGGAAATCGGCTCAGATTATCTTTCGAGATTGTTTGAAAAAAATCCCTACATGACAGAGATTTATCCTACCGATGAATCACGCAAGGCTTTGACAGTGTTTAAGATTTATGAAGGTATGGGCGAATGGTTTGACCTGAGCAGAAAAACCATTGAAAGAGCATCGTTTTCATTTGGAAATACGGCAGTAGAAGCGGAAGGGTATTTTATTACGGATGCATGTGTTGGTTGTGGCAGTTGTCTCTCTGTCTGCTCACAGAACTGTATTTCTGAAGGAGAACCGTTTACGGTTCAACAGAAGCACTGTCTCCATTGCGGTAATTGTTTGAATGTATGCCAAATGGGCGCAGTAGAAAAAACGATAATTGAATAGGTTACAAAGGTGTTGTACCTAATGCGGAAAGTGTGAGAAATGAATAAGTTAGAGAAACTACAGCAACTGAATGTATTGTTGCTTGAAGATATGCCGGAGTACAAAGGACAGGCAAAATCCTTCCCAAAACAAACGGATGCACAATTTCGTCTGTTTCGTTCACTGGTTAATGTGCGCAATCCTAAAGCAATCAGTAAGCAATTTGTTGAATTGCAGGATGACTTCCTGAAAGGAGAACTTGCTGAACGTGGCATCATTAGTCTGGATGGTTTATCTCCTATACAGAATGACCTGTATCTCTGGCAAGGTGATATTACAAGACTGGAAAGCGGAGCAATCGTCAATGCTGCCAACAGTGGTATGACAGGATGTTATCAGCCATGTCATGCCTGCATTGATAACTGTATCCATACTTATGCTGGTGTTCAGCTGCGCCTAGAATGTGCTGAGATAATGAAAGAGCAAGGTTATGAAGAACCGACCGGTCAGGCCAAGATTACAAAAGCCTATAATCTGCCTTGTGATTATGTGATTCATACCGTCGGTCCAATTATCTATGATCGTGTAACAGAAAAAGACGAAGAATTGTTGGCGTCCTGCTATCGTTCTTGTCTGGAACTGGCGAAAAAAAACGGTATTGATAGTATTGCGTTCTGCTGTATTTCTACAGGGGTGTTTCGTTTCCCAAATCAAAGAGCAGCAGAAATTGCTGTGGATACTGTAAGACGATTCAAACAAGAAACTAACTCGAGAATGAAGGTGATATTCAATGTTTTCAAGGATGTGGACTACGAAATCTACAGAGAGCTTCTCACAGAAAATTGAAAGGCTGAAAAAAGAAATCGAAACTGTCGATGCAATCGTAATTGGTGCAGGTGCAGGTATGTCAACAGCAGCAGGGCTAACCTATGGTGGTGAGCGTTTTCTGAGATATTTCTCCGACTTTCATGAAAAATATGGTATCCGCGATATATATTCCGGTGGATTCTATCCTTTTGATTCCTTGGAAGAATACTGGGCGTGGTGGAGCAGGCATATTTATTATAACCGATATGCAGAAATGCCGGGCAAACCTTACTATGATTTGTTGGAGTTGATGAAGAATAAAAATTATTTTATCATCACAACCAATGTGGATCATCAGTTTCAGTTGGCTGGTTTTGATAAACAACGACTGTTCTATACTCAGGGTGATTATGGACTATGGCAATGTAGTGATCCATGCCATCAAAGAACCTATGATAATGAACAAGTCGTTCGTCAGATGATTGATCGTCAAAGTGATATGCATGTTCCAACAGAATTGATTCCGCATTGCCCGAAATGTGGTAAGCCTATGACTATGAATCTTCGTGCAGATGATACCTTTGTACAGGACGAGGGATGGTATGTTGCCGCCAAGCGCTATGAAAGTTTCATCAAAAATCACAGCGGAAAGCATATCTTGTTTCTGGAATTGGGTTTTGGCGGAAATACGCCAGGTATTATCAAATATCCCTTCTGGCGAATGACTGCACAGAATCCAATTGCGACATATGTATGCGTAAATTTAGGAGAAACATATGTTCCGAAGGGAATTGCAGAGCAATCTATATGTATTGATGGGGATATTAAAGATGTATTGAAAGGCGTTTTGTTATAAGCGAGAAAGAAGCTGGGCATGATTTTTTGAGAAAAGAATTGTTTCTTCACCAAAAACATGATAACAACATGATAACATTAGTTCAGCTAGCCCATATACATTGGATAATTGAAGCTAATTGGTATCAAACCGTGCGAAAACTCCTAAACAGATTTGTTTAATGCGAAAATGATGTTGGCGAATTCGAATAAATAAAATGAGCCATCAAATCCAGAATTTATGCGGATTTGATGGCTTTTGTTTTGTTGATTGAGTGCAGAATGAGTACAAAAATGTAATTGGAAAAAGAAATAAATGTTTAGTAATTCTCCAAGTTGAACGATGTACTTTATGAAGCGTTTTTCAACTTTACCCCGATTTCTATTCAACTCATCATATATATTTTGAGCAGACTTTTTATAACTTAAATTATGTGTTTCACTATAGAGTGAATAGTAAGTATTTTCTAGCAGAGATAAACATTTATAAAATGACGGGGAACTTGTATCATTTAGTTTGAATACATCAACAGCATCTTCCAAATATTTAGCTGCGGTAGCATTGTCATGGACATTCCGAGCCAAATATTGGTCATATCGCCAAAGAACAATAAGGAATGAATAGTGGTTTTGATGTGTTGATAATTAAAGCGTGTTGTCGCAATACATTGTTCACGTATGCTTCCACCTTCAAACTTTAAGCTATACACTAGATGAATTATTGGGTAAAATATTTAATGAATATAGCGTGTCAAATCATCAAATGTATAAGATTGTTATGGAGAAAGTATTTGATGTTGATGAGGATTTATCTTATGATAAAGTACTAACAATTTTTGTAACTTCTTTGTATAAATCGTGGGATGAAACTCTTGGGACTAAGGAAATTATACAGGACCTTTTAGATATTAAGATTGATGAACTGTTGAATTGGTTTCATTATATACATAGAGATGAAAAAAGGAAATTTGTTATCATACATTTCATAGTACCAAGGGATTGGAATATGAAAATGTTGCAATTATATTAGGAAAAGATTTTGGACAAGATAAAGATTTGTTTAAACTGTCTAATTACATAAATGATTTGATGGAAACTAGTAAAGAACAGGGGAATAGATGGATTAAATTCTTTACTGGCGCTATTTGGTTTATAATTGTGACGGTCTGTATTCCGTTTATGAATACATTTAAAAAGCGAAGTGATAAAGTGCTAGCATTTGTTTTAATGATAATTATATCATTTTTGGCAGGATGGATTTTTTCAATAATACCAATAATAGTTACGCCTATGTTTAACTATATAGGGATACCTATTATGCAAATTATTTTATTAATTGCGATAGTGAATAAAAGTAAGAAGAATTAGTGAGTTTGGTATAACTATGGCAATGGATCGTAACATAAATGCAATAATAGTATGACTACACTTTGATTACAATAAAAATGTGACTCAAAATAAAATCGGAGAGATCTGCGAACAATGCAACGAAAACTACCAATATCACAGAAAAATAAAACCATAATAATCCCTCGTGAAATGAGTTTGAATAGTAGAAAAACGCTCAGAATGCACGAAAAAACTGAACTTTTGGGGAGGCGTGGTTGCAAAAATGATGTTGCCAGTTTGTTATCAGAATGATTTGAAAATTCCCTTAAAATATAGATGTAAAAGCATTTTTACATGCAAAAAATGCCGAAGTCAAAGGCATTTGATAGACATAGTTTTTGCGATTAGCTACAATGTAGAAAAATTTAGGAGGCAAGATGAATGGGTATAGGTATTAAAATTAAAAATGCACGAATAAAGGCGAATCTTACACAAGAGCAGGTAGCAGAATGTCTTGGTGTGAGTAGGCAGACCATGTCGAACTGGGAGAATGAAAAAACATATCCCGATATTGTGAGCGTTGTTAAAATGAGTGACCTGTATGATATTAGTCTTGACCACCTGTTAAAGGAGGAAAAAACTATGTCAAACTATGTGGATTATTTGGAGGAAAGTACCAATGTGGTAAGGAGTAAAAATAAGCTTTCTAAGCTAATCGTAATCACGACTTACTTTGTGATTTGGGCAATTTCATTAATTGTATTTTGGTTCTTTACAAATGAAACTGATGCAATGGGATTTGGTATTATGTTCTTGTGGGTGGTACTTCCGGTGACAACCTTTGTAACGTCTTTGTTAATTGGTAAAAACGATTACTGGGGGAAATGGAAATGGTTTTCGGCGATTGTTTTTGGTATTATGTATATGCTTGCGGAATATGCAACATTTAGTGCTGCCAACATGGTTGCGTTTGATAAAATCAATATGCCGGAGTTTGGAATGATTCCGATTGGAGTAATTATTTCAGCGATTGGATTAGCAATTGGTGCCGGAATCAGACATTTGAAATTTAAAGTCCAGCGAAGTCAAAAATAAGAAAATGTTTATGATAGATATTTGATATCTCTTCTTGAATTTTTGTTTTATGCTCATAATTATCGGCTTTATGATTTTTGAGATAGTTACAACTATGTTATATCACAACAATCTATGTTATAATGCCTGTGGGAAATAAAGTGGTAGAAAGAGGAAGAGATAATTATGAACAATGAGAAGATGAAAAAGTTAGATATGACATGTCCACGTTGTGCGGCATCCATGATTCTGGATGAAAAGCACGAGCATGCAAAATGCGAATATTGCGGATATCATATGATACTTGAGAAAAAAGAAAATGTAGAGGAAATTAAGAGACGGCAGGAAGCAAAGTCATACGGTTACCACGCTGGTAAATATAAAGCGGAAGAAGAGGCAAGAAAACGTGCTGCGAAAAAAAGCAGATTAGGTACTATAATTGCGATTATTATATTTCTGCTTATTGGTTGTGCAGGGTTACTGATGCAGGAATTTTCAAAGCCAATGCTTGAAGATCCATTTGAATATCTGGAGGTTAGCTTTACCGGCGAAGATGGAGATGGTGAGCTTGAAATGAAGGTAAGAAATGATGCACCGGAGGGAATTGATATGGCACGTGTATCATTTTCTAGTGAGAGTGAGTATGATTTGACAGAAGGCGATATTATTGTAATAGAAGCATCTTGTGATGACTACCGGCTTGGGATAACATCAAAGCGCTATACAGTTGAAGGATTAGAACTTTACTTAGAGGATGTTTCGAAACTTAGTGAAAAACAGCTGGAGATGATAGTAGAATCAAATAAGTCAATTCAGACAAAAAATGTGGAACTGGTGCTTGAGGAAGGAGAAACTCTTCAGATTACCCCGCTTCACCTTATTTGCCACAAGGAAGGAACGGCAAATGAACTGTATATGATATCAGAAGTGTCATTTGCTGTGACAGATGTCAAGTATTACACAATTTCTTATTGGGAAGATGTAATTATTAACAACACAACAGGAACATTGGGGGTATCCTATGGACATTATATGGGAAATCTTATTTCCGTGCATTCCTGGAGAAGTGCAATGTTATGTGAGAGTTTGGATGAGGCTTTAAGTATAGTAGAAAGTGAACAAAAGAGTAGCACGAAAGTAAGTGCATTAGAAATCAATTAAAAGGAGGAACATAAAGATGCAGTCAATAGCCATAGTATGCGCTGCTGTAAGTGCGGAAATACTAATAATCGCATTTATCTGTGCCTTTAATGGAATACCGGTTTTGTGGGTCAAAATGCATCAGAGAGGTTTTACACTAACAGCATTTACCCTTTCCTTTGCAATGGGACTGATAGCGGGAATTTTCTTTACTATGGAGGCTGGAAAACCGGCATTAATACATTATGGATTGACGTTTTTTCCGGGACTTTTTTTATTCATAAAAGTAATCGGACAATTTGCAGGCTGGAATGCCGGGGAGCAGAAGGCAGTCGTTATGCATGCAGAAGATTATACTTTAGCGGCTATTATGGATAATTTGTCAGTTGACAGCTCACTGTATCAGGTCAGCCGACTGGCAGATTGGAAGGAAGGACCGGTGTGTTTTACAGGAGCTGCACCGGCAGAGCCTGTGGATATACTGGCATTTGGCACGATGAAAGATGGCGTATTCCTCTGCAGCAGCTATGAGATGCTGCAAAAAAAGAAAAAGACAAAAAAGGAAGTTAGAGAAGGGATACATACGTTTATATTGATGTGTGCAGGACTTGGAATGGTTTTCCCTATGATTGCGGCTATTTACTGGCGGATGGAGAATGGGGTGAGTGAAGACAATCCTTACATGCAGTATGTGGCCTTACTAATTGGGATTTTAATATTTGGTGGCAGCAGAAAGATGACAAGAAATCCGGCAGATGGTTTTACAAAATTTTGGTATGTGGTATGGAATGTAATGTATTATATTGTATTGGTGGAAGCAATAATGCTGCCATTTCTTTAAGAAGTATAAAAGTTTACTCTGAATAAAACGCAATTAGAGTATTAAAATAAAAAATTCTATACAGTTTTAAGAAAAAGGGGCTGTTGCAAAATCTTATTAAAAAATTCCCTGTCATAATTGGTATTATCAGAAACTTAGAGTATTCACATTTATTCTTTTGTA
>CAYMIS010000061.1:0-21254 GCA_964390485.1 uncultured Roseburia sp. | reverse complement strand
CAGCCCAATCATTATCATAGAAGGTCAGTATTTACAGACTTTTCTTCACACACTCGTATTATTTTCTTAGCATCTCATAAACCCATTTCCCGGATTCACTTAAGTCCTCATCCGTAAAACCAGAGGTTTTTGTACAACTGCTTTTTAAGATAGAAGAAGTCTCGTCTTTATTAGCCAGATTCCATGCCACATAGCTGACACCATAGGTGTTCATGGTTTCTATCCATTTTTCCGCCTGAGCATAATCTATGGCACCACTTCCGCTGGCATCACAGATACCATATTCTGATACAAAAACAGGAAGCCCGGCCTCGATGGCATCCACCATCGTATTTTGCAAAGAATCTCCGTGAGTTGTGGCGTAAAAATGAAGCGCATACATAATGTTGTTATATTCTGTAATTGGGTCAGCAGCTGCCTGGTCTACATATTGGGACCAGTTTGGTGTGCCGACAATAATTACGGCATCCTCATCATTGCTTCGAATAGTTCCAATGACTTCTTCCGCATAGGATTTGATTTCCGGCCAGCTGGTACTGCCGTTTGGCTCATTACAGATTTCATAGAGCACATGGTCATAGGAGGCAAATTCCGAAGACATTTTCGTAAAAAAAGCCTTGGCTTCTTCCTTATAAAGCATTGGGGTCTGGTCACTTAAAATATGCCAGTCGATAATGACATACATATCCTGATTTTTTGCGTACTCTACACCATTTCGAATCAAGTTTTTTAATTCTTCCTTGTTTCCACCAGTACAATATCCATTATATTCGGCAGTATAGAGTGCCAGACGGATAACATTGACATTCCAATTCTGACGTAACTCTTTAAAGCATTCCTCATTTACATATTGAGGAAACCAGGAAAGACCATGGGTACTGATTCCCTTTAACTGAACGGGATTACCGGAACGGTCTGTCAGTTGTGTGCCGTTAACACAAAGGGCACCGCCAGTGGAAGGAAATACATATGCTGATGTGTCAGAGGGTGCTGGAGGTTCAGAACACTCTGTATTTTCAGAGGGATGATTCGTATTAGAATTTTCAGTAACGTCTTCAGACACGCATGCAGCAGTCTCTGAAATTAATTCAGAAGTGACTTCTGTAACTGTGTCATCCATCAGAGTAGAATCTGGAATATCAGAAGAACTGTCAAATTCCGATTCCATTGCTACATCAATTTCTTCATTTGAGATAGTTGTTTCTGCTAAATCAGTATTTGAGCAGGCAGTTATTCCCAATACATGAAATAAGAATAAGCAGCAGATAAGAAAAGCTTTGATTTTTATTTTCATAAATTCCATCTCCTAAAATTCCTTAATATATATATTGAGTTTAATACCAAAGAGTAAATACTTCAATAATATAGAAGAAACAGAATATAAAATAAAAAGAACGTTCCAAAAGTCCGGTTGACTTTTGAGAACGTTCTCTTAAAGTAAAAATTTGTTTAATCTATCGCATAAGTAATCGAGGAGGACTGTGAACCGCAATAATTCATTGCCCATGTTCTGGCACTGGAAGCATCGCGTGTTGCATAGCCATAGTTATTGGATGGTCTCCAACTGAGGCTTCCAATACTGCTGATAGAGGAAGAACTATAGGAACCACTGTCTGTAAACTGGGTGCTGCTAGTGGAACCATAGGCAACAACACCTTTGTGGGAACCTTTATCAAAATAGTTCTTTTCGGAATAAATTTTACAGCTTGTATATGGAGTATATCCTAAATCAAAATCGTAAACAAAGTTATTGTAGCAATGGAAATATCCGTAGCGCATTAATCCCGGCGCACGGGTAATGGTAGAACGGAAATAGTTATTTGCAATTGTCATGCAAGGATAACCATCGTATTTGCTGGCACCGTCTTCTCCCGGATATCCAAGGATTAAACCATATTTATGACCGCCAAAGTAACAACCATTTACCGTTACGAAGGTGGAATTAAGTCCTACATAGAGGAATTTATCTGTATCGTTTGCGTGAATAGAAGTATCGGTAGTCATGTCATGACCGCTCCATGTACAATGGTCAAGCCAGAAGTTTGTTCCATCAGAAATATACATCTGGATGTCATCATTTTCATTAATGGATACAGAATGACTAAAAGTAATGTTTTTATAAATATTATTTCCAGAGGAAGAAATATTACGGAAATGAATATTGTTTAAGGTGTGGCTGCCATAAGAACCGATAAAGGTTTTATTTTTACCAACATTTACCTTTGTCAAAGAGCTTGCACTGATGTTACCGGTAATAACGATGGTATATGGTGTAGAACCGGATGCATATGTCTGAAGCTGTGACAGGCTGCTTACAGTTACAACATCACCTAATACACCACCGATAACGGAAGCTTTTTCCTTGCCATTCATATCTTTACAGTATCCGGCAAAGCCTTCGACGCCATAGGAGTTAAAGCGGAAACACTGGGATGAGGAACCGCTGTAGGTGGAAAGCTTATAGCTGCTGCCGGATAAAGTAAGAGCTAAATTGGTATTCGCATAGTTCACGATTTTGTAATTTAAACCATGAGACCAGGAATCGTTTTTTACAGCGACAATTTTCCAATACTGGGCGTTGCTACCGGTTGTTCCGGTTGTAACAACGGTTGTGCCGCTGGAAGCATTATTTCCATTTGGAGCTAAAACATAGCCGGTTGCTTTATTTACAATCTGGTAATAGTCGCTGCCGACTTTGTTAATTACCCAGTTGTTGTAATCAGAAGCATTACTATTCGAAGAAACAGAACCATTTAAGCTTCCGGCTGTTACATATTTTCCGTCGTAGGTGCTGACGAAAGTCATTTCCTGTACAGGATAGTTTGAAGCAATTGCTGCTGTGCTGGAGGAAGTGCTTCCGGAAGAACTGGAAGAGCTGCTTCCACTGCTACTGCTGCTTGCAGATTCAAAAATGAACTGCTGGCAGGCAAGGCCGTTATAAGTCCAGGTGTTAATGTTTCCGCCGCTGCTGGTAGACCATCCGTATACATCCACAGCCTGTGTGCCGTTCGCACATTTTGGAAGTAAGCAGTATGCACCTGACGTAGAACTTTTTACTACCTGGAAGGTCTGCGAATCACGATTGTTAGCAGCATAAATCTGAACATTGGTGCCATCCGCAGAACCACCACCATAAACATCTAGCATACGTCCACTGGAGAGACCACTTTTAATTGTAATGTAATTATCACCAAGATTTGTTACATACCATTTCTGATAAGCGCCACCGGAAAATCCCCACTGCTGAACATTGGTGGAGTTGGCATCTACACCACCGGCAACATCGAAGTAAAGACCGTTGTGTACGTTTTTAATATAATACCAGCCGTTACTGATATAATATGAGCTGCTGGTAGAACTGGAAGAACCAGAACTTGGCCAAGGTGCAGATTCGAAATACCAAATCTGATTGTCACTTCCCTTTTTTGCATATTCGATAACATTTGCCCCGGAAGCGGTAGAAGCACCATATACATCCAGACAGGACGCAAAGCCGGAGCTTTCTGTTGTAATGTAATATCCACCATTACTGTCTGCCGGTGTAAGAGCAAAATTCTGGGCATGTGTACCATTGTTTGTGTGAATCTGAATATTAGTTCCGTTTGCAGAAGAACCATTTGCTACATCCAGAGAAATACCACCAGTCATATCTGTGGCAGGATGTAAGCGGTAATAACCGGTAGAGCTGTTCTGCTCTAAAATCCAACGCTGTCCGGTAGAGCCGGTCCCGGTTGACTGGATAACGTTGGCACCGGAGGAAGAAGAATCCCCTTCTACCTGTAGATATAAGCCGCTATTCTTATTTTTGATGTAATAAATATTACCGGTTGTTGGCGTTGTTGCAGCTGCTTTTACCGTTAATTCCGGCACCGCAAGCAGAGAAACAAGCATGCATAAAATGCTTGTAAAACAGAATAGCATTTTCTTGAATTTCTTTTGAAATCCTCTTAACATTTATCATTACCTCCCGAAAATAGTGACATGAATCTTAACCTGTGGCTATTATCAGGTGATAATAGCCAAATCTATTTTGAATCCCCCTCAAAAAAAATATCAGGTTAGTCTAAATGCCTCGGTGTTTATTATAAAATCTGCAAAAAAAAACCTCAACATGGTAAAATTCCGAAAAAGTTTTTTGTAACAAATGCTTATGAAAAGGGGATTTTTTTGGTGAAAAAAGACAGTTATATAAAGCAATTTTAACAGTAGTTTGAAAGTCAAACAAAATTAAATGAATATTTGGTACTATTTTTTGAAAAAGGCTGTTTGTATATAATTCATAAAAATAATATCTGACAACAAAAAATGAAACATCCTTATTGACACTACAATTATGAAAATACTAAAATACGGCTTGTAAAACAAATGTATGTTCAAAACAAGCTGGGGGTTATGTATACGGCGGAATATGGGTATTTGAAACAGGGTGTTTATATTGCAATTTGGCCGTAACAAAATTGTTTTTGAATATGCAGATGGTTTTACAACGTGGGAACGCAAAATGTTGAGGGAAATATTTTGCGTAGTCATGAAAAGGTAGTCCATAGGAATCAATAATTCCTGATGGACAAGGAGGAGAAAAGATGTTAAAGAAAAGTAAGAAAGGACGCAGGATATTCCAAAGAATGATTCTGGCGTTCGCTGTGGTTCTGGCAATGGCCTTCTCCACAGTAGCAGGGATGCTTGTACAGTCACCGGTACAGGTGCAGGCAGCTAGTGCAAACACAGTAGAGTATTTAAACCGTGGTTTGTCGGCTTTTAACACAGGCAGTGGAATGCTTGTAAGCTGGCGTTACCTGGCAAGTGATTCTGCAAATGCAGAATACCGCCTGTACCGTAATAATTCACTGATTTATACCAGCAAATCCGGGTATGCAACCTGTTATCTGGATAAAAATGGTTCGGCTTCCAGTACCTATCGTGTAGATATGGTAAGTGGAAGTACAGTTCTTTCCAGTGATACAGCTGTTATTACATCCGACAAAAGCTATAAACAGCTGAATTTAAGTAAACCGGGTTCCGGCTATACACCAAATGACTGTTCTGTAGGTGATGTTGATGGTGACGGAACTTATGAAATTTTCCTGAAATGGGATCCATCCAATTCAAAGGATAATTCCCAGTCCGGAAAAACAAGTAATGTATATATTGATTGTTATAAGTTAAATGGAACCAGATTATGGCGTATTAATCTGGGGGTAAATATTCGTGCAGGTGCACATTATACACAGTTTCTTGTTGCCGACTTTGATGGTGACGGCAAGGCAGAGATGACCTGTAAAACTGCAGATGGAACAGTAGATGGACAGGGAAATGTAATTGGAGATGGTTCAAAGAGCTATCGTAATTCCAAAGGATATATTTTATCCGGGCCGGAGTATTATACACTTTTCGAAGGCGCAACCGGTAAAGCATTAGACACAGTAAATTATGAACCGGCAAGAGGAACAGTATCTAGCTGGGGAGATTCTTATGGTAACCGTGTAGACAGATTCTTAGGGGCAGTTATGTATTTAGATACAGATCATCCAAGTGCAGTAACGGTTCGCGGATACTATACACGTATGACAGCATGTGCTTATGATGTGAAAAATGGTAAGCTTGTAAAAAGATGGTATTTTGATTCCAATAACTCCGGCTGTTCAGCGGCAAAGGGAAATGGTAACCATAACTGTATGCCGGCAGACGTTGATAACGATGGAAAACAGGAATTAATTCTTGGTTCTACCTGTATTGACGATAATGGAACTATTAAATGGTGTGCCAAATTAGGACATGGCGATGCTCTTCATGTGGGAGACCTTCTGCCAAACAGAAGCGGTCAGGAAGTATGGATTTGCCATGAAAATAAGCCATATGGTGTAACCTTATTAGATGCTTCTAACGGAAAGAAGATTTTCCATGTAGATGGTTCTTCTGACACCGGACGCTGCTGTGCAGATAATATCTGGTCAGGAAATGACGGAGCAGAGCTTTGGGGATTAAATTATGATATATATAATGGTTCAGGTTCTGTAATTGCATCCAACAGACCGGCTATAAACTTTTTAAATTACTGGGATGGTGATTTAGAAAGAGAAATTCTGGATGGAAATACAATTTCTAAATATGTTGGAACAGGAAGCGGCACAAAGACACTTTTACAGGATTCCAGCTGTACATCCTGCAATTCAACAAAAGCAACACCATGCTTATCAGCAGATATTTTTGGTGACTGGAGAGAGGAAGTAATCTTCCCAACAACAGATGGAAGTGCAATCCGTATTTACAGTACACCATACACAACAAACTATCGTATTACAACATTAATGCATGACCCACAGTATCGTAATCAGGTGGCAGGACAGAATATTGCATATAATCAGCCGCCACATGCAAGCTTTTACTTAGGAAGCGATGAATCACTTCCATCCAGACCAAACGTAACGGTAAGAGGTGGAAGCAGTAGCAGTGGCAGTACAACAACGGATACGGTGAAAGCGCCGTCCGCACTGACGGATGGCGGTTATTATATGATTCAGAATGTAAATAGTGGATTATATATGGAAGTTGCCGGTGGAGAAGCTGCTAATGGTGCGAATGTACAGCAGTGGGGAGCAGATGGAGCAGCAGCCCATAATACCTGGAGAGCGGAATATGCCGGAAGTGGTTATTATAAACTCTATAGCCGGGTAGGGGATGGAAATACCTATTTATTAGATATTACCGGAGCGAAGTCTGCAGACGGAACAAATGTTGAAATTTATCAGGATTCCGGCTCTAATGCCCAGTTATTTAAGTTTGTAAAAAATAGTGATGGTTCTTACCGTATATATACAAAAGCTTCTAGTGACGCCTCTTGTGTGGAAGTAAAAGATGGCTCCACATCTTCCGGGGCAAATGTACAGCAGTGGACAGATAACGGTTATAACTGCCAGCACTGGAAGATGATTCCGGTTGAAGTGGAAGAAGAGGAAGAGGTAGTAGACACCACTAAAACCGGTTCCACTGTAACAGAAGGCATGTACATGATTAAGAATGCCAGCAGCGGACTGTATATGGAAGTTGCCGGAGGTGCAGCAGCAAATGGAACAAATGTACAGCAGTGGGGAGCTGATGGAGCAGCGTCTCACAATACCTGGAGAGTAGAAGCTGCATCAGACGGTTATTACAGACTTTACAGTCAGGTGGGAGACGGAAATACCTATTTATTAGATGTAACCGGAGCAAAAGCAGAAAGTGGAACGAATATAGAGATTTATCAGAACTCCGGTTCTGATGCCCAGCTCTTTAAGTTTGTGCAGAATAGCGATGGTTCTTACGGTATTTATACAAAAGCCTCCAGTGATGCAGCCTGTGTGGAAGTAAAAGACGCATCCTCATCCTCAGGAGCCAATGTACAGCAGTGGGAAGATAATGGGCATGCTTGTCAGGACTGGTATCTGGTTCCGGTTGTAGAGGAAGAAGAGGAAGAGGTAGTAGATACCACAAAAGCAGCATCTGCTTTGACCGATGGCGGTTTATATATGATTAAGAACTTAAACAGCGGTTTATATATGGAAGTAGCCGGAGGCGCAGCAGCAAACGGAACCAATGTACAGCAGTGGGGAGCTGACGGAGCAGCATCTCATAATACCTGGAGAGCAGAATATGCCGGAAACGGTTACTATAAGCTTTATAGTCAGGTGGGAGATGGAAATACATATCTGTTAGATATTGTAAATGGTAATGCAGCAAACGGAACAAATATTCAGATTTATGAAGATACGAAATCGGATGCCCAGCTTTTCAAATTTGTAAAAACAAGTGACGGAAATTACCGTATTTATACAAAGGTGTCTATAGACACCACCTGTGTAGAAGTAAAAGATGCTTCCACAAGCTCTGGTGCAAATGTGCAGGAGTGGGAAGATAATGGACATAACTGTCAGGTATGGACACTGATTCCGGTAGAAAGTACATCCACAGATAATAGCAGCGACAGTACATCAGACAATACCACGGAAGATACATCTTCCTCAACAGGTGCATCTTCTTCTACAGGAACAACATCCGGTACAATTGCAGCTTCTGCAAATATTCAGTCTGACTGGGGAAGCGGTGCAACGGTAGAGTTTAGTTTTACAAACAATACAGGCTCTTCTTTTACAAATGGCTGGACAATACAGCTTACAACAGACCGTGAAATTACACAAATCTGGAGCGGCAGCCTGACAAGTCTTGGAAATAATACTTATCAGTTTACGAATCCGGAATGGGATACCACATGGGAAAATGGTGAAACAATTACCGTATGTGGCGCACTTGGTTCAGGAAGTGGTACATTAACTATCACAAATGTATCCATTGCTAATTAAGAGAAGAACAGATGAAGTTTGTGATTGAGTAAAAAATGTGAAGTGACATGTATTATGCCCCTCAGATAATGCAAAAAGAAAAAACAGCATCGGAAAAAGATTCCGGTGCTGTTTTTTCTTTTATAGTGGAACATCCAGCGACTCACGTTTCTAAGGTTATTTAAATGGAGAAATGTGGCAAAAGTACCAGAAGTATGATATAATATGAAATACTAGTATGTGCGAAGGATTTTTGCAGAAGGGAGCGAAAATATATGCAGAATTACGACGAGATGTATTTCAGAGAGAAAGCCAATATGAGAGGTGGCATTACCTGGATTATACTGATGTTTCTTATAACGGTATACTATGCAGCGAAGCTGGTAAGTGGGATGGTATCCGGTAGTTGGTACGCCATGCTTCTTGTTTTTGGATGGGCAGGATATATCATCGGTGGACTCTGCTTAAAAATAAAAGGTATGTCATATGATAAGTATAAATATATATTAGGTTATGCATATCTTTTATTTTATGCATTCATATTATGGACGGATGTGAAAAATCAGGCATATGTATTTATTCTGCCCTTAATTGCGATTTTAGTATTATATAAAGATATTAAATTTATTAAGTATATGATGTGGTCTACTCTCTTTGTAGTGTTATCCAGTACCATATACAAAGTGGTTGTAAAGGATATGATGTCAGCAGATATGGTACTTGCCTTTGGAATGGTTACCTGTTGTTATGCATGTACAATGATGTCTATCAAACATCTGAATCAGTCAGATGGTGCCCTGACTCAGTCAATTGAAGGAAATTTAGAGCGGGTAGTTGGGACTGTTGAGAAAGTAAAGGTGGCAAGTAATTCTGTTGTGGACGGTGTAACCGTTGTAAGAGAACTGGCAGATGAGAACAAAGAAGGTGCCAATAATGTTGTGCGGGATATGCAGGAGTTGTCCAATAATAATGATGTGCTGAACGATAAGACGATGTCTTCCATGGAGATGACAACGGTTATTGATACACAGGTCGGTAACGTAGCAGAGCTTATGGAGCAGGTGGTAAATCTTATTGGGGCATCAGTAGAACATGCCAATATAAGCTCCGAAGAGCTGGAAGGAGTTGTAGAGACAACAAATAAGATGGCAGGTCTTTCTTCGGATGTAGAAAAAATTCTTGTGGAGTTTAAAGCGGAATTTGAAAATGTAAAGCAGGAGACCAGCACAATCGAAGGGATTTCCAACAAGACAAACCTTCTTGCACTGAATGCGTCCATAGAAGCTGCCCGTGCGGGTGAGGCCGGACGAGGATTTGCAGTTGTTGCAGATGAGATTCGTGAACTTAGTAGTGGAACCCAGAGTTCTTCCAGCAGAATCATGACAGCCCTTGCCCACTTAGAGGAGACCTCAGGAAAAATGTTAGAAGCAATATCAGAAACGATTAAGCTGATACAGGTTAATATGGATAAGGTTTCTAATGTAAATAAAAGTGTAACAGATATTACAAATGACGCGGTGAGTCTGGGAGATAATATCAAGGTTGTAGACAGTGCAGTAAAAGAAGTAGCAGCCTCTAACCGGACACTTGTTGATAATATGAAACAGGTGTGTGAAGTCATGGAAGTAATGACAGAAAGCATTAATGAAGCAGAAGTAACAACCAAAACAATGCTGAGTAAATATGAGGAAAGTGCGAAGAGTGCAATCAGCATAGAGACAGTTGTTGGACATCTGATGGAAGAACTGGGTGTTGGTGGATTTATGGGTGTGCAGGATGTCAATGAAGGCATGAAGATTGCGATTGCCTTTCATAATCCAGCCGGAAGTTCTAAGCGGGAGTATATAGGAGAAGTTGTAAAACGGCAGGAGAAAGAGGTATATGTTACTGTTAACGACAAGGGGGAAGAACTGGTAAGTAAAAATGATAAGCATGCAATGTGCCAGCTTCGCATTGTTGTAAATAATGTATTGTATAGCTGGGAAGCAATTGCAATTCATCCGGTGAAGTCGGGAGCAAAAGGAGAATACCGCCTGACAGTAGAAACAAATCCACAGGTATTTAACAGGAGAAAATATCCTCGTATGCCACTTGTGAATTCCTGTACAATAAAGATAGAAGATTCTGATAAGTCATATCAGGGCAAAATGGCAAATATTAGTGCGAATGGATTTGCATTTGCGGTTAAGGATGAATTGTTTGCAAATCTGAAAGGGAAAAAGGTAGTGGTTCTTGTTAATAACTTTAATGTTCTTGGAGATAAGCCATTAGAAGGCAGCATAATCCGCAGCTCCAATAATGAGGGCGAGTATGTGGTTGGATGTAGAATGCCGGAGGATGTTGAGGTTATCAAAGATTATGTAAGTAAGAATTATTGTGAATAAAGAAATGAAATTATCCTAGGTATAAAATGCCTCTATTTACAGATACTAGTTTTGAATAACTAGATTTTGTAAATGGAGGCATTTTTATGAAAGCAACAGGAATCGTTAGAAGAATAGATGATTTAGGAAGAATTGTTGTGCCAAAAGAAATTAGAAGAACATTACGGATTCGTGAAGGGGACCCATTAGAAATATTCACAGACCGTGAAGGAGAAATTATTCTGAAAAAATATTCTCCAATAGGGGAACTTTCCCAGTTTGCGGGAGAATATGCAGAGAGTCTGTCACAAACCACCGGACATCTGGTAATCATCACCGACTGTGACCATGTAGTAGCAGCATCCGGTGCCGGAAGAAAAGATTTTGAAGGAAAGCCAATCAGCCGTGCACTAGAGGATGCGATTAGCGAGAGAAAAAGCTTTGTGGCAACGAAAGATGACAGCCATTTTGTAAAAATTACCATAGATGATATGGGGGATTTTGGACAACAGGCAGTCAGCACGATTATCTGTGAGGGAGATGCCATTGGAGCAGTAATTCTTTGTGAGAAAATTGAAAAAGGAAAAATGAGTGAGACAGAAAGTAAGCTTGCAAATGCAGCGGCAGGCTTTCTGGGAAAACAGATGGAACAGTAAGACCGAATGGTAGTAAGAATGGGATGTAGGAATGCGAAAATTCCTATGTCCCATTTAAAGTTTGTAAATGCAGCGGAAAAATATAAGACACATTGGAATATCTGATTAAAAGGTGTACAATGGAAGAAGTGAAAATAGATAGTAGTTATTAAAGAGGAAAATATGATGATGGCAAAAAAAGAAAGTAAAAATTATACATTAGATTTAACAGAAGGTTCTATATTAAAAAAGCTGCTGCTCTTTTCTCTGCCCCTTATGGCATCGAGTATATTGCAGCTGTTTTTTAATGCGGCTGATGTAATTGTGGTAGGAAAATATGCAGGAGATAATTCTTTGGCAGCGGTAGGTTCGAATGGTTCCATTATTAATCTGCTTACCAATGTGTTTATGGGATTATCGGTGGGGGTAAATGTTTTAGTTGCCCGCTATTTTGCAGCAAAACAGGAAGAAGAACTGCGAAAAACAGTACATACGGCAATTTCAGTCAGTGTTATCAGTGGAATTGTGTTGGCGATTGTAGGCGCATTAGCAGCAAAGCAGATATTAATGTGGATGCAGAGCCCGGAAGAGGTAATTGAACTATCAACCCTCTATCTTCGGATTTATTTCTTAGGAATGCCGGCAATGATGGCATATAATTTTGGCGCTGCGATTTTACGTGGAGTGGGAGATACGAAAAGACCCCTGTATTACCTTAGTTTTGCGGGGGTGGTGAATGTAGTACTGAACTGCATTTTTGTAATTATTTTTAAGATGGATGTTGCGGGAGTAGCAATTGCAACTGTTATTTCCCAGTGCATCTCAGCAGTGCTGGTGCTGCGCTGTCTAATGAAAGAAGCGGGAGGAATCCGTCTGGAAAAGGAATATTTAGGCATAGACAAAAGGATATTCGGGCAGATTTTACGGATTGGACTGCCGGCAGGAATACAGGGTTCTTTATTTTCATTATCCAATGTTGTGATTCAGTCTTCTATCAACAGCTTTGGAGCTGTAGTTGTGGCTGGCAATTCAGCCGCTTCTAATGTAGAAGGATTTGTTTATGTGGCAATGAATACCTTTTCCCAGGCGATTGTTGCCTTTACCAGTCAGAATCTTGGGGCTGGAAAATATAAAAGAATTAACAAGACATTAATTACGGTTCAGTTGTGTGTACTGGCAGTCGGAGGTGTATTAGGTAATCTGGTATATTTGGTGGGTGAGCCATTGCTGGGCTTATATACGGATAGTGCGGTGGTTATTGCGGCAGGAATGAAACGTTTTTCGGTTGTATGTACAACTTACGCATTATGTGGAATGATGGATGTTATGGTAGGAGCATTACGTGGTTTGGGATACTCGGTTATGCCAATGATAGTATCGCTGCTGGGTGCCTGTGTCTTCCGAATTGTGTGGATTTCTCTGCTGTTTCAGAGTGAGGCATTTCATACCATTGAAACGATTTACTATACCTATCCGATTTCCTGGTCTCTGACCTTAAGTGTACATATCATTTGTTTCCTGATTGTGAGAAACAGATTAAAGAAAAAGTGGGGCGTATAGGAGGATAACAAATGAGATTTATGCATATTTCAGATATACATCTGGGAGTAAAGCCGGATGCAGGAAAAGACTGGAGCGAAAAGCGGGGGCAGGACATCTGGAATAGCTTTGCAGAAATAATACAGGTGGCGGTGGAAAAGCAGCCGGACTTTCTTTTCCTCTCCGGGGACTTGTTTCACAGTCAGCCCTTGAAAAAAGAATTAAAGGAAGTAAATTATTTATTTGAAAAGATTCCGGAGACAAAGGTGATTTTAATGGCTGGAAATCACGACTATATCCAGCAGAAATCTTACTACAGAAGCTTTGAATGGGCGGAAAATGTATACTTTTTTCAAAGAGAACAGGTGGAAATGTTTGATTTTCCTGAGCTGAATGTGTCGGTTTATGGATTAAGCTACTGGCATCGTGAAATCAGGGAACGGCTTTATGATGAGGTACAGGTTTCTAACCCTAATCGTATGAATGTAATGCTGGTGCATGGCGGTGATGAAAGCCATATTCCTTTTTCTCCGCAGCGTATCTTAGGGAATGGTTTTGATTATGTGGCGGCTGGCCATATTCATAAAGGAGTGCAGCTTGTGGCGGACAGAGCGGTGATGGCAGGCTCATTAGAGCCGACAGACTGTAATGATACAGGGGCTCATGGTTATTGGATGGGCGAGCTTGAAAAAAACAAGGCACAGGTACATTTTTATCCAATAAAAAAATGTGAATATCGTCATGAAACAATTGCCGTAACTGCCGGGATGAGCGAGCTGGCAATGAAAGAGCAGGTAGAACAGTTAATAGAAGAGAGTCCGGCATATCAGTATTTCAGAATTACGTTAGAGGGATATGCTGACCCGGATATTATATATGATATCGAAAATATAGAAAAACTGCCTCGTATTGTGGATGTGTCAATGAAGCTGGTGCCGGATTATAATTACGACAAAATGCTGGCAGAGAATGCAGATACATTGTTGGGAGCCTATATTCATACGATGAGAAATCGTCCACAGGACGCAGTTACAAAAAAAGCATTGGAGTATGGCGTGAATGCGCTGTTAGGACATCAGATATGCAGATAAAAGAAGCAAAAATATTTAATTTTGGAAAACTACAGAACCAGACCTATCATTTTGCTCCGGGAATAAATGTGATTTATGGAGCAAATGAGTCCGGGAAATCGACCCTGCATGCATTTCTTACGGGAATGCTTTTTGGCATGGAAAAAAGTAGGGGAAGAACTTCGGAAACAGACCCTTATACAAAGTATGAGCCATGGCATGCACCATCTTATTACAGTGGCGCACTGCGTTTTGAAGTAGATAGAAAACCTTTTTATCTGGAACGTAATTTTTATGTGAAAGAAAAAAGTGAACTGCTTCGAAATGAAGAGGATGGAGAAGAATTATCTGTAGCTTATGGCGACTTAAATATTCTGCTGGGGGGAATAGGGAAGGAAACATTTGGAAATACTTATGATATTCCCCAGACGGGAGCAATTACCGGACAGGCGATGACGATGCTTTTGTCAGAGTACTTACAGGATGCCGCCAGTGGTGGAGCAGGGATTCATGTACACAAAGCAATAGCAGAAATATTGAATAGAAAGAAAGAATTAAATGCAGATTTAAGAAAAAAGAAAGAGATAAATGAGACGAAATTGCAGAAAATGCAGTTAGAACAGAATATGCTGGAGCAGGATTGTAGTGAACTTCGAAGGAGTATACAGCCATTTTCAAAGCTTTTTCAGGAGGAAAAATTACAGTCGGTGACAGAAGAAAGGCTGCCAGAGGTGTCAAAAAAGAAAAAAACAGATTTACTCTGGATAGCAGGTAACATAGGAATCGTTGTATTATTGCTACTGTTAAAAATGGCGAAAAATATTCCGCTTGAAACAATTCTATTTGGTGCATTAGTACTAATTTTAGGTAATATATGCAGAAAAGTAGTGAAAAAGTACCAAAAGGAAGACGGGTCCAGCCAGATGGAAACAGCGGAAGAGAATAAGAGTGAAATTATAGAACAAGATTCAGAAGAAATTCATGCTGCCCAGGAAATGTATCAAAAGCTTAAGGAGGCTCTTGGGGAAAAGGAAATCCGTCTTTTGCAACTAACGGAAGTCCTTGAACAGGCGAAAGTGCCGGATGAGAAGGAACGGGAGCTGGAAGAAAATATAGCAGCATTGGAGTTGGCGGCAGCAGAGCTGCAGCGTCTGTCCAAAGAGTATTATGAAGAGGTGGAAGACGAACTGAATGCAGAAGTTTCCCGTTATGTATCATTACTGACCAATGGCGCCTACGACAGCGTAAGACTTGATGAAAAAGGAGCTATTCGAATTACCACAGAGGGAAGAGATGTGACGCCACAAAGCTTAAGCAGCGGAACATTAGAACAAATTTACCTTGCTTTAAGGCTTGCGGTAGGGGCTATTGTCACAAAAGAAGAAACTATGCCGATTTTTCTCGATGATGCCTTTGCGATGTATGATGATGAGCGGCTCGCAAAGACGCTTAAGGTGCTTTCGGGACTTGACAGACAAATTTTGATTTTTTCCTGCCAGAGGAGAGAGTATCATATACTAGAAAAGATGGGAGTTCCCTATCACAAAATTCAACTTTAAAAATTAGCAAACTTGGACAGACAGGAGGCAGCTATGGCGAAGCATAAGAAAAAAAAGAAATTTCGTGTACTCCGTTTATTTATTAAATTACAAATTATTTTCCTGCTTCTCGTAACAGCCGGAGTAGCATACTTTTATTTCGGAGGCTATGCCAAAGAGGTTCAGGCGATGAAAGAGGAGGCAGCTGCTTTTGTAAAGCAGTCCAATGAGGAGACTTTTAAAACAAGCCAGACGGGAACTGCTTATGCAGCGGATGGAACAATTATCTCTACCTGGAAAGGGGAGAAGGATTCCAGTTACGTTACCATAGAGAATATGCCGGTGCAGGCAGCGGCAGCAATTGTCAGCATTGAAGACAAGAAGTTTTATCGTCATAATGGAATTGATTATAAAGCGCTGCTGCGGGCGGCGAAGGCAATGATAGAAAATGGGGAAGTAAAGCAGGGGGGCAGCACAATTACCATGCAGCTGGCAAAGAATATTTTTCTATCTCAGGAGCGGACATGGCAGCGTAAAATAGAAGAAATGTTTATTGCCCGTGAGCTGGAAGAAAAATATTCAAAGGATAAAATATTAGAATTCTATTTAAACAATATTTATTTTGGCAATGGCTACTATGGTATTCAGACAGCAAGCAAGGGGTATTTTAACAGAAATATTTCAGAGCTTAGTTTATCCCAGATTGCATTTTTATGTGCGGTACCAAACAATCCGACGTTATATGACCCGCTGACGAATATGGAAAATACCATATCCAGAAGAAACCGTATTTTAAAAAACATGGTGGAGGATGGTAAAATATCAGAAATAGACTATGCTCAGGCAATAACGGAGGAGATTGTTTTGGAGCGTCCGCCGGAAGCTAAGAAAAATGATTATGTGCAGACCTATACTTATTATTGTGCAGCAAGGGCACTGATGGAATTAGAGGGCTTTGAATTTCAGTATGAATTTGAAGATAAGGAAGAACAGTCAGAGTACGAAGAGGAATATAGTGCATTGTATGCAGAGTGTCAGCGGAAACTCTACACTGCCGGTTATCAGGTGCATACGTCTTTAGATTTAGAACTCCAGCAGCAGCTTCAGCAGTCGGTGGACGAGAATCTGGGACAGTTTACGGAAGTAAACGAAGAAGGCGTGTACAAACTGCAGGCATCGGCTGTCTGCATCGATAATGAGACGGGGTATGTGAAAGCCATTGTAGGAGGCAGGAGTCAAGAATTTTCCGGCTACACCCTGAATCGGGCATACCAGAGTTTCCGACAGCCCGGTAGTGCCATCAAGCCATTAATTGTATATACACCTCTGCTGGAGAAAAGCTATACGGCAGATACACTGGTGGTGGATGAGCCGATTGAAGATGGACCGAAAAATGCCAACGGTGCATATCAGGGGGAGGTTACACTGCGTTATGCAGTGGAGCATTCCATTAATACGATTGCCTGGAAGCTCTTTGATGAACTTTCACCGGTAACAGGTCTTTCTTATTTAAAGGAGATGGATTTTTCCCATCTGGATAAGGAAGATTATCGATTATCCACTGCATTAGGCGGTTTTACCCACGGTACATCCGCATTGGAAATGGCATCGGCCTATTCCGCCTTGGAAAATGACGGCATTTACCGGAAACCGACCTGTATTGTGAAAATTTTAGATAGCAATGGAAATGAAATTTATGTATCCAATCAGGCTGGGGAAGAAGTGTACCGTCAAAATGCTGCCAGACAGATGTCGGATATATTAAAGGGGGTTATTACCAGTGGTACCGCAAAGGGATTAGGTTTAGGGGAGATGCCTTCAGCAGGTAAAACCGGAACAACCAATGACAGAAAAGATGGCTGGTTTGTGGGTTATACGAGATATTACACCACCAGCGTCTGGGTAGGGTATGACCTGCCACAGAAGATGAAAGACCTAAAGGGAGCAAGTTATCCGGGACATATCTGGCAGAACTTTATGGAAAAAGCCCATGAAGGTCTGGCCCCATTAGACTTTTTGCCGGCAGCGCAGATTAACGGAGAGTATGAAAGCCCGTATTTTTCTGATACAGACGAAGATGAAGAAGCAGGCAGTGAGGCTGATGAGAGTATGAATCAGGAAAATACACCGGAAAGGGATGGAATGGCACCGGGGGCAGAGGGAGCAAATCCGGAAAATCCTCAGGATGGCACGACTCCAGAGGCGGGAGGAGTGACGCCGGAGACACCGCAGGAGGGGACAGCACCAGAAGAAAATGAGACGAATCCGGGTATTCCGCAGGAAGGAAATTTACAGCCACCGGGAGAGGAAATTCCAATTCCTGAAATTATTAATCCACCGGAAGAGAGTGTGACGTTTGATAATCCAGAGGTTTCGCAGTAGAAAAACTGCGAAACCTCTGAGTTTTATGGGGAAAAACACCTTTTAAAACGGTTGACAGTCTTGACTGAAAACGTTATCATGAGTTTGAATTAGTATAGAAAAGTTAGGGAAATGGAGAAGAAACATATGAAAAAATATGCATTTGGTGTAGATATTGGTGGAACAACCTGTAAAATTGGTTTTTTTGAGACAAGTGGAACCTTGCTGGACAAATGGGAAATAAGAACAAACACAGAAAATGGTGGTGCAAGTATCTTATCTGATGTGGCACAGGCAGTGGATAACAAGCTGGCTCAGGAAGGCATCAGTAAGGAAGATGTACAGGGAATCGGAGTTGGTGTGCCAGGTCCCGTAAAGAGCAATGGTGTTGTAAACCGCTGTGTAAACCTTGGATGGGGCATTGTAAATGTAGCCGAAGAATTAGGAAGCCTTACCGGTCTGGAGGTAAAAGTTGGAAACGATGCAAACGTTGCTGCATTAGGCGAGATGTGGCAGGGGGGCGCAAAAGGCTGCAAGGACGTTATTATGGTAACTTTAGGAACCGGCGTTGGCGGTGGTATCATCGTGGATGGCAAGATTGTTGCCGGATTTAACGGTGCCGGTGGAGAAATTGGTCATATCACAGTAAATAGTGATGAAATCGAAGCCTGCAACTGTGGACAGTACGGCTGTTTAGAGCAGTATACTTCCGCTACAGGAATCGTTCGCGTGGCAAAAAGAAAACTTGCGAAAAGCTCAGATGAGACATCGCTTAGAAAATTTGAGCCCCTTACAGCAAAGGATGTATTTGATGAAGCAAAAGCCGGTGATGAAATCGCAATTGGTCTTGTAGATGAGGTATGTGGAATCCTTGGTTCCACCCTTTCTAATATGGCCTGCGTGGTGAATCCGGAAGTTGTTGTAATTGGTGGTGGTGTTTCTAAAGCAGGAAATATCTTAATCGAGAGCATTCAGAAGCATTTTGAGGAGACGGCATTCTTTGCATGTCGTGAAACAAAATTTGCTTTAGCAGGTCTTGGAAACGACGCAGGTATGTATGGCTGTGTACAGATGCTGTTAGACTAAAATAAATTAAGAGAAAATAATTATCAGTTATAAAATTATATTTACTTTTCAAAAAGGATGTGAGTAGACTTATAGGAGTTTATTCACATCCTTTTTTGTGAAAAAAGTACCAAATTTTATTGTGTAAATGCTGTTTTCTTGTTAAAATGTAGAAAGAACTCTTATAAAAATGCGGGATGGTAAAAACAAATACCCAGATTGGAGATAGCTATGCAGGGGAAAAAATTTGGAATCAAAAAGAAACTATTGTGCACAGTAATACCACTAGCGTTGCTGATAATTATTGGACTGATTATGTTCAGTTATACAATAAGCAGACAGTTGTTAGAAACGTCTGCAAAGAATACATTAATAGGAGAAAATTCAAAAAATGCAGCGGAAATAGGCAATCTGGTTAATCGTATTCTTGGTTCTCTGGATGCTGTGCAGGATACGTTAGAAGTTATGGAAACGGCTGATGAAGGTGCCTACATGGATTATTTGGTAACAACCATGACTTTGAATGAAAACTTTCCAAATGGTATTTATGGTGGTACTGCCGATGGCTATTATGTAGATGCTTCCGGATGGGTACCGGGAGAAGGCTGGGTAATTACAGAACGAAGTTGGTTTATAGAAGGAATGGAACATACAGAATTTGCATTTGGAGAACCCTATGTTGATGCAGATTCCGGAAGCTATGTAGTAAGTGCAAGCTGTCTTGTAAAACGTAATGGGAAAGATTTTGTGGCAGCAACGGACGTATTTCTTACAGGAATGTCAGCAGAGGTAGGAGAGATTGTTGTTTGTGATACAGGTTATGCATTTCTTGTAAATACAGCAAATAATACAATTCTGGCCCATAGGGATGCAGCAAATCAGGCAAGAGTTATCTCTGTAGAGGATGAAGATGGTATTTTTGCAGCAACAGCAAAGGCCATTGCAGATAAGAATTATGATGTTTTTTCAGCAGCAGGGAATGATGGAACTTATATGGTCAGTATAAATGCCATTGAGAATACAGAATGGGTTATCGTATCCTGTGTAAAGGAAGCAGATGTGCTGGCACAGTCAAATAACTTGTTGAAATTATGTATTTTG
Source organism: uncultured Roseburia sp. (assembly GCA_964390485.1). Classification (GTDB taxonomy): domain Bacteria; phylum Bacillota; class Clostridia; order Lachnospirales; family Lachnospiraceae; genus Roseburia. Next base: position 1,267 of record CAYMIS010000061.1, on the reverse strand, counting down.
CTGGGAGCAGTTTTAATTATTGCAGCAATTGTTGTTATTGAGAGAGTCATACATATTATTATTCGTCCAATTAATGGATTGACCAATGCATTGGAAGAAATTACAGCTGGTAATTTTTCTGTAGAAGTAACTGCAAAAGGAAATGATGAAATTTCTACTATGAGTCATGCATTAATCCGTTTTATCCAGGAGATGCGGGAGACTCTTGGAGGTATCCGTAACATTTCCGGTCAATTGGAAGAAAAAGCAGAAAACAGTAAGGATGTTTCAGAGAATTTAAGAGAAGCTTCACAGAGTCAGGCAGATGCAATGCGTCAGATGAACACTACAATTAATGAACTGGCAAATGCTGTCGGGGAATTGGCATCCCATGCTACAACACTGGCAACGGTAGTAAGCGACACTACACAGAATGGTAGTGAGGCAGATGCTCAGATTAAAGAAATGGTAGATATCACAGATGGTGGTCATAAAGACATGCTTCGCCTTAGAAGTGATATGGAAAGTATTGTAGAATCCATTAATACCCTTGGAGCAGCAGTACAGGCAGTAAATACATCTACAGATAAAATCAATGAAATCGTACATATGATAGGTGAGATTGCAGACCAGACCAATTTACTGTCATTAAATGCATCTATTGAAGCAGCCCGGGCAGGGGAAGCCGGAAGAGGCTTTGCAGTAGTAGCATCTGAGATTGGAAGCCTTGCAGAAAGCAGTGCAGCATCAGCATCAGAAATTTCTGATATTATATCAGGTATCAATGCACAAGTGGCGGACATGATGGCAAAGACGACAGAGAGTATCGAAAGTATTCAGGAGAATTCGGCATCGGTACAGGGAGCTTGTGAAACCTTTGATTTGATTTACCAGAAAGTAAATCTGGCAAGTGAATTGATTGGCAGGATTGTAATTCAGATGAATAATGTGGACGATGTAGCAACTTCCATGGCAGCAATTGCAGAGGAGCAGTCAGCAGGAACGCAAGAAATTTTAGCAACAACAGAAACCCTTTCTTCCAATTCCGAAACAGTGGCGAATGACAGTAATGATGTTGCAGGAAGTGCAGAGGTTGTGACAGAAGCCTCTTTAAAACTGGTGGATTATGTAGACAAATTTATTATCGACTAACACATAACAAAGGGGCTGTTGCAAAATTTTATTAAAAAAATCCCCTGTCATAATTGGTATTATCACAAGGTTACGCCATTTGCATTTATTCTTTCGACAAATAAAAGTTCAGCGAGCGATGTCAAAAACCTTGAAA
>CAYMIS010000060.1:0-21638 GCA_964390485.1 uncultured Roseburia sp. | reverse complement strand
AAGCAGAAGCAATGGAAAAGAAAGCAGAAGCTTATGCGAAATATAACAAGGCAGCCGTTGCAGAAATGATGATTAAGGTACTTCCTGAAATTGCAGGTAAGGTGGCAGAACCTCTGGCTCAGATTGATAAGATTACTATCATTGGCGGCGGCGATGGCGGCAATGGTGTAGACCAGGTTGCCGGAAACGTACCGGTGGTAATGGCAAAGGTATTTGAAAGCATGAAGGAAGCAACAGGCATTGACCTTGCTGATATCATTAATGCAGATTCTTATGAAGCTCAGGTTAACCGCAACATTAACGTTTCAGGACTCGATTCTGTGAATTTAGTAATCAAAGACGAGAATGGAACAGAAAAGGCAGTACCTGAAAAAGAAGTATCTGAGAAAAACGATAACTGGGTTGACAGAATCTAAGAAAAGGTTTTCCTAAATAATGAAATAGATTTTTCCATAAGAAAAATGTTAAAGAAAAGGGGCTGTTGCAAAATTTTATTAAAACCCCCTATCATAATTGGTATTATTAGAAATTTAGAGCATTCACATTTATTCTTTTGTAAAGAAAAGTTCGGCGAGCGTTGGATAAAACCTTAGAAATTCTTTGCCTTTTTCGCTGAATATCGTTTTGTGTCTGCTCACGCGTTTTACCAAAAGTAGCAAATTTCCGCCATCATGCGAACGCTTTGCAGCTTTTTGTAAACACCTTGAGCAGACATAAAATATCGCGATTTCAGTGAAAACGGCAATAGAATTTCAAGGTTTTTGACATCGCTCGCTGAATTTTTATTTGTCGAAAGAATAAATGTGAATGGCGTAACCTTGTAATGATACCAATTATGACAGGAGGATTGGTGAATGATTTTGCAACAGCCCCTTTTACTTTATCCTAAAATATTGAAAGTAGAAACCGAAAGCGTTATACTAAACAGAGTGTTTTTTCAATAGTTAATATTGTAAAATTCAAAAACATGGAGGAAGGATATGAAAAGAAAAATCACAAAGCTATTAATGGGAGGAATGATGTCAATTGCTCTTTTAACAGCAGCTTCCCAAAACGTACATGCAACAGAAACTACTCAGATGGAAACAATAACAAAAGAGCAGTATGCCGCATCCCAGGCGGATATTGAGAATTATGGCGTTCAGCTTCCGTTGAATCAGACGGCGGAAGGTGTCTTAAGTGAGTCGACAGAAGAAGACTATTACAAATTCGATATTAACCAGAGAGGTTATTTTCAGGTACAGCTGAATGCATCACCTAGTGCAGATTCGGATGCAATCGGTTGGGGCTGGGATTTGACAATTTATAAAAAAGGTGATATGACAAATCCAATAAAAAAATATACAAGTATTAAAAGCAGCTGTTTATCGGCATGTCTGCCAATGGAAAGCGGCAGATATTATGCAGTTGTAGAAGCAAATTATACGTACGATGCACCGGTAGACTGTCCATATGAAATAACAGCTAAATTTACAGCCAGTGATGTATGGGAAGTAGAGGGAAATGATTCCAACACTACTTACAATACGATTGCAGTGAATAAGGATTATCAGGGAACCTTATATCATAGCTCAGACGCAGACTGGTACCGTGTAGATACCACTGCAAATGGTACCCTTCAGGTAAATATTACCGGGGATGAGAAGAATGACCCGGATGCAATTGACTGGGGATGGGATATTCAGATTTTTGATAAAGATTTCCAGGAGTTAAAAAAATATACTGCTGTGAAAGGAAATATGTCAGCACAGGTTTTACCATTTGAAAAAGGAACCTTTTACATAAAGATTAATGCGAATTATACAAATGGAGCACCGACTGACTGCATCTATCACTTGAATGTTAAGTTTACAAAGAGTTCTTCCTGGGAATCTGAGTATAACAATAGCAAGGCGGCTGCAGATACAATTTCACCAAATAAAAACTACTCAGGACTTTTATATTATGCAGGTGATGTGGACTGGTATAAGGTAAAAACAACAGAAAAAGGTTACTTCCAGATACAGCTTGATACAGCAGCAGAAGATGTCGGCTGGGGCTGGGATGTGGCAGTTATGGACAGTAAATTAAATGTAATTAAAACCTATACAAGTATAAAAACGAAGACCATAACACCTGTACTTCCATATGCAAAAGGTACTTATTATATTAAAGTAAATGCAAATTATACCAATGGAGCACCTGTGGATTCTATCTACAAGCTTAAGGTAAAACAGGTGAAAAGCGGCAGCTGGGAATCAGAAAATAACGATACCTTAAAGAAAGCTGACAGCATTTCGCTAAATAAAAAGTATAAAGGCATTTTCACAAATAGCACAGATGTAGACTGGTACAAAACAGCTGTATCTGCACAGGGTGTGTTACAGATAAAACTTAATAAAGACAGCGAAGAAGAATTGAGTGCAACAGGCTGGGGCTGGGATGTTATAGTTTATAAGTCTTCAACCAATAAGGAAGTTGCAAAGTTAACAGGTGTAAAATCGACAGATTCTGTTAAGATTGACGTGAAAAAAGGTACTTATTATATAAAAGTAAGTGCGAACTATACGAATGGGGCACCAACCCAGTGTGTATATAATTTGACGACAAAATATTCGAAAACCCCTGCAAAGGCTACTATTTCCAGCATAACAGCCGGCAAAAAGAAGGCAACTGTCAAATGGAAAAAAGTAAGCAAAGCCAGTGGATATTATGTATACCGCAGTACTTCTAAGAATGGTAAATACAAGAAAGTTGCAACCATCAAAAAAGGTTCTACAGTTAAATATGTAGATAAGAAGTTAAAATCAAATAAAAAGTATTATTACAAAGTAAAAGCGTACACTACCACAAATGGTATAAAAGCAGAAGGAAGCTTTTCAAAAGTAAAATCTGTAAAAGTAAAATAAATCAATAATGTAAATCAAAACAGGATAGCAATCGTTGGTGAGACAGCGCTTGTTATCCTGTTTTCTGTTATAACAGAACTGGAACATGGAGTTTGGAAAGGATATTTTTAAGTAATAAAGAGTGCTGGAAACCCTGCCCACAAAAAGAAAAGCAAGAAAAGGAATTGAAAGAAAATAAGGACTGAGTTATACTGTAACTAGTAATATGGTACTATATATTTTAAGTAAAATGTGGAGGAAGTTCTATGAAGAGAAAACTTGCAAAGCTACTAACGGGCGGTATTATGTCGGTGGCACTTTTAGCAGGTGGTTCAAACGCTGCTTATGCAACAGAAAATACCAGTATGGAAACTGTGACAAAGCCACAGCATGCTGCATCCCAGACAGATTTTGAAAATGGTGTACACCTTTCACTAAATCAGAAGGCAGAAGGTGTGCTGACAGAACTGATGGAAGAAGATTACTACAATTTTGATATTACACAAAGAGGCTATTTCCAGATACAGTTTAATGCATCAGCAAACGCAGATGCAGATGCAATTAATAATGGATGGAATCTTATCATCTATAAAAAAGGTGATTTACAGAATGCTGTGAAGGGATATTATGGGATTACAAGCAGCTGTCTGACAGCGGTATTACCAATGGAAAGCGGCAGATATTATGCCATGGTGGAGACACATGATACTTATTCGGATAGTCGTGCACCTATCAATTGCACCTATGAGATAACTGCTAAATTTACAGCCAGTGATGCGTGGGAAGTAGAAGGGAATGATATGAATACTGCCTGCAATACAATAGCAGTAAACAAGGATTATCAGGGAACCCTATTTCATAGAACAGATGCAGACTGGTATCGCGTGGATACATCTGCCAATGGAACCATCCAGATTGCTATGAGCAGTGATGTGAATAATAATCAGGAAAATATTCATAAGGGCTGGAACGTTACTGTTTATGATAAGGATTATAATGAATTAAAGCATTATAGTGCCATTACCAACAAATTAACAGCACCGGTGTTACCATTTGCAAAAGGCACCTATTACATTAAAGTAAATGCGAACGATACTTATTCTGACAACAGAGTACCGATTGATTGTGTGTATCATCTGAATGTGAAGTTTACAAAGACTTCTTCCTGGGAATCAGAATATAATAACGAAAAAGCAACGGCAGACAGTATCTCTCCGAATAAAACTTATTCAGGGTTGCTTTACCACCGGACTGATGCGGACTGGTATAAGGTAAAAACAACAGAAAACGGCTATTTTAGGGTAAACTTTACAATTCCTGATACTGTAAATGTGGAAGCAATTCATAATGGCTGGAACATTATTGTTATGGATAGCAAGGGAAATGAGATTAAGAGTTATAAGGGAATCAGAACGGATGCGGAAACGCCGGTTCTTCCATATGCGAAGGGAACCTATTACATCAAGGTATGTGCGAACGATACTTATTCTGACAACAGAGTACCAATTGACTGTACCTATAAGTTAAAGATTAAACAGGTTAAGAGCGGCAGCTGGGAGTCAGAAGGCAATGATACCTTAAAGAAAGCTGACAGTATTTCTTTAAACAAGAAATATAAAGGTATTTTCACAAACTATACGGATGTGGACTGGTATAAAGCTACGGTATCTAACAAAGGTGTCTTACAGGTAAAATTAAATAAAAATAGTGATGTGAATATCGATGATGTTAATAATGGCTGGACTGTGATTGTATATCAGGGCTCAACAGAGAAAGAAGTGGCCAAATTAACCAATATTAAATCATCAGATTCCGTTAAAATTAATGTTACAAAGGGAAAATATTATATAAAAGTATATGCAAGTGATACTTATTCAGAAGGTCGTACACCAACCCAGTGTGTATATAACCTGACTGCAAATTATTCGAAAACCCCTGCAAAGGCTGCTATTTCCAGCATAACAGCCGGCAAGAAGAAGGCAACTGTCAAATGGAAAAAAGTAAGCAAAGCCAGTGGATATTATGTATACCGCAGTACTTCTAAGAATGGTAAATACAAGAAAGTTGCAACTATCAAAAAAGGTTCAACTACCAAATATGTGGATAAAAAATTAAAATCAAATAAGAAATACTACTATAAAGTAAAGGCATACACTACCACAAATGGTGTAAAGGCAGAAGGAAGCTTTTCAAAAGTGAAATCTGTAAAAGCAAAATAGTAGATATCATTTAAGTGAAGGATAAAAGGGGCTGATAGTTAGATTCTAATGCTAACTATCGGCCCCTTTATTGCTGAGTTGTTTTCTACTAGTTATTTGATTAAGCTTTCTGCATATTCTAATGCATCTACAATATTTGAACGGAAGTTTTCTTCACCAACATATTCTACAAAACCGTCTTTTCTCATAACAGACATTGGCTGCTCGTTTATATGGGAAAATACTAAAGTGATATTCTTTTTCTTTGCCCGGTCAGCAAGTTCTCGTAAAGATTTCATGGCACTTGCATCAATGGCTGGAACACTTCTCATACGAATAACAATAACCTTTGTATACTGTTTACTGTTGATTGCTAAAAGCTGGTCAGCAGCGGCAAAAAACAGAGGACCGCTGATTTCAAATACACGGATACTGCGTGGTACGGCACGAAGCTTTTCTGCCTCACCCGGTGTAACATCAGGTTCTTCTGAATATTTCCAGGCTTTAACGTCAGCAGTTTCAGCCATACGCTTCATAAAGAGCATTGCAGCAAGCACAACACCGATTTCGATGGCAACAACAAGGTCAAAAAGGACTGTTAAGAAAAAGGTTGCTACTAAAACAATCACGTCACTCTTTGGAGCAGTTTTGCAAAGACGGAAGAAGGAAGTCCAGTCAGACATATTTGCAGCGACTACTAATAATACAGCAGCCAGAGTAGTCATTGGAATTAATGCAGCAAGTGGCATTAAAGCAAGTAAAATAATTGTTAAAGTAATACAATGTACAATACCGGCAATTGGAGAGCGGCCACCGTTACGAACGTTAGCAGCAGTTCTGGCAATTGCGCCTGTGGCAGGAATACCACCGAAAAGACCGGAGAAGATATTTCCAAGTCCCTGTCCCACTAACTCTGCGTTGGATTTATGAGTGTCACCAATCATACCATCTGCTACAACTGCAGAAAGCAGAGATTCGATACCTGCTAAAATAGCAATTGTGAAAGCAGGAGAAATCATTTCCTGTACCAGTTCCAGAGAAATAGAAGGAAGCTGGAAGGATGGGAAGGAAGAAGAGAGTTCTCCATAGACACTTCCGATAGTATTAACCGGTAATTTTGCAAAATATGCAATGGCAGTTGTGATAACAATAGCAACAAGGGAACCCGGGATTTTATCAGTTACCTTTGGCCAGATAAGCATAATGACAATTGCTCCAAGACCAAGCAAAGCTGCTACCCAGTTAATGGTTCCGATATTTTGAACATAGGCTGCTACCTTTGGTAAAAATTCAGAAGGAACAGATTCTATGGAAAGTTCTAAGAAATCTTTTATCTGTCCAACAAATAAAGTAACAGCGATTCCACAGGTGAAACCGGTGGTGATTGTATATGGAATATATTTAATCAGGGAACCAAAACGGAAAATTCCCATAAGAACCAACATAATACCGGCAAGAATAGTGGCTACAATCAGACCATCGGTACCATAATCCATAACAATGCCATAGATAATGACAACAAAGGCAGCGGTTGGACCACCAATCTGTACACGGCTTCCACCGAAAAATGAGATAAAGAAGCCTGCGATGATTGCGGTATAAAGTCCCTGTTCAGGGCTGACACCGGAAGCAATGGCTAAGGCAATTGAAAGTGGAAGAGCAATAATGGCAACAATAATACCGGAAATAATATCCTTGATTAACTGCTGCTTTGAGTAGCCCTTCATGACATCAAAAAGCTTTGGTTTTAATTCGTTCATAATATCCTCCTCATTTGTATCGAACAAATCTAAGATAATGCATGAGTATATTTTTCAGTTGTGATGGATAAAAAATATAGTCATACCTACCTTCTATAAAAATAAAATTTTTATAAACACAACCATAGATTCTAGCACTGCAAATATTGGATTTCAAGGAAAATACGGGAAATAATTAAGATTTTACATTTTGTAAGATACAATAAGGGTATTGTAAAAAAAATTGGGCAAATTTATCTAGTTATAAATGGGCCGGAATCAAATCCTATTGACATGGTATGAATTGGAGAATATACTAAAGCCAGAAAAAGGGAGGCATAACATGAAGATTTCTACAAAAGGAAGATATGCTTTGCGACTGATGTTAGATCTTGCATTACACAACACCGGGGAACCGGTAAGCCTTAAGGACATTGCAGTGCGTCAGGGGGTATCCGATAAATACCTAGAGCAGATTATTTCAGCGCTGAATAAAGCTAAATTTGTAAAGAGCATCCGGGGGGCCCAGGGAGGGTACATATTGACGAAGGAACCGGAAGAATATACGGTAGGTATGATTTTGCGGTTGATGGAAGGAAGTCTTGCACCGGTAGCCTGTGTGGAGGATGACAGTTCCTGTGAGATGTTAGACAGCTGTGCTACGAAAATTGTCTGGCAGAAGATTAATGAAGCAGTGAATGATGTGGTAGACCATATGACGTTAGCGGATTTGATGCAGAGAGAATCGTAGACAGGACATAAAATGTTAAGGGAACGTAATTCTTTCTTTTTTGAAAAAGAAGAAGACTATAAAAAACATCAAAAAAAGTGAATAAATTTAATCATTTAATTACTATCTACCTTGTGCTAAGATTATATCATATTATTTGATGTATTTTAATGTGAGGAAGATGGATATTATGAAAAATGTGAATAAGTATCAAAAGCAATATTTTATGCCTCCGGTATGTGAATATGACTGGGCAAAAAAAGACTATATTGAGAAAGCACCAATCTGGTGTTCTGTAGATTTAAGAGATGGAAATCAGGCGTTAATAGAGCCAATGAGTCTGGATGAAAAATTAGAGTTTTTCCAGATGTTAGTGGATATTGGATTTAAAGAAATTGAAGTAGGATTTCCTGCTGCATCAGAGACGGAATTTATTTTTATGCGAACCCTGATTGAGCGGGAGATGATTCCGGAGGACGTGACAGTTCAGGTATTGACTCAGGCAAGAGAGCATATTATCCGCAAAACCTTTGAAGCGGTAAAGGGAGCACCTCATGCAGTGATTCACCTGTATAATTCTACTTCGGTGGCACAGCGCGAGCAGGTATTTAAAAAAGATAAAGAGCAGATTAAACAGCTTGCAATTGATGGAGCAAAGCTTTTAAAGGAACTGGCTTCTGAAACAGAAGGAGATTTTTCTTTTGAATATAGTCCGGAAAGCTTTCATGGAACGGAAGTGGATTATGCGGTTGAGGTTTGTAATGCGGTACTTGATGTATGGCAGCCGGATGCAGAGCATAAAGCAATTATTAATATCCCGGCAACGGTTGAGACTGCCATGCCTCATGTGTTTGCAACCCAGATTGAATATGTCAGCAAGCATTTAAAATATAGAGAGAATGTGGTGTTAAGTCTGCACCCGCATAATGACAGGGGCTGTGGTGTCTGCGATGCAGAGCTTGGAATTTTAGCAGGAGCAGACCGTATAGAAGGTACTCTCTTTGGAAATGGGGAGCGTACCGGAAATGTGGATATTATTACATTGGCAATGAATATGTATGCCTATGGAGTAGACCCGGAACTGGATTTTGCCAATATGCCACAGATTCGTGAAAAATATGAGCGTTTAACAAGAATGCGGGTATATGAGCGACAGCCATATGCCGGGGACCTTGTATTTACAGCTTTTTCCGGTTCCCATCAGGATGCGATTTCCAAGGGAATGGCATGGCGTGAGGAGAAAAAATTGGAGAAATGGACAGTTCCATATCTTCCAATTGACCCGGTGGATGTGGGAAGAACCTACGATGCAGATGTTATTCGAATTAACAGCCAGTCCGGAAAAGGCGGTATCAGTTATATTTTAAAACAGAATTTCTCTATTTCCATGCCGGAAAAAATGAGGGAAGAAGTTGGTTATGCAGTAAAACAGGTTTCTGATGAGGAACATAAAGAACTCTCACCACAGTGGGTCTATGAGATTTTTGAAGAAAATTATATTCATCGTACCCCACATTTCCAGATAGCAGATTGTCAGTTCCGTCAGGACGATGGAATTATGGCTGAGGCAACAATTGTATGTGGAGAGAAAAAAACAATTGTAGATGCTAATGGAAATGGACGCTTAGATGCAGTAAGCAATACCATCAAGCAGTTCTTCAATGTCAGCTATGAGTTGTCTACTTATGAGGAACATGCATTATCCCATGGTTCATCCTCGAAAGCGATGGCTTATGTTGGTATTACCTGTGAAGGAAAAAATTACTGGGGAGCAGGCATGGATGAGGATATCATCAAAGCATCCATTCATGCATTAGTTGTAGCAGTAAATAAACTGCCACAGATTCAGAAGGATGAAAACTGCAAGGATGACAGACTGGTAGCAATGTTAAATTACATTCAGACCAATTATCAGAGTGTGACCTTAGAAGATATGGCAAAGCAGTTTCATTTGTCAGAGCCGTATATTTCAAAATATATTAAGGATAAATCAGGAAAAACCTTTGGTGAACATGTTGCTCATACCAGAATGAAGCGGGCCAAAAGCCTTTTAAAAAATGGCAACATGACCGTTGAAAATATTTCCTATGCCATCGGTTATCAGAACGTAGAACATTTTAACAGAACCTTCAAAAAGACCTTTGAAATGACACCGTTGCAGTATCGCAATACAAGCCGTGAATCATAATAGAAAAATAGGGACGCAGCCTAAATTCTGAAATCTGGGGACGTAGCCTAAATTCTGAAAAATAGGGACGTAGCCTAAATTTTAAAAAATAGGGACGCAGCCTAAATTTCGAAATTTAGGCTGCGTCCCTATTTTTTAAAATTTAGGCTGCGTCCCTGTTTTTCAGATTTGAGATTCGCTTTCTGTAGCTGCAGTGCGTCCTTTTTGTTGAAAGACAATCAGCATAATAATTCCTGTAATCATAACAAAGATGGAGATAAACTGGGAAGTGGAAAGTCCCCCAACATTACCACGTTCTAAGTCCCCACGGAAAAATTCAATAATAAATCTACCGATGCTGTAGAAAATAAGATAGAAGGCTCCGATTTTTCCAGGAGTTCTATTTTTTCTTGCAAGTGCACATAAAACAAAAAAGTGAACAAAGTCAAAGGCACTGGATACCAGCTGCGATGGAAACAGCGGAACACCATTTGGAGCGTAGCTTGAGTGTTCAAAGGTAATGGCAATTGGCAGGTCAGATTCTTGCCCATAACAACAGCCTGCTAAAAAACAGCCAATGCGACCAAAGCCCTGAGCCAGAGCAATGGAAGGAACTGCAATATCTAAATAAGATAAGAAGTGCAGTTTTTTAATTTTACAATAAAGACTGACAACCAGTATTCCTGCAATAACACCGCCATAGACAACAAAGCCATCAGCAAGTCTTGTCCAAAGCAAAGATGGATTAGCGATAATTTCATCAAGAATTGTAATAAAATAAAGCAGTTTGGCACCAAGAAAACCGGAGGATACACCGATGAGTAATATCGCAAATACCGGGTCACCGTCTAAACCATGTTTTTTGGCACGATATTCCGTTACAAGATATGCCATCATTACACCGATGGCAATCATAAGACCATATCCGTAAATAGTAACGTTTCCTATAGTAAATAATTCATTATGCATATCTTTTTCCTCTAAATATTTTGATAGTCTGTCATTTGTGACATACAAGATGAAGTATATCATATTATCGATAAATCACCTAGTTTTTTATTCTAAAAATTCACAAAACAATCACATTGTGGTCATGTGTTTTTCAAACGTGAGACTATAATTAGAAAATGTGAACAGCGAAAATATTTTTTAGGAGGAAAACGAAATGCATTATAAGAAATACCGAAAAATATGTGGAGTAGTAATGAGCGCTTGTCTGATTCTTGGAACAGCGGCATGTGGCACCACATCAAATACAACAGATACAGAAAATATAACAGGAGTGACAAGCGAGGAAAAAACAGCAGGAAGTGAGACGACAGCCACCGGAGAAAATACATTTATTTATACGGATGATACAGAAGAGGAATTAGTTTCAACCACTGTTATGGCAATGGTGGAAAGCATTTCGGAAAATGAAGTTACATTATCACTAGGCGGTGGTGGTGCAAGACCGGAGGGAGAAGCACCAACAGGAGAGAAACCGGAAGGAGAAATGCCGGAAGGCGGAGCACCAACAGGAGAGAAACCGGAAGGAGAAGCACCAACAGGAGAGAAACCGGAAGGGGAAACAACGACAGGAGATAAGCCGGAAGGGGAAGCACCAACAGGAGAGAAACCGGAAGGAGAAATGCCGGAAGGTGGAGCACCAACAGGAAATATGCCCCAGGAAATGGAAAAGGCAACAGCGGTTCTTACGATTGGAGATGAATCTGTAATAAAACTTTCCAGCACGGAAGGAGAAACAGAATCAGGTACATTAGAGGATATTACAGAAGGAACGATGCTTCAGATAACTTTTGATGAAAATGGAGCAATTACAGAAATTACTGTTAATTCCGGTATGGGTAACATGGCAATGGGAATGCCGGGCGGACAGAGTAATGGAGTAGATAGTTACACTGCAGTTACGGAATATGCTGAGGATACAAGTCTAAGCGGAGAAAACTATTCCTCTACCGGTACGGATGAAAATGCGATTCTGGTATCGAATGGTGCCACCGCGGTTTTGGAAGGAGTCACAGTAGATAGAACGTCAGAAGACAGTGCTGGTGGAGACAATTCCAGTTTTTACGGAGTTGGGGCTGCGATTCTTACAACAGATGGAACCACTTATATTAGTGATGCAGAGATAACAACAGATGCTGCCGGGGGAGCGGGAATTTTTTCTTATGGCAGTGGCGTAACATATGTATCCGATACTACTATTTCCACAACAGAAAATACTTCCGGTGGAATTCATGCAGCAGGTGGCGGAACGCTTTATGCATGGAATGTGACAGCGGAAACGGAAGGGGAATCAGCGGCAGCCATCCGTAGTGACCGGGGTGGCGGAACAATGGTGATAGACGGCGGCAGCTATACAAGCCACGGAGTAGGCTCTCCTGCGTTATACTGTACAGCTGATATTACTGTAAATAATGCAGAACTGACAGCCACCGGTTCAGAAGCAATCTGTATGGAAGGCTTAAATACCATACGTCTATATGATTGCGATGTGACCGGGAATATGAGTGATTTGGAAGTAAATGATACCACATGGACCATGATTGTATACCAGAGTATGTCCGGGGATGCCGAAATTGGAAACAGTACCATGCATATTTTGGGAGGAACAATTACTTCTGAAAATGGCGGCCTGATATATACAACAAATACGGAAAGCAATATTTTACTATCAGATGTGGATGTTACTTATTCGGAAGACAGCGAATTTTTCCTGATGTGTACCGGTAATAATAATCAGCGTGGCTGGGGAAGCCAGGGAGCAAATGGTGCCCAGTGTACTTTTACTGCGGATACGCAGGAAATGCAGGGCAATATTATCTGGGACAGCATCAGTACCCTTGATTTTTACATGGTAAATGGCAGCGTATTAACCGGGGCGATTATAGAGGATGAGACCTTTGCAGGAGAAGGGGGAGATGGATATTGTAATGTTTATGTCGGTGGCGATTCTGTCTGGAATGTAACCGGAGATTCAACTGTAACCAATCTTTACAATGCGGGAACAATTATGGATGAAAATGGAAAAACAGTGAATATTGTAGGAACAGATGGAACACTTTATGTGGAAGGGGACAGCTCGTATACGATTACTGTTGATAAGTACGAAGATTCCGCAGACTTGTCAGGTGCAGCAGAAGCAGGAAGCTGGGAGGATTATGAGGTGGCAAAACCGGAAGAAATTGCATAACAGCTTAATTAATAATAACAGCTCGATTGACAATTTTGGTAGAAGGTTCAACGCATGAAATGAAGCAGTTTTTACAAAAGAACAAACGTTTGCCAAAATAATAAGGATATGATACGATAGAAGCAGATTTCAAAAAGAAGTCTGCTTCTTTTTTGCAGAATTCTTTTTTGAGCGGAGGATAAAATGGAAATTAACGATTTGATTATATATGATAAGACAATTCCAGCCAGAGAAGCAGAGTATGCAGATTTTCCAGAGCAGCTTCTGCCAGAGATTACGGAATATTTGACAACTCATGGTGTTCCAAAGCTGTACTGCCATCAGGCAGGGATGTTTGAACAGGCATTTTCGGGAAAGAATGTGGTGATTACAACGGCAACAGCCAGTGGTAAGACACTAAGCTTTTTATTGCCGGTGTTACAGGAGATTTTGAAGAATCCTTTGTCGAGAGCAATCTTTCTATATCCGACCAAGGCTTTGGCAGCAGACCAGTATCGGGCATTGCGTCCCTATCTGGAATATTTTGGTGCAGGAAAGATTTCAGCCGGCGTTTATGACGGAGATACACCGGTACAGGAGCGGAGCAGAATCAGGAAAAGTGCCAATATTATTTTAACAAATCCGGAAATGTTAAATGGAGCATTTTTGCCAAATCATAGCAAGTATGGCTTTGACTTTATTTTTTCAAATTTAAAATATGTCGTAGTGGATGAATTACATACCTATCGCGGAGCTTTTGGCTCTCATCTGGCAAATGTATTTCGCAGATTAGAACGTATTTGCAAATATTATCATTCTACACCACAGTTTTTGTGTAGTTCCGCCACGATTGCCAATCCGGTGGAACTGGCGGAAAATATCTGTGGAAAGAGCTTTGTTCAGATAAGCAAGGACGGTTCGCCGGCGGCAGAGCGAAGATATGTGTTGTTACAGCCACCAAGAATTATGGGAGCAGATAATGACTATTACGGGCAGGTGCAGACCACAACGGTTGCAGCGGAGCTTTTGCCGGAATTGATGGAGCAGGGGAAGAATTTTATTGCATTTACCAAATCCAGAAGGAATGTTGAGGTCATTTTAAAAGAAACAAGAGACCGGCTGGAAGCAGCGGGATTTCTTGGCGATCAGCGGACAGATGAGATTTCCGGTTACCGGGGCGGTTACACGCCAATGGAACGTAAAGAGATTGAAAACCGTATGCTTAGCGGAAGCTTAAAAGGTCTGGTGTCTACAAATGCATTAGAACTTGGAATTGATATTGGGAAGATTAGCACAACTGTGCTCACCGGCTATCCTGGTACCAGAGCATCCTTCTGGCAGCAGACGGGGCGGGCAGGAAGAAATGGAAAAAACTGTACGAATTATTTGATTCTTGATAATCAGCCCTTCGACCAGTATATAGCTCTTGAACCGGATTGGTTGTTCGAAAACAGCAGTGAAAATGCAGTGATTGATAAGAATAATCTTTTAATTGAACTGGCACATATCCGGGCGGCGGCAGCAGAGATTCCGCTGACGTTAAATGATATTGCACTTTTTCCGGATTTAGGAGAAACCATTCCGGTATTGCTTAAGATGAAAGAAGTATCGAGCCAGAGTGGCAAATTTGCCTGGTCCGGCGGAGAATTTCCAGCGGGAGATTTTTCAATGCGAAATATCGATAAGAATAAATATAAGCTGATTCATAAAGAAAATGGAAGAGACATTACTGAGATGGATGAAAGTCAGGCATTCAGAGAACTGCATGATGGGGCAGTGTATATGCATGATGGCATCTCTTATCAGGTAATAAAGCTGGATTTGGAAAGTAAAACGGCTTATGCTGTGCCATTTCAGGGAAATTATTATACTGTGGCAGGCGGAGAGACCAATATCCGTATCATTCATGAATTTAAGTCTCAGGAACTTTTGCGAACAATGGTACATTTTGGTGATGTAAATGTGAATGATTATGTTTATATGTATAAAAAGATGCAGTTTCATAATCATCAGAATCTGGGATTTGAGCAGCTGCCACGACCATTGATGAAGGAGTATGATACCGAGAGTGTATGGCTTTCTATACCGGAAAATGTAGTGAAAGTATACCGCAGATTATTGCAGATAAATGCAAACGGACAGATGGTGCGGAATAACCATTTTGAAGGACTGGCGTATGCGCTGAAAAATGCGGCATTAATGGTGACCATGACAGAGCAGGAGGATATTGGGGTAACGTTATCTACCAACGCATTAGAGCTTTCCGAAGATACTTCGGATAAGGTGTCTCTTTATTTTTACGATTGTTATGTGGGTGGTCTTGGTTTTTCAGAAAAGATTTATGATTTGACAGAGCAGGTCATCCGTAATGCCATAAAACTTGTCCGGGGCTGTAAATGTAAGGACGGATGTGCGGCCTGTGTGGGGGATTATCGACTGGACAAAAATATGGTGCTCTGGGGATTGGATAATTTCTTAGAAGAGTGGGATACACCAATGGATGTGAAGGTTGCTCCTTTTGCTCCGCATACCATTCGCAGAAAAGAATTTCGAATGGAGAACCTGCCGAATCAGTGGGAGATTTTTTGTCAGAGAATACAGGAAAATGGAGAATCTTATGCCACATTTTTAAATGCCGTCAGCAGTGTGTCGGTGGAAGATAAGCGGTTGATTCTGGTGTTAAACAATTCTTTTTATCTGGGCTGGGTAATGGAACCGGCAAATAAGCAGAGCTTGAAAAATATTATCACCTATTATGCCGAGGTGCCGGAAGGATTTGAACTGGATGTGCGGTTAGGCGGCATGGAAGTGGATGGACGGGAAAAAGCAGAAAAGCTGCAGCGCAGATATGATACGTTAAAAAGAAATGAAGAATAGTTTGGCCGGAAGGCACATGGTAAGGCAGCATATAGAAGGGAGATAAGCTAATGCAGTACGAAACAGAGCTGGCAAGATTAAATGAATATCAGCGGGCGGCAGTAGAAGACGACAGCAATGCCTGTCTTGTAAATGCCAATGTAGGAAGTGGTAAAACTACGGTTCTGATTACAAAAATTATGTATCTGCATTATGCAAAGCAGATACCCTATGAAAATATGGTGGTCTTAACCTTTACCAATAAGGCGGCAGATGAAATCCGGGAGCGTCTGATAAAGCTGGAGGAGACAGTAACAGAGGAGGAACTGCAGTGGTTTGGAACCTTTCACGGAGTCTGTTTATCCTTATTAAAGAAAGTACTTCCGGTAGAAAAGCTAGGATACACCAAAGACTTTATGGTGATGACACCGGAGGAAGAGGTCTTGATGGCAGAACAGCTGATAATAGAACATCAGCTGAAAATCAAATATAAAAACCGCCTGAAAAAAAGATTAGAACAGGCAATGGCAATTGTGGATGAAGATAAGAAAATCTCCCGATATCAGGATGATATA
This sequence comes from uncultured Roseburia sp., assembly GCA_964390485.1. Lineage (GTDB taxonomy): Bacteria > Bacillota > Clostridia > Lachnospirales > Lachnospiraceae > Roseburia. Next base: position 5,331 of record CAYMIS010000060.1, on the reverse strand, counting down.
TTTCTTTTGACAGATTTACTTCGGGGTGAGAAAAAAAGACAGAATAAGATGACTTATCAGGATTTATTAGATAACACAAGTCTGTTGTTAGAAACCGGAAAAAAAGCCGCTTTCACGCCGGAGTGGATTATTATTGATGAGGTGCAGGATTGCGATGTAAGACAGTTAGAGCTGCTTTCCCATATGAAAGAAGAGAAGACATCCATTTTTGCTGTGGGAGACCCGAATCAGGTGATTTACAGCTGGCGTGGAAGTGCGCTGAATGTGTTTTATACTTTAAAAAGCAGATATCAGGCAAGGGAGCTTTCTCTGCCGATTAATTACCGCTCTAGTGGTTCTATTTTAGAAGCAGCACGTTTCTTTTTACAAAACGGCAGCAGATTAGAAGGGGTTAAGGATTCCGGCAGCAAGATTGTTGTGAAAAATCATTATAATCCTTTTCAGGAGGCGGATTATCTTGCGTCAAAAATAAAAGAACTGCATGAGCAGGGAATTTCTTACCGGGAGATTGCCATTTTTTACCGATTGCAGGGGCAGTCTGGGATTTTTGAAGATGTATTTGCAAGAGAGGGGATTCCCTATGAGGTGTCCCTGAAAAAAAGTATTCAGGAGATTCCGGTGTTGAACTGGTTTTTACGGATATTGCGTTTCGCGGTGAATAAAGAGGATATTACTTCCGGTGTCCTGGCTCTTTGCGACAGAGAGTATGGTGTGGTGACAAAGGAAAAGGAGGCATTATCATTGTGCAGAGGATGTGAGGAAGATAAGCATCCACAGCTTCTTTCTAAGATGCAGCAATTTAAGAGTGCCTGCGAGAATGGTCTTGTGGTTGAACAGCTGATGGACTACTTTGAACTAAAGCAGTATTTAGCGCCAACCTCCGCCACCTTTTTAGAAGATATGGAGGCAGTGGAACGGCTGCTGGCGTTGCTTTCTAAGTATCTAATAGAGGAGAAGCAGCCACTTTATGAGGGAACTCAGTTATTCTTAAATCATGCAGCATTGTATGGTATGAGTATTTTCGAAAATAAAATTGATACCCAAAAAGATTCTGTAAAGCTGATGACATTACATGCCTCCAAAGGATTGGAATTTTCCCATGTTTTTATTACAGGAGTTAATTATGGACTAATTCCGTTGCAGTCAAAAGACATGGAGGCAGAGGAGGAAGAGCGGCGTTTATTTTTTGTTGGGCTTACAAGGGCAAAGGATTACTTAGAGTTGTCCTATTACACCAGCCCGGAGCAGTATCGGGCAATGCCGGGACCAAGCCGTTTCTTAAGCATGATTCCGAAAAAACTGGTAACGGATGAATCAAGTCAGAGTGGAACCGTTATGGATACCAGCGCAAGATTGCAGGAAATTAAACGTCAGATACTTGCATCCAGAACGGAAATGCAGTATCTTTTTCCGGAGGAAGAAAAGCAGGAAGAGAATAGAAAAACGATGGCAGGAGTGCTTGAAACTTCGAAAACAGCAAAGACTTCAGAAATATCTGAAGCCTCAGAAAAAACTGCAAAGAAGGTTTCTCACGGAAAGTATGGAGTGGGGGTTGTCATAAGTGAAAATGAAGACAGCATTACAGTTGAGTTCGAAGGCTATGGTGAAAAAGAATTTTTAAAGCTTTTCTGTGAACTGGAGTATCTTGATTAAAACATTATATTCGAGGGATTCGGAGAAAATAGTGTCAGGAATATTTCGGTAGAAACGAGGGGATAAGAGGATGGAAAAAAGAATAAAAAAAGAGAAAAAACAAAAGATTTTTTTTAGTGCGTCTGTAATACTTTTTTTAATGGTGTGTGGACTATCAACAGGATATATGCTGGGGGGAATCAGGAAGCGATATTTTGCAGGCGTAGAGGTCGACCTGGGTGATTATTTATATGTACTGGCATTGGTTTTAGTTATTATTTCTGTGTTGTATATACTGCATATTTACCTTCATGAAATAGGACATATGGTGGCTGGCTTATTGTCGGGATATCGCTTTCAGTCGATTCGTTTTGGAAGTTTTATGATTTTAAAAACGGATAAGGGATTAAAACTGCGGCGTTTTTCAATGGCAGGAACCGGTGGCCAATGTCTGATGCTGCCGCCAGAAACAGCGAGTGCAGATTATCCAACTATCCTATATAATATGGGTGGCTGTCTGGCAAATCTGTTGGTTGCAGCAATGAGTATGCTGGGCTATTTTTATAGTGAAGAGAATTCTGTTCCATCCATGTTGTTTTTAGTCAGTGTATTGGTTGGTGTGGGAATGGCTTTGGTAAATGGCATCCCATTGTCTTCTCTTTCTAATGATGGATACAACATCGGAATTCTAAAAAAAGATGCAGAGGCCAGAACTGCGTTTCGTAACCAACTAAATATCAATAATCAGCTGGCACAGGGAAAAAGTGTCAAGGATATGCCAGAAGAGTGGTTTGCATGGGAAGAAAAAGTGACGGAAAATAATCTGACAACGTCAGCAGGAGTTTTACGCTTCAGCTATTTGATGGAGTGTCAGAGATTCGAAGAAGCAAAAGCGGTAGGAACTTATCTTCTGAAGAATGCGTTGTCAATAGCAGATGTGCATGTGTCCTATATGAAAGCAGAATTACTTTTTTGCGATATGATGCTTGGGGAAGAATCAGAAAATATAAAAATGAAATATGAAGAAAATAAGAAACGTTTTGATACATTAAAAACGATGCTATCCATGCAGCGAATTCTTTTTGCTTATTACACTCTTGTGGAAAAGAAAGCAAAAAAAGCAGAGGAATGTTTAAAACAATTTGAACAGATTGCAAAGAAATATCCATATCCAACGGAAATGGAAGTGGAACGGGAATTGATTGCATTAGTAAAAACAAAATAAAAGACTCTCCTAAAAGAATCCTTCTTTTATTATGTTAAAATAATAAAGGAGGATTTTTTTAGAGATTTTTTTAGAAAAACAAATTCCTACCTTGACAATAGGAATTAAAGAGTTATAATAGCCTTATCCTAGTAAGTAACTAGGAATTAAAATGAGTAATCACAGAGAAGAGGAAAAAGATGAATAAACTTATATATTTAGATAATGCAGCTACTACTCAGGTGTATCCGGAGGTATTAGAGGAAATGCTCCCTTTTTTTAGTGAGTGTTACAGCAATCCGGCTGCGGTTTACAGTTATGCGACAGAAAGCCGTAAGGCAGTAGATAAGGCAAGAAGGAATATTGCAGAACTGATTCAGGCAAAGCCGGAGGAAATCTATTTTACTGGTGGTGGAAGCGAATCAGATAACTGGGCACTTAAGGCAACTGCTGAGGCGTATGCTTCCAAGGGGAAACATATTATTACAAGCAGGATAGAACATCATGCAGTATTGCATACCTGTGAATATCTTAAGAAAAAGGGCTATGACATCACCTATGTGGGGGTAGATGAGCATGGATGTGTAAGATTGGAAGAACTAAAGGCGGCAATCAGAAAAGATACCATATTGATTTCCATAATGGCAGCAAATAATGAGATTGGAACGATTCAGCCAATAGCAGAAATCGGAAGAATTGCTCATGAGCATGGAGTTCTTTTCCATACAGATGCGGTTCAGGCATTTGGACATATACCACTGAATGTGGAAGAGATGAACATTGATATGTTAAGTGCCAGTGGACATAAAATTAATGGACCGAAGGGAATCGGTGCGATGTATATCCGAAAAGGTGTAAAAATTCTTTCCTTCCTTCATGGGGGAGCCCAGGAGCGAAAAAGACGGGCAGGAACTTTAAATGTACCGGGAATTGTAGGGATGGGAAAGGCAGCAGAAATCGCGAAAGAGCAGATGCAGCAGAGAATCAGCACAGAAGAAAATTTACGTGATTATCTGATAGAACGGGTACTGACAGAGATTCCCTACAGCCGTTTGAATGGGGACAGAACCAAGAGGCTTCCCAATAACGCAAGTTTTTGCTTTAAGTTTATAGAAGGAGAGTCACTGCTGATATTGCTGGATCAGCTTGGCATTTGTGCCTCCAGTGGTTCAGCATGTACGTCCGGTTCACTAGACCCGTCCCATGTATTATTAGCAATCGGGCTGCCTCACGAAGAAGCTCATGGCTCCCTCCGCATTACCTTGTCAGAGAAGACAACGAAAGAGGAACTTGCTTTCGTGGCAGAAGAACTTAAGAAAATTGTTGCCCGGCTGCGGGAAATGTCACCGCTGTATGAGGATTTTCTAAAAAAAGCGGAAGAAAATGTCAGATGAAAGAATAGAGAACCGGAAAGGGAAGAAACAAAAAATTAGATTGAAAACAAAGGGGAAGAGGCATAGAATAGAAAGGAATTTGCATATGTACAGTGAAAAAGTAATGGAACATTTTAATAATCCCAGAAACATGGGAGAAATCGAAAAGCCTAGTGGTGTTGGTACAGTAGGGAATGCCAAGTGTGGTGACATCATGCGAATGTATTTAGAGATTGATGAGAATGAAGTAATACAGGATGTAAAATTTAAGACCTTTGGCTGTGGAGCAGCAGTTGCAACAAGCAGCATGGCAACAGAACTGGTAAAAGGAAAAACCATTAGAGAAGCCATGGAAGTAACAAATGTTGCAGTAATGGAGGCATTGGACGGATTGCCACCGGTAAAGGTACACTGTTCGCTGCTGGCGGAGGAGGCGATTCACGCTGCATTGTGGGATTATGCTGAACGGAATAGTATAACAATAGAAGGGCTTAAAAAGCCGGTAAATGATATCTCTGAAAAAGAAGAGGAAGAGGATTATTAGGAGGATGAGAAGATGGCGAATATTTACAAGGGGACAACAGAACTGATAGGAAACACACCATTAGTTGAGGTGGTAAATATTGAGAAAAAAGAGAAGTTGGAAGCTACAGTACTGGCAAAGGTGGAATATTTCAATCCGGCAGGAAGTGTGAAGGACAGAGCCGCATTTTATATGCTAAAGGATGCCGAGGAACAGGGACTGATAAAAGAAGGAGCAACAATTATTGAGCCAACCTCCGGTAATACAGGAATTGGTCTGGCGGCTTTAGCAGCAGTAAAAGGATACCGAATTATCCTTACCATGCCGGAAACCATGAGTGTGGAAAGACGAAATATGCTGAAAGCTTATGGCGCAGAAATCGTATTAACAGAAGGCGCAAAGGGAATGGCAGGTGCTATTGAAAAAGCAGAGGAGCTTGCAAAAGAAATTCCAAACAGCTTTATTCCGGGACAGTTTGAGAACAGAGCAAATGCCAGAGCACATTTTGAAACAACGGGGCCGGAAATCTGGAAAGATACAGATGGAAAAGTGGATATTTTTGTTGCCGGAGTAGGAACCGGTGGAACCATTACCGGAAC
>CAYMIS010000059.1:6363-21853 GCA_964390485.1 uncultured Roseburia sp. | reverse complement strand
ATCTTAACCACACCATAATGTTTCATATTCGAAGCATTTTTTCCATGTCTGCGGTAAAGCAGATATTTCTCCGGTAGAAAACAAGTTCCACCCTTTTTCAAATCATTTATAACACCAATCCACTGGTCATGCATTTCAATACTGTTTGGAATTGGAAGCACCTGCTCCAGCAGTTCCCGCTTAAAAGCCATACAGCAGCCGATATAGGTGTTTTTCCAGATGTTTTTTAATGCTCCGGCACCGGAATTGCGCCATGCAAAAAAAGAATCCATAAGAATCTCTTTGCCATCCTCGGCTACCACTACTGCATCATGGATAACTACTTTGCACTTCTTTTCTTCAAAAACTGCCAGTACCCTATCTATTTTTTCCTTTTTCCAGATATCGTCCTGGTCAGCAAGAAATAAATATTCACCTCTGCAGGCAAGTAATGCATTTTCAAAATTCTTCTTTACCCCCTGGCCGGGTCCGTCTATTAATCGTATGCGGTTGTCCATAGAGGCAAATTCCTGCACAATTTCTCTGGTAGCATCCGTAGAACCGTCATCCGATATAACAAGCTCATCCTCTTTTCCCATTGCTGCAAGAATAGATGTTATCTGTTCTTTGATATATTTTTCACCATTATAGGATGCCATTGCAATAGATGCTCTTATCATACCAGCTTCCACCCCCACTTACGAAAATAAGTAAACATGGACTGAATATGCAGCTTCATAAGCTTTCCATTCTTATGGGAACCACGTTCCCATTTATGCAGCACAACCGCTTCAGGGCAGTAACAAAGACGAGATACCTCATTCACTCTTTTGCAAATGTCAGCATCCTCTACATATAAAAAATAGTCTTCATCAAAGCCCTTTAAAGATTGAAATAACTCAGTTCGAATCACCAGAAAGCTCCCCTGGGCAAAAGGAACGTCAAAAGGCTTTGTATAGTCCATATCCTGCATGGTATGGTATGCTTGTCTTTTCTTAAATCCTCTTTTAAGAAACATTCTAATAAACATATCAAAAACAGTCAGTTCTCTGCGATATACTGCTAAGAGTTCTCCTGTCTCATCACACAGCTTTGGCACACACATTCCAATCGTCTCATCCTGCATAAACTCTTTTATCACGCTAAAAGCGTCCATCTCCAATATGATATCAGGATTTACGATGGCATGAAACTTCGAATCCAGCCTGTCCAAAACCACATTATGACCACCACCAAAACCAAGATTCTTTCCGGTTCTAATATACTCCACATCAGAATACTGTTCTGTCAGCTGATGCAATCCGTTCTCAACTTCGCTATTATCAATGATGTAAATGGTTTTGCTTATTACCTCCGGCGTACAGCGTTCTATCGATTCCACTGCATTTCGCACATCTGTCTCTCCATTATATGCAACAATGGCAATGCTAAAGTCTTTCATATCTATTCTGCACCCCGTCCTCGAATTACAACATCTACTGTTTTCAATAGAATTCTAATATCCATACTTAAATTCCAATCGGAAATATACTGGGTATCCAGATTCACAACTTCCTCAAAATCAGTAATTTTACTCCTTCCACTGACCTGCCACATTCCGGTTAAGCCCGGTTTAATGCCAAGGCGGGCTCTGTGATGGGCTTCATACTGAACAAACTCATCCACTGTCGGCGGTCTTGTTCCCACCAGACTCATGTCACCCTTTAAAATATTCCAAAACTGCGGAAGCTCATCAATAGAATATTTTCTCATAAACTTTCCAACCGGGAAAATTCGTGGGTCATTTTCCATCTTAAACATCAAACCATTCATCTCATTCTGTTCTAAAAGCTCTGCCTTTCTTTCCTCAGCATCCATGTACATAGAACGGAATTTATAGATTTTAAACTGTCTCCCATTTTTTCCAACACGAACCTGGGAAAAGAAAATCGGTCCCGGAGACTGATGCTTAATCTGTGGTGCAAATATAATAAATGCAACTCCCATTATAATTAGGCCAACAATACTTCCAACAATATCCATACAACGTTTAATAATAAGCTGACGGGGAGAAGCAATGCACATACTGGTTGTTAAAACCATATATTTTCCACAGCGCTCCACCACTTTATTTGGCATCAGTTTTGTTTCATGAACAAGCTTCAAATGAACTGTAATACCCATTTCTAACAGTTCTGCTGCCAACGCTTCACTGGCGCTGATATCATTTCCATTGATAAACACTTCATCTACCACATTGGTTCTGATATAATCCATGAAAGTATCTGCATTGGCAACAACAGGGACTTCACGAATCACATCACCTACACGGTTTTCATCTGTAATTACAATTCCCTTAATAATAAAATTACGATAACGATTATCTTCAAAATCCCGGATGCATGCCTCTGCTACATCTCCCGCTGTAAAAAGAAGCATAACCGAACTGTTTCTCGCATCCCGGACCCTTTTTCTTACACGCTGCTTGAGCAGAATATGCCCCACATAAGAAAAACACATGGATAGCCCCCAGTATAGAAACAAGGTCATTCGGGAATAGCCCTCTGACATCTTAATCATATACATATAGAGGATAAGCGACAGGAAAATTATTGTAGTATTTATTATAACTACTTTTAATTCCTGTATTTTATCCCGGCGCAAGATATTCTTATAAGGCTCTGTAAAAAAGATAACACATATCTGAACCATAACAAGAATCAGAGTTAACCTCTGGTATAATGCGTCCTGATAAATAATCCCCGGCCCAAGCCAGAACATATAAGCAACAATAAATGCTGCCTGCAAACATATAATATCGAGAATGGTGAAGTCTAAATGCTTCATCCAGCTTCTCTTTTCCTTCTTATACATTAATTGAATCCAACCACCTTTTGTGAAATCTTATAGGCTGCCACCGATATTTTTCTTCCACTTTTTCCCGGAAGGTTCATTGTATTTCCCATGATACCTCTTCTTAAGTGATGAAACAGACGAATATCCTTGTCTTTTATGTATTTCCAAAGTTCCCGTTTTTTATCCAGATTTTCCTGCGTACCGGAGCGAATCAGCATAATTGTGGATACTACAGTAATGATTTCCAAATAATTAAACATATATTTACGCAGTTTCTTATTTGGAAGTTTCCACAAATCAAAGGCATCCACCATAATCTTATTCACACGAATCTGCTGGTCAATCCTTCCTATCATTACTTTTTCATTGACAGACTGGTCGTCACGTCCAATGAAATAACGATAGAAATCCACATCCATATAGTACATATACTTTACGTTTGGAAGCGGCTTATATACATAAATATTATCCACATAAAAAGTATGCTTTGGCAGTTCTAATCCACATTCCCGTAACAATTGTGTACGATAAATAACAGAATGCATCAGAATATACTGTCCCTTGTGGAATTTTGAATCATCCCACGTAATAAGCTTATCCTGTGGCAGGGCTGTGTAGCGCATAACCTTCTTGCGCTTTGCCCCTTCCTTTTCATATACATAATTTGCAATAAACATATCCAGTGTACGGTCACCACCGGCAAGTTCTTTTAATTTCGCCAGTATCTTCATATAGGCTTCATAATCAACCCAGTCATCACTGTCTACTACTTTAAAATAAAGACCTGTAGCATTTCTGATTCCTGTGTTTACTGCCTCGCCATGACCGCCATTTTCCTGATGGATGGCCCGGACAATTCCCGGATACTTTTTCTCATACGCATCTGCTATCTCTGCGGTACGGTCTTTTGTTGATCCATCATCTACAATCAGAATCTCTACGTCTTCACCACCCGGAAGCAGTGATTCAATACAGTGCTCCATATAGCTTTCTGAATTATAGCATGGAATCGCAAATGTCAATAACTTCATATCATAAAATCTCCACTCTGTGATTAGCTGTTCATAATTTTATCAGCAAGCTCCATAGCTTTCTTTGTCATTGCGTCAATGTTGTAATACTTATACTCTGCAAGTCTTCCTAACAGATAAAAACGACTCATTCCTGCTGTCAGCGCCTGATATTTCTCATATAACGCCTGATTTTCATCATTTAAAATTGCGTAGTACGGTATTTCGCCTTCTGCACCAGTATATGCAAATGGATACTCTTTTACGATAGTTGTTCCATCTGTGTCCTTCTGACCTGTCAAAAATTTAAACTCTGTAATTCTTGTAAAATCTTCACTTACTGTATAGTTTACAACACTGTGTCCCTGATAAGAATCCTCTGCATGATGCTCAAATTTAAAATCAAGAGAGCGGTAAGGAAGTCTTCCAAACTGGCAGTCAAATAATTCATCCAACGCACCTGTATAGATAACATCTCCCTTGAAAGCTTCTCCTTCAAAGAAAATCTGGTTATCTTTAAAAGATAATACTTCTTTACAGTCTAAATTCAATCTTACTTCAATATTCTTATGATTTAACATATTCTCAAACATTGGAGTAAAGCCATCCTTTGGCACACCCTGATATTTATCCTGGAAATAACGGTTATCATAGGACACCAGTACCGGCACGCGTCCTGTAACCTCTGGGCTGATTTCCTCCGGTGTCTGTCCCCACTGCTTCATTGTATATTTTAAAAATACGTTTTCATAAACATACTGAGCAATCTCGCGGATATCCGGGTCTTCGTTCTCCCGAAGCTTCATAATTGGAACTCTGCTTCCCTCACCATATGCCGCAATTAACTTCTGCTCTAACTGGTCTGCTTTTTCTTTATCATAAACCATGTGAAGTGTATTTAAATTAAATGGTACCGGAATTAAAGAATCCCCTACCTTTGCAACTACTTCATGTCCAAATGGATACCACTCTGTAAAACGTGAAAGATACGCATATACTTCTTCAAGTCCTGTATGGAAAATATGTGGGCCATACTCATGGATTAAGATTCCATGTTCATCCGGTAAATCATAACAGTTTCCCCCAATATGGCTTCTTCTTTCTATTACAAGAACTTTTTTATCTGCCTCTTCAGCCAGTTTTCTTGCAGCAACTGCTCCTGCAATTCCGGCTCCAATTACTATACAATCGTACATTTCATTTCTCCTTTCGTTACCACGTAATTTCTATTATACACGTTTTATAGCTACATTCCAATTTATTTTTTTCTTAAGACCTCTTACCCGTTTTTTAAGTTTTTTCATTGTTCATGAAAATTCTGAAAAATATGTCTTTTGTTCATATTTTATTTACAATTTTCTCACAAACCCATCATATGGTTGTCATAATTAACTTCTATACTTAATTTTATAGTAAAACAAAATCATTTTTCATAAACTTTTTTCATATCTGGTTACTGCCAGATAGCCTTGCTTTCTTTCATAATAGCAAGGTTTCTCCTACAGACAAGTGAGTCACTTCACTTTCAATACACAATCTTTTTCATATGAAAAGCCGATGCTTCCCGCATCGGCTCCCTCTTTTTATATAAGAAATCTCTCATTTCCTATTTTAATATTCATATATCGGGCATAAGCGGCAAAGGCTGCCGGAATGGCATACTTTTCTTCCGAATCTGCTGCCTCCACAAAAATCAATTTCTGTGCGTCCTTCACATCTTCCTCCCTAAATTCTATCTCCTCCACAAGAATCCCATATCCATCCATCTGCCATTCAATATGGGAAAAGATATGCTTCGCCTGCTCTAACGGCTGGATTCGAATGGGAGAAAGTCCCATTTCTTTTACCAGTAAAAGCACCTCTTCCTGCGTATAACTGCCTTCCACATTCGGTAATTCATAAAGCCCTGCCAAAAGTCCTTTTGCCGGTCTTTTTCGGATGGCTACTCTCTCCCCATCCCGGATTACTAAAACTGTACGTTTCTCAATCTTTCGTTCCTTTGCCTTAGCCTTCACCGGAAGTTCCGAAATCCTGTCTTCCAGATAAGCCCGGCAAAAGCCGTTCCAGGGACAGACTTCGCAGTCCGGTGCCCCGTTTGGAACACAGACAGTTGCTCCCAGTTCCATTAAAGCCTGATTAAACATTCCCGAAAGTTCCTCTTGAAATATGGCTTTATTCTGCATCAACTCCCGCAGTTGCTTTTCTACCTCTGTCCGGAAGGACTGTTTCATAATATCTGTATCATCCGCAGAAACTCTGGTCAGTATTCTTAAGACATTCCCATCCACTGCCGGCACCGGAATACTATATGCGATGGAAGCGATTGCGCCTGCCGTATAACTTCCAATTCCCTTTAGTTTTAACAGTTTCTCATAATCTGCCGGAAGAACTCCACCATGATCTTCCATTACCTGAAGAGCAGCTTTTTGCATATTCCGCACCCTATTATAGTAGCCTAGTCCTTCCCAAAGCTTTAACAACTCTTCCTCCGGACACTCTGCTAATGCTTCTACCTCCGGCAGCCGATTCATAAAACGCTCAAAATAAGGCTTTACCGCCTCTACTCTTGTCTGCTGTAACATAATTTCTGATACCCAGACACGGTATGGGGTTACCTCCTGCCGCCAGGGCAGAACTCTTGCATTTTTCTTAAACCACTCCAGCAATGGCTCTATAATAACTGATAAATCAAAGTCTTTTAACATCTCTTCTTCATTCCACTTTCCAAAATTTAATCTCCAAAATACCTAGCGATAGTATAGCATGCAAAAACAGAATCGTCACGACTTTCCCTTAAGATAATATTTTCCATATCCTCATCTTGACAGATTCCATATTTTCAGCAAATATTATAGCAGGAACGCCCTTAAAGCAAGTTTTCTATCTTTTTTGTTCCTGCCAAATTTTCATACAAATACTTGCTGTCCATATATCACACTTTATTATTTAGGAGACCTATTTTATGAATCATAATTCACCAGAAAACTGTCAACAAAAATCCTGCATTACCTATCTTGATTTCTTAAGATTTATTGCCATTTCAGCAGTTATCTTTTTGCATGTCCTCTCTGGAATTACCGACACAATTCCGGAACAGATGACCAATACACAATTTCAAATTTATGAAACTCTGAAATCCTTCTGTACCATTGGCGTACCTCTTTTTCTTATGATATCAGGTACACTTTTTCTTGCACCGGAAAAAAAACTTACCCTAAAGATGTTATTCCAGAAATATCTGCGCAGAATTACCCTTGCCCTTGTTTTATTTGGAACATTTTTTGCATTGCTTGAAATAATTCTGGTCAATCGTTCCCTTGCCTTTACTGATATCGGTCAGGCCTTTTTTAATATGCTTTCCGGAAATTCCTGGGCACATATGTGGTACTTATATGTCTTAATTGGACTATATCTGTTCTTACCATTATTAAAGAGCTTTGCCGCCAATGCCGACAAACAGACCTACCTTTATCTTCTTCTACTGCTTTTTATCACCAGAAGCCTCTTACCTTTTGTGGAGAAATATTTTAATTTCAAGCTAGGCATTATCCTTCCGGCTGCCGGCATTTACCTTTTTTATTATCTGTGTGGTTATTATCTCCATACTTATGTAGAGAAAAATTCTTTTAACAAAAAAATTGCCCTTGGCATTTTATTCATAAGCATACTTGTGTTCTTGTTAAACGGATTATTCAAATTAAATCTCGATTATAATTATGATTCACCTTTTGTTGTACTGCTGTCTCTGGCTGTTTTCTATTTAGCTTCCTGCAGTCAGAAAAAGTGGACACTCTGTTCCAGTTTCCGGGATTACTATTTCGGAATGTATCTGGTACACACCTTCTTTTTAAATCTGGCTTATAAATTATTGCATATTACACCACTTCTTTCCGGTGGTTATATCCTGCTTCCGGTATTTTTTGTTGGAACCTTTGCATTCTCCTTGTTTACTGCATGGATTATGAAAAAAATACCACTTCTTGGAAAGTATGTCGTATAATTTTTTACTAGTCATACAGTACTTAGCCTTTATGCTAAGTGCATGAGAAAACATAGATTTTATATTGACAAATTCTCTCAAAAGAAGTACTCTAGTATTACGAGTATTGTTAATTTTTTATCAATCTATTTTAGGAGGTTTTTATCGTGAGCGAATTTAACAATTTAACACTTGCAGTTGAAAACGAAGTTGCTGTTCTTACAATCAGCAGACCAGCAGCATTAAATGCATTAAACAGCGAAACTCTTGATGAGTTAAACGTTGCTTTAACAGAAATTGAAGCTAGAGATGACATCAAAGTTGTAATCTTAACAGGTGGTCCAGACAAAAAAGGTAACGAATTCAAATCCTTCGTAGCTGGTGCAGACATCGCAGAAATGGTGAACTTCACAGCAGCGGAAGCCAGAGCATTCGGTATGAAAGCTTCTGTTCCTTTCTTCAAATTACAGAACATGCGTCAGGTTACTATCGCAGCTGTAAACGGCTTTGCCCTTGGCGGTGGATGTGAAATTTCCATGGCATGTGATATCCGTATTGCTTCTAACAACGCTATCTTTGGCCAGCCAGAATGTGGTCTTGGAATTATCCCAGGATTCGGTGGTACCCAGAGACTTGCTCGTTTAGTCGGCATGGGACGTGCGAAAGAATTAATCTTCACATGCGATAACATCAACGCGGAAGAGGCTTACCGCATCGGTCTTGTAAATAAAGTAGTTGCTCCAGAAGAATTAATGGAAACAGCAAAAGCTATGGCAGCAAAAATCGTTTCTAAAGGAAGCTATGCTGTATCTATCGCTAAAGCTGCTATCAACAACGGTTATGATATGGATATCCAGAACGCTGTTGAAATGGAAGCTAACCTTTTCGGAATTACATGCTCTACTAATGACAAAGCAGAAGGTATGGGCGCATTCCTTGAGAAGAGAGCTGCTAACTTAACAGATTTCTAATCCGGTGATTACATAGTTTATTTCAATTATTTATGCTCTTTCTAAAAGAAGACATTTTATGTCAACCATTTAGAAAGAGCATTTTTTTACTATACTGCCTCTCGGATTCTCCTATTTTATCTTTCTAAAATTCTTTCCATCTTCTCCTCCCTTCCCTCCCACAAAGACCTTGACGTTTCACTGGAAAACGACTAGGATTAAAGTATGTATTTATCGAAAACGAAAGGAAAACTTACTATGATTGACAAGATTATTGGCTTTATTGGAGCCGGAAATATGGGAAGTGCCATGATTGATGGCATCTGTAAATCATCGGAAGTAACCAGCAGCCAGATGATTGCCAGTGACTACTCACATGCTTCCCTAGAACGTTTAAAAAACACTTATGCCATTGATACAACACCGGCAAATGAAACCGTTGCACAACGCAGCGATATTCTTTTCCTTGCCATTAAACCAAATAAATTCGAGGAAGTCATTCCTCAGATTGCTGCTCATATCAAAAATACCTGTATTGTGGTATCAATTGCTGCCGGACAATCTATTTCCACCATTGAAAGCTTATTTGGCAGAGAAATCAAGCTGGTTCGTGCCATGCCAAATACACCTGCCCTGGTTGGTGCCGGCATGAGTGCCCTTTGCGCAAATAAAAACGTAACCGAAGCCGAATTAAATGACGTTATCAACCTTTTTAACTGCTTCGGAAAAGCAGAAGTTATTCCAGAAAGCTTAATGGATGCAGTAACCGGCGTATCCGGTTCCTCTCCTGCCTATGTATACATGTTTATTGAAGCTATGGCAGATGCTGCTGTTGCTGATGGCATGCCCCGTGACCAGGCCTATCGTTTTGCTGCTCAGGCTGTCTATGGCTCTGCCAAAATGGTATTAGAGACTGGAAAGCACCCTGGTGAATTAAAGGATGCTGTCTGCTCTCCTGGCGGCACCACCATCGAAGCTGTTGCCGTTTTAGAAGAAAAAGGCTTCCGCAATGCTGTTATTTCTGCCCAGCGGGCCTGCTCTGACAAATCACGGGAAATGAACAGGAAATAAACTGCAAACTTATTTTTACATGTATTTGCAGCAAAATATCCTATAAAGGAAATAATTATCATCAGGAGGTCTAATTATGTGGGCTTATGAAAGTGTATTTTATCAGATTTATCCTCTCGGATTCTGTGGTGCTCCCTTTGAAAATGACGGAATATTAACCTCCCGCATTTTAAAGGTCAACGACTGGATTCCCCATATTAAAAAGCTGGGGGCAGATGCTATTTACTTTTCCCCGGTCTTTGAATCCGATACACATGGTTATAATACAAGAGATTATACCAGAATCGATACCCGCCTTGGCACAAATGATGACTTTATAAATGTATGTAAAAATCTCCATAAAGAAGGAATCCGCGTTGTTCTTGATGGCGTATTTAACCATGTTGGACGGGGTTTCTGGGCATTTCAGGATGTATTAGAGAAACGTTGGGATTCTCCCTACAAGGACTGGTTTCATATCAATTTTGACGGTAATTCCAATTACAATGATGGTCTCTGGTACGAAGGCTGGGAAGGCAATTATGATTTAGTAAAATTAAATTTAAGAAATGAAGAAGTCATACAGCACATTTTCAACTGCATCAAAGGCTGGATTTTAGAATTTGATATTGACGGTCTTCGTCTTGATGTGGCGTATTGCTTAGACCATGATTTTTTAAAGAGACTGCGTCAGTTCTGCGACAGTTTAAAACCTGACTTTTTCCTGGTTGGAGAAACCTTGCATGGCGACTATAATCAATGGATGAACGATTCCATGCTGCATTCTGTCACAAATTATGAATGTTACAAAGGACTACATTCCAGTTTTAACAGCATGAATATGTTTGAAATCAACCATTCTCTCCTCCGTCAGTTCGGTCCTGAAAACTGGACACTCTACAAAGGAAAACATCTGCTTTCTTTCGTAGATAACCATGACGTTACAAGGGTTGCAAGTATTTTATCCAACAAAGAACATCTGCCCCTCATCTATGGTTTAGCCTTTGGAATGCCCGGTATTCCATGTGTATACTACGGCAGTGAATGGGGTGCAGAAGCAAAAAAAGAACAGGGAGACCCTGCCTTACGTGCCTGCTTTGATGCTCCGGAATGGAACGACCTTTCCGATATGATTGCAAAGCTTTCTGAAATCAAAAAAGAATCGGAAGCACTTAACTATGGCACTTTCCGCTCCATTCTCTTAACAAACAAGCAATGCATCTTCGAACGCAAAACAGATTCTGAACGCATTCTTGTAGCAATTAATGCCGACAGCGAAGACTTTGATGCCCACTTTGATGCAGGCTGCGGCACAGCCATAGACCTCATCACCGGTAAACCTCACGACTTTGGAGGCGGCAGCCACCTTAAAGCCTACAGTCTCGCCTATTGGAAGATGGAAAAATAACTTTCCATGGAAATCTAACATAAACTTTCGAAACAGGGTGAAATTCAAATGTGATTTCCCCTGTTTTTTATAATTTATATTATAAGCAGTTTATGCCATTCGCAATTTATTCTTTTGTCAATAAATCATTTTGTATGCCTGTCAAAAATTTTGAAATTCCATTGCTCCTTCCGATGAAATCGTTATCTTTTATGTCCGCTCAAGGTCTTTACAAATAAACAAAACCTGTTCGCACTGAGACGGAAATTTTGCTTTCGCAGGTTTCTTAGTACATCTTACAGAAAACTTTTGCAAAACGGAATCCGGCGGACGAGGGTAACATTACTGATATTTCTTGAGTAACGTTATAAATCCCTTTCGGGAGCCGGATTCCAATCACGACTTTGCAAAAGTTTTCTGTTAGATGTACTTGAAAGCTGTAGCTGCAAATTTCCGTTCAGTGTCGGACAGGTTTTATTATTTGTAAAACGCATGAGCGGACACAAAACGTTTATTCATCGGAAGGGACAAGGAATTTCTAAAATTTTATCCAAGGTCATACAAAATGATTCCTTGCAAAAGAATAAATGCGAATGTTCTAAGCTTCCAATAATATAAATTATATGAAAAACAAGGCAAATCACACCTTTGTGACTGCCCTGTTTTGATAATTTATTAATTCTTTTTACCAAGTACCACGGAAATGGTCTGTTCAATGTACTGACCATTGTTCGCACGCTGTACCGTAACATCTACGGTGGTTCCCGCTGCGTAGTATTCTAAGGTTGTGGAAAGTGCTTCCATGGTAGCAATTTCTTTTCCATCAAATGCTGTAATAATGTCACCTGGAAGGATACCGTACTGTGCTGCTGCTGAACCTTCCATTACCTGAGCAACATAAACACCTGTTGGCATGTTATATGTGCCTGCAACGTCACTTGTTACATCTACTCCGGCGATACCAAGGTATGCACTGTCTGATTTATCAACTTTTTCCTTCGTAATCAATTCATTAATAATTGGAGATGCCGTATCCATTGGAATTGCATAACCAATACCCTCTACTCCAGTATCAGAATATTTTACAGAATTAATACCAATCACAGCTCCGGAAGCATCCAGTAATGCTCCACCACTGTTACCCGGGTTAATTGCGGCATCTGTCTGAATTAAATCTGCTGTATAGTTTGTATTGCTTTCATAATCTGCAACTGTTACTTCGCGGTCTAATGCACTGATAACACCCGTTGTAACAGACTGACCATAACCTAACGCATTACCAATTGCAATGCAGGCTTCTCCTACGCGGAGATTGCCGGACTGACCAAGCGTAGCAACTTTAATGGTTTCCATAGTTGCGGATTCAATACTGCTTAATGCAACCTTTACAACAGCAAGGTCCATAGATGGGTCTGTTCCTTTTACTTCTGCGCTGACTGTTGCGTCATCAGAAAATGTAACTGTTAATGTGGTAGCTCCATCCACTACATGGTTATTCGTTGCAATATATAAATAATTATCATCCTGACTTACAATAAAACCAGAACCACAACTTGTACTTTCATAGGTCTGTGGCATCCCACCCCAGAAGCTTTGATATTCCGTTTCACTAATATTCGTAATGGCTACGATAGATGGCATTACCGCATCTACAATATCAGAAATGTCTGTTGCTGCATAAGTAGTGGAGGTTCCGGTAGATTTTACTGCTTCATTGTCAGAGGTTGTTAATGCCTGACTGCTGCCTGTATTATTACTATTGTTATTATTTCCTACGCCAAGGGCTTCTCCTGCTGCATAATTCACCCCCGCCATAACGGTTCCTGCTACAAGACCAAATACTAAGGCAAGAGCTGCACATTTTACCAGCTTTACACCAAAGCCGCCTGACTTCTTTTCTTTTTTCTGTTTTGGCTGATTACTTGCCGTCTGGTATACATTGCTCTGGTAATTTCCATTCTGATATCCCTGATTCTGATAAGCATATCTGTTCTGATTTCCATTTGCCTGATAAGAAGATGCATTCGTCTGATAGCGATTCTCATTTCCAGTATAACCGGATGTATTTGACTGATATCTGTTTTCATTTCCAGTATAACCGGATGCATTTGGCTGATATCTGTTTTCATTTCCTGCATAACCGGATACATTTGACTGATACTCTGTCGTATTGTTCTGATAACCATTTCCTTTTAGTTCATTCCCCATCATACCAGACTGATTGCTATTATTCTGCTGTTCATTTAAATTATTATCCATAATAAAATCTCCTTTCGATCCTCATATCTTTCTTACTATTCTTTCAGGAAACTTTCCTGTTGATTTCTATCTGAAGCTTAGTTTAACTTGCAATTGTGTTTATTTTGTGATGAATTCATCAAAAATATATGAAGTTAATGAACAAAAGTGTGCTTCCCACACTCCGCGTTCCAGTTTCTGATATAGCACAACTTTTGTTCCAACGCATTTATGCGTTTGTGCGTCAGCTGCGCATCCAAAGAGACTTTCGAAACGAAAGTCTCCCAGAAGTGCTTTTATTCTATAGGAAGTTCAACGAACTTTCCTATAGAATGAAAAAAGAATCCTGCCGGAGGCTTTTGATTCATAGGAAGTTCAACGAAAATTCCTAGGAATCGAAAAAGGAACAGACTGCATATGCAGCTGTTCCTTTAACTTTTTTCTTAATAACCATCCCCTGTACTTAATCCGCTTTCATTCACAATTAATTTGCTGTTGGCTACAACAGTATCGGATGGCACGTAATCCATATCATTATATAAGAACTGATGCAATTCAATTACATTCGATTCTAAATCACAAGGTACAACAACATTTCCTTTTGAGCCAAGTGTGATTGTATTCTTCTCGTATGGGAATCCTCTCATTTCACCCAATTTATAGTTAAACACCTGGGAAGCAAGAGCTATTAACTCTGCGTTTGAAAAGCTGGTCTGAATATCGCTAAATACCGTATTTATAATTTTATTAAGTGTTGACAAATCAGATTTTTTCGCTTTCTCAACCATTTTCTGAATAACAAGCTGCTGACGTTCTACACGTTTAAAGTCTGATCCTGCTGTCTGACGTACTCTTGCATAAGCGCAAGCCTGAACACCATCTAAAGTATATGTTCCTGCTCCTGACAGCTGATTAGCTTCCTTACCTGTCAACTTAGCAGTCTCATTAATATGACCAATCATCCAGATAGCTTCGTCTTCTGTTATTTCTACCTCTACACCACCAAGAAGATCTATACACTCTACAACAGCATTAAAATCCACTGTTACATAATCTGTAATTGCGAGGTCTAAGTTCTTATTCAGCATGTTAATTGCCTGCTCAGGACCGCCTTTTGAATACGCCGCATTACATTTCTGGAATTTTCCACTTCCTGTATCAAGATAAGTATCTCGATATACAGAGGATATCTTCACTTCCTGTGTGCTATTGTTAATTGTTGCAATCATAATAACATCACTTCGTCCAGATGCTAAATTACCATTAGAACGATTATCAAGACCAAACAATGCAATTGTTGTAAATTCTTCCATAATTGCATGGGATTCTTCTGAAATACCCTCATTAATCTCAATATTATCAATTGGTACTTCTTCTTTTTCAATAAAAGATAATTTCTTTACAGCAAATACAACTACGAGCAATATTAACAAAATAAGAATTTCAACTGCTATCAGAATCATTCTTTTCTTTCGCTGTTTTTTCTTCGCTGACATCTTCTGCTGTTTTGTCATCGTTTTTTTATTTTCTTCCCTGCTCATTGACATTTTCTCCTAAAACGTAATATTTTATTACTTTTCGAATAACTCGTAAAACTAATGATACAATAATTTTTGCAAAAGTACAACTCCATTTTCGTAAAACAAATGCAATATTTTCTTAATATTTTCTTTAGTTGCGGGTTTTTTGATGGATATACAGCCATCCCTCCGAATAGTCCTTCCGTTCTTTGTCCGACATTGCAGTATATGTATTAAAATCGATTTTTGTCTGCACCATCTGACTGGTGCTGCATTTGTAACATTCTACGTCCTTCCGTCTTGATACAACACGCATCCAGCCACAATCCGGACATATAAACACCTTCATCATACGCATTTTCCTCTTTCTGAAATATAGTAATTAATGTCTCCCGACATTATAGCCTGTGCTTTGCACACGCTGTCGCTGGGCGACCTATGCCCATTCGGGCGGTATAATGTCTCCCGACATTATAGCCTGTGCTTCGCACACGCTGTCGCTGGGCGACCTATGCCCATTCGGGCGGTATAATGTCTCCCGA
>CAYMIS010000059.1:0-6263 GCA_964390485.1 uncultured Roseburia sp. | reverse complement strand
CATTATACCATATTTCATCCAACTTTCGAGAAAATCTGTAAGACAAAACTCGACAATACCTGCTATTTATTTTCGGATAAGAGACGGGTCTCCTAAGGAATAGTCTGCCCGCATTCTTGAAAAATTAATATTATAATATGGGTCTCCGGCTAAAAGTATTTTTTCCCAGCGTTTTCTCATAAAATCAATTTCTGACTGGAAACGTGCCACTTTTTCCGGTGAATCCTCGGCTCCACGGGATTTGGATTCGTAATGGTAAGCCTCTACCTCCGGGTCATATACCACAAGGTAATTTTTTTCACGCACCTTTAAGCAGAAATCCACATCATTAAAAGCTACTGCAAGAGCCTCTTCCAATCCACCTACCTGCTCATAAACCTCTTTTTTTACCATAAGAAGAGCAGCTGTTACCGCACTATAATTTAACTGAAGATTGGCTTTGTGCATATAACCGCCCCGCTCTCTCCGCATTCCTGCAAAAAGATTTGCTCCGATTCCCCGGAGACTTCCGCCAACACCAACCACAAGCCCTGCATGCTGTATGGTATTGTCCGGGTAATAAAGCTTTGCACCAACAATTCCAACTTCCGGTCTCGTACCGTTCGAAAGCATTTTTTCCAGCCAGTCCTCATGCATCACTTCAATGTCATTATTCATTAATACATAATAGGTTCCTTTTGCATGTTTTACCCCGAAGTTGTTCAGCTTGGAATAGTTAAATTTATCCGGATAAAATACTACTTTCACCTTGTCAGATTCAATTTTCTTGTAAAAATCAAAGGTTTCCTGTTTCTCGCTGTTATTTTCCACAATAATGACTTCGTAATTCGAATAAGCTGTTTTTTCAATGGCTTTTAAACACTTTTCCAGAGTATCCTTCTCATCCTTATTTGGAATAATAATCGAAACAAGAGGCTGCTCTTTTAACGTATAGCGGGTACGATAAAAGCCAAAGTACTTCGTTGTTTCCACCGTGCCCTCAATTCCCTGACGTTTTAAATGGGCTTCAATGGCACGTTTTCCTGCATCCAGCGCATAATCCTTGCTTCCACCACCACTTGCTGTAGAAAGTTCGTGCACTCGCCAGTGATATAAAATCTTTGGAATATGAACCACGTTTTCTGCCTGCTCTACAAGACGTAAAACAAAATCAAAATCCTGAGCACCGTCATAATCTTTACGGATTCCCCCCACTGCCTCTAACAGCGTTTTTTTCACAACAAGAAAATGGGTAATATAATTGTTTGCCCGGAGCAAATCAATATTTAAATCCGGTTTAAAATGAGGTTCTAAAAACTTGCTCATTTCTGTATTTGTTTTATCCTCATCGGAATAAAGCATATCTGCTTCCAGACGCTTTTCGCGATACTCCATTATCTTTGCTGTCATCTCATACAGTGCATCCGGCGTAATCACATCATCATGGTCTAAAAAAGCAATATAGTCTCCTTCTGCCATGGCAATGGCCGCATTTGTATTGTCTGCAATTCCACCATTTTTTGTAAGCTTCTGATAACGGATTCGCTCTCTTGTGCTTCCATTCCCTTCTGTAATCACAGTTTTATCCTGATATTCCTTTATTATCGGATAAAGTGGCGACATATCTCCTTCTGTCGGTGTTCCATCTGCAAGACAAAGCTCCCAGCCTGCATAAGTGGATGCAGCCACCGATTCAATCATGTCCCTCAAAAACCTCTCAGGTGTATTATATATCGGAACAACGATGCTGATAAGTGGTGGATTTTTCCACTGACTGCTAATCTTTTTCTGTTTTTTTAATTCTTCCTCTGTCGGTTTCATTTTCTGATACCACTCATCATAAGGAACAGCCTCCTGTTCCTTCTTTTCCTCCAGACGAATCAGAAACTCCTTCATACCATAGTGGTGTAAATAACGAAGTCCTTTTTTAATATTGGTAATATTTACTTTCATCTTCTTTACCTTCTTAAGGAAAAATCAGAATTGTCCAGTGTCAGATTCGGATTGTAATACATATCCCCTGCTTCTAATTCTTTTTCCCATTTCTCATTAAACTTTTCAATCTCACTGTTAAAACGAGCTACCTTTTCCGGGGTATCCTCTAAGCCCCTTGATTTTGACTCGTAATGATACAGCTCTGCATATGGATTGTACACCACAAGCTTACCAAGGCTTCGCACCTTCATACAATAATCAATATCGTTAAATGCCACACGAAGCTCCTCGGAAAGCCCACCGACCGCCTCAAACACGCTGCGCTTTGTCATCATGCAGGCTGCAGTCACTGCGGAATAATCCTGGGCACAGATAATTCTGCCAAAATATCCGGTATCGTATCTGGATTTTCCAATAAAGGTATGTCCTGCAATTCCGCCAAAACCAAGTACTACACCGGCATGCTGTATCGTATCGTCTTCATAATATAATCTGGCTCCAACAATACCTACATCCTCACGCATACAATAGCCTAATAATTCGCGAATACAGTTTTCATGAATCATTTCCGTATCGTTGTTTAAAAGCAGATAATATTCACCCTTTGCATGTTCTGCACCAAAGTTATTCACGGCAGAGAAATTAAACTCTCCCTTATAATAAACAACGTGAATCTGTTCGCTTTCAATTTGCTTGTAATATGCAAAGGTTTCTTCTTCCGTACTATTATTCTCAATTACAATTATTTCATAATTTTTATAGTCTGACTTCTGAACGGAACGGATACATTTTTCCAAATCATCAATATGGTCTTTATTCGGAATCAAAATAGACACCAGCGGTTCTTCCTTCCATTCATAAATGGTGCGGTACATTCCGTAAAATTCACTATGTTCTACCCTTGCCGGAATGCCAAGTCTATCGTAGTGGGCCTTCACCGCATTACGTCCTGCCTCAAAAGCATACCGCTTGCTGTCCGGATTTGCCGCTGTAGAATCCATATGACAACGCCAGTGATATAAAATTTTCGGAATATGATATACCTTCTTTGCCTGCTCTAAACAACGCAAAATGAAGTCATGGTCCTGCGCGCCGTCATATTCTGTCCTAAAATTGCCTGATTTTTGCAAGATTTCCTTCTTAAATGCAAAAAGGTGGCAGATATAATTCATACTACATAATAAATCAATATTATAATCTGACTTAAAATGAGGGTCGAAATATTTCTTTCCATCCATGCTGATTTTATCCTCATCGGAATAAACCACATCAATTTCCTCATCCTCTAAAAAGGCTGCTGCCAGTTCATACAGCGCATTGGCAGGCATAATATCATCGTGATCCGCCAGTACAATAATCTCACCAGCTGCCATCTCAAGGGCAGCATTGGTATTTCCGGAAATACCAAGATTTTCTTCTAAGGTTTTATAACGAATCCGGCTGTCCTTTTTCGCATATTCCTCTAAAAGTGGAGTTAATGGCGAATCCTTTCCACTTCCGTCTGCCAGACAAAGTTCCCACTTTGTATAGGTCTGGTTACGAACGGAATCTATCATTTCCCGCAAAAAACGCTGATTTGTCATATACATTGGAATGACAATGGAAAATACCGGTTCTTTTTCAAACTTATGATTACGCTGTCTTTCCAGTTCCTCTGGGGTTACTTCATAGCGTCTGCGCCAGTCATCATATGGAAATTCATTCTTTTTGATAAGCTTACGATATACCTTTTTGGTGGTCTCCTTTACGCCATTTCTTTTTAAATATTTTACAGTTTTATCAATCCATTTCCTGGAAAGATTATCTGTTCCGTCATTAAAATCTACAGAATAACTGCAGGAACGTTTTCCATCCTGCATCACTAAAAGAAACTCCGAGGCTTCCTTTTTTGCCTGGGCTTCATCAACAGAAGCTAAAGAAACACTTACCTTAAAGCCCGGTTTTGCATTATCCTCTAACTCTGAAAATGCACCACACAAATCCTTACGGTAATAACGTGTCATAGAAAATGGCACTTCTGTTCCATTTTTCTTTTTTACAGAAAGCGTAACTTCCTCTGCACCTGCTGCCCATCCCGTCAGTTCTAATTTCCCCTCGAAAATTTTCACGGATTCAATGTAATATTCAATATTCTGCTGCATCCTGCAGAGTTCTTTTCCTGAAATGGAAAGAATTTTTTCTTTTTCTGACCCTGAAACGCAAAAAAGAGCCAGTCTGCCGGCATTCTTCCAGTCTGCCGGCAATTTCACTGTCCCTGTTACTTCTTCATTAATCTCATATGCATTTCCAATATATTTCTGCCGGATTTCTGCACCCTTGCGATATTCCAAATGCAATGGCAGTTCCTTATCTCCCTGCATAACCTTTAATTCACAAGGTATTTTTTCCAAGGGATGAAACCATCCGGTAAAAACAAATGTATCCGCTTCTTTCAAGTGAAAACGGAGTTTTTCTACGATAAATTTTCTTGGTGCCATAGGATATCCTTCTTAATCTCTATAATAGAACTCAAATACTTTCCGCATTTTACCACAATTTCACTTTAAAAGCAATAAATCCAAGTACTCCCAGCCATCCGAGAATAGAAATCCAGGTTGCTGCATGCTGCACCATTGTTCCAGCGTAAGAAACAACCACGGTTCCTTCCATATGCTCACCTAATGTTATATTAACAAGTCCCTGCTCACTCTTCTCAAGAGAAAGTTCACATTCATTTCCTTCGTCCACCGCAGAATATCCATAATAGTAAAGCAATGGCAATTCCAAAACTGTTTCTTCTTTACAACCGGAATAATCAATTACAATTTCACCCTGTTCTCTGCTCCATGTAAACTCCAATTCCGGATTGCTGCATATTACCTGTTCGCCCCGTTCTTTAATGGATTCCTTAGATGCCCCATCCGGATGATATAAGGAATCTGCATACAAACTTACATCCTGCCGTTCTAAAGAAGCAGCTATTAATTCCTCTGCACTTGTTGCCGCCACATAGAAAGGCTTTGCACCGGAAACAACTGCACATCCTGCCACACCAATCAGGATAAGAATCTTCATAAGTTTCTTGTTTGTTTTAAAATAATAATAAGTCAGACTGACTGCCAGAAACAGCGCAGCAATTAACAGTAACCGCCAAGGAAACTGTAACACTCTTAAAAACGAAATCTTATCCGCCAGACGAAGCAACGGTCCACAGGACATGAACAAAAGCAATATTCCTGCATAGCCTGTCAATCGTTTTGCTACGGAATTTTTCCATTTTTCTCTGGAAAGAATGCAAAGTAATACCGCCAGCAGCCATACATAGATGTAACAGCTTGGCCAGAAGCTGACAATCCCCATATCCTCTCCGAATTTGTAAATATAATAAAATGAATATACAAAATTCGGAATTAAAAGCTCTGTCAGACCAATACTGCTTCCATACAGGCTTGCTTCCCCTGCAACATCACCTACGGTTATGTAAGATTGAAGCATCTGCTCTAAAAACGGAAGCGACCAGTAAGCTGTCAATGCAATCGTTACTCCAACCGCCAAAAGTAAATATAATATTTTCTTTTTCTCTAAAACTTTCTTTATATGGAAAATCATAAACACCGCAAGTGCCACACAAATTATTCCAGTGGACAACACATGGGAGCATACCACCACCGACATTCCAATTGCCAGTAAAATGGCATCTTTGACTGTTGCATTCTCTGAGAAAAGGATAACATAAAAGCTTGCTGCAATCAGTGGAAGAACCATACTTGCTGCCGCTTCTCCAATTGCCGCCCTAAAAAGCAAGCACTCAACCATATATGGAAAGAAATGGTACATTGCAGTAAAAATTAACGCCACAGACTTTTCATTACCCAAATGTTTTATCTGCATTTTTCTTAAGAAATATCTTGCCGAAAAATAGGTAATCAAAAATCTTCCAGCCCAGATTTCCAGTACCAACAGGGAATATCCCTTCACCAATGGCACACCGGCTGCCACAAGCAGAGACGGAAGCATCAGCATAAAATCTCCATAAAAAAGCGGGGCTCCATAGCCATAATTCCAGTATGTTTCCTCCGTAATACGCAATGGCAGTGATAAGATACCATAATTTTGTATGCTTTCTGCAATGGCATCCATTCGGTAAAGCCAATACATCACATCAATCCCGTAAAAAGGATACATAAGCAAAAATACACAGGAGATAATCATTACTGCATATATCAGATATTTTAAATTTTTAAAACAAATCATTTTTTTCAAACTCATTTTTCAATTTCTCCCCTTTTTATCTTTTTTCGACATTTTGATTTTGATTATAGTAATTTTACTACTGAGTTTCAATATTTTATCTTAATTTTCTACAATTT
>CAYMIS010000058.1:0-22079 GCA_964390485.1 uncultured Roseburia sp. | reverse complement strand
ATCGTGAGGTGACCCCAAAAAGTCTAACTTTTTGGGGTCACCTCACGATAAGCTCTTTTATATTAAGTAGTCGAACGTTTACGGTAGGCACTTGGCGTTTGTCCAAAACGTTTTTTGAAAATTCGGTTAAAGTAGGAGAGATTATCAAATCCTACTTCCGCAGCAATATCTAAAATAGAAGATTCGGAAGAAACAAGAAGTCTGGAAGCCATGGTGAGCCGGTATTCATTCAGGTAATCAATGAAGGAACTGCCCATCGTATTTTTGAAGTATTTCATAAAATGGGATTGGCTTAAATTGACTTCTCCTGCAATGTCCTCGATGGTAATCTTGTTCATATAATTATTTTCTACATATTTTAAAATCAGTTTCATCTTTTCTAAGGATTTATAATCCTTTTTCACAGGAGCTTCCAAGGCACATTTATTAAATAGGGTAAAAAAGAGCATAAAAAGCTGACTTTTGATAAAAAGCTGATAGCCTTGGGGGTTTGTTTTACTGATTTCATCATTGGCATCTACGCAGGCAGCAATTTCATTATAGAAAGGCATACCGGGAGCGTAGAGAACAGGCAGAGAAATCTTACCCGATAAAAGAGGCTGGAAAAAGTCGGTGTTACAGGTATCGGTCTGCTTAGAGATTAATATGTTGGGATGGAAAATAATATTTTCATATTCCATTTTTTCCTGTTCATACTGTTCAATCGTATGAAGCTGTCCCGGAATAATAAGCATAATTGTACCGGCACTGACATAATACTGCTTAAAATCAACCGTAATAATTCCCTTTCCCTTCTTAATATAGATAAACTCCATCTCATCATGCCAGTGGATAGGAACGTAAGAGAAATCCAGTGGAATGGAGCATAGGTATGTAATATAAGGGAAAAGCGGATTCCCATGTGAAATTTTTTCCTGGTAATTTTCATATTCTAAAATGTTCATGATAGGATTGTACCACTTTTTATATAAATATTACAAGAAAAAAACATATTTCGGTCATATAATCGTATTATAAAGTAATGCATTTACGAAAAATAACGAAACTAGAATCGCGAAGACATAATTGGGGAAACTAATTTTACACATTGCCGGTTGGGTAACCGGCATATTAGGGAAAGGAGTAAGCCATGAACTTACAGGAAGTTTTAAAGAAAAGCTATAACAAAGAAATTGCACAGTGTACAAATGAGGAAATTTATTGCGGATTACTTGCTATGACAAAAGAAATGGCAAAGGCAAAAGAAAGCAACGAAGGAAAACGTAAATTATATTACATTTCCGCAGAGTTCTTAATTGGTAAATTATTATCTAACAACTTAATCAACCTTGGTATTTATGAAGATGTGAAAAAAGTTCTTGCAGAGAACGGAAAGAGCTTAGCAGAAATCGAAGAAGTAGAATTAGAGCCATCTTTAGGTAATGGTGGTCTTGGACGTTTAGCAGCATGCTTCATCGATTCTATCGCAACATTAGGATTAAACGGTGATGGTGTTGGTTTAAATTATCACTTTGGTCTTTTTAAACAGGTATTTGAAAAGAATTTACAGAAAGAGACTCCAAACCCATGGATTACAGAAGAAAGCTGGTTAACAAAATCAGAAGTTACATATCCAATCCAGTTTGGTGGATTTACCGTACAGTCCCGTTTATATGATATCGACGTAGTTGGTTACAACAACCGTACAACAAAATTACGTTTATTCGATATTGAATCCGTAGATGAGTCCATCGTTGGAGAAACTATCGACTTCGATAAAGAAGAAATTGCTAAGAACTTAACATTATTCTTATATCCGGATGATTCCGATGATAAGGGACGCATCCTTCGTGTATACCAGCAGTACTTTATGGTATCCAACGCAGCTCGTTTAATCTTAGATGAAGCAGTAGCAAAAGGATCTAACTTACATGACTTAGCTGATTACGCAGCAGTACAGATTAACGATACACATCCATCTATGGTAATTCCTGAATTAATCCGTTTGTTACAGGAACGCGGAATTCTTATGGAGGAAGCAATCGAAATCGTATCTAAGGTATGTGCTTATACAAACCACACAATCCTTGCAGAAGCACTTGAAAAATGGCCAATCCATTTCTTAGATAAAGCAGTACCACAGTTAATGCCAATTATCCGCGAGTTAGACAACAGAGTACGCAAAACAGTTTCTGATGAAAGTACATATATCATCAAAGATAACCTTGTACACATGGCTCACATGGATATCCATTATGGATACTCTGTAAACGGTGTTGCATACCTTCATACAGAAATTTTAAAGAACACAGAATTAAATAACTTCTACAAGTTATATCCGGAACGTTTTAATAACAAGACAAACGGTATTACATTCCGTCGTTGGTTAATGTCTTGTAACCCAGAACTTTCTGCAATGATTACAGAGTTAATCGGAGAGGGTTGGAAGAAAGATGCAGATGAGCTTGAGAAATTAGGTGCATTCGTAAATGATGACGCTGTATTAAATCGTCTTCTTTCCACAAAAGCAGGAAAGAAAGCTGATCTTGCTAAATATTTAAAAGAAACACAGGAATTAGATGTAAACCCAGAGTCTATCTTTGATATTCAGGTTAAGAGACTTCACGAGTACAAACGTCAGCAGTTAAATGTACTTTACATCATCCACAAATACTTCGAAATCAAAGGTGGTAAAAAACCAGCTACACCAATCACATTCTTCTTTGGTGCAAAAGCTGCTCCTGCATACATTATTGCAAAAGATATTATTCATACCATCCTTTGCTTACAGCAGGTAATTAACAATGACCCGGAAGTAAGCCCATACTTAAAAGTATTCATGGTAGAGAACTACAATGTAACAATGGCTGAGAAATTAATTCCGGCATGTGATATTTCTGAACAGATTTCACTTGCTTCTAAAGAAGCTTCTGGTACAGGTAACATGAAATTCATGTTAAATGGTGCTGTTACATTAGGAACAAGCGATGGTGCAAACGTAGAAATCGCTGAATTAGTTGGCGAAGATAACATCTATGTATTCGGTGAAGATTCTGAAACAGTTATCGCTCGTTACGAGAGAGGCGACTACTGCTCAAAGGATTACTACGAGAAAGATGCTGACTTAAAGAAAGCGGTTGACTTTATCGTAAGTGATGAATTAATGAAGGTTGGATGCAAAGAAAACTTAGAGCGTCTTTACAATGAATTATTAAATAAAGACTGGTTTATGACATTCCCGGATTATCAGGAATACATTAAAGCAAAAGACCAGGCCTTCGCAGATTACGAAGATCGTATGTCATGGGCGAAGAAGATGATGGTAAACATCAGCAAAGCAGGCTTCTTCTCATCAGACAGAACAATCAAACAGTACAACGACGAAATCTGGCACTTATAAAATACGTTTTCATATTTTCTTCTTTATATATAGTCCGGTGGCTCTTACGAGAGTCACCGGATTTTTTTAGTTGTAAGAAAAAGAAAATATGATTATATTATAGAAAGAGAAAAAATGTGCGATGCACTGAAAAGAGGTAAAATGACAGGATATATTGATATGCACTGCGATACCCTTGCAGAAGGGATAAAACATAAAAAAGAGACAATTACAGAATTAGAAAATACAATGGTGGACATAAAGCGACTGCAAAAATCCGGTGTGGCAGCCCAGTTTTTTGCCATGTTTGTGCCACAGCGGAATGTGCCGGAGTGGTACGGACTAGAAGAAATGCCACAAGCAGAAGTATTATTAGAAATGATGTATCAGGTGTTTCAGAAGACATTGCAGGAAAATGAAGACTGCCTGGGATTTGCAGGTTCCTATGAAGAACTGCAGGAAAATTTGCGGAGAGAAAAAATATCGGCTTTTTTGACGATGGAAAATGGTTATCCCGTTAATGGAAAAATGGAAAATCTGGAGAGATTTCATAAAATGGGAGTCCGGTTAATGACCCTTACCTGGAATGACCCTAACTGCTTTGGCTGGAATCATTCGGCGGAAAGGGAACAGATGGAAATGGGCTTAACACCTTTTGGGAAAGAGGCTATTTCCTATATGAATGAATTGGGAATTATCATAGATGTGTCCCATCTTTCTGATGGCGGTTTTTATGATGTGGCAGAATTGTCGAAAAAGCCTTTTGTGGCATCCCACTCAAACTGTCGCAGTCTTTCACCAAACACAAGAAATCTTACTGACGATATGATTCGCCTTCTTGCTGAAAAAGGTGGTGTAGCAGGTATCAATTTTGAACCTACTTTCTTAAATCAGGATATAACAGATAAAAAGAGCCGGGTAATTAGAATGTGTGATCATGTGGAACATTTTATTAAAATAGGCGGTACGGAGTGTGTGGGTATCGGTACAGATTTTGATGGGATTAGTGGAGAATTTGAAATAAGTGACTGCAGGAAAATGGAATTATTCTTCCATGAATTGCAGAAACGTCATATCAGTGCAGAGGTAATTGATAAAATAGCCTTTGGAAATGTGGCGAGAGTTATTAAAGAAAGTATGAAGTAATGGGTGCATTTAATGAAATCTTTTGCTATACTAAAGAACAGAGTTTAAAAGGAATACAGTAAATAAGTACCGCAGGAATCGCGAAAAGTGCTTCTTTGCTATGGTTTGTTAAAACTGAAAGGAAGAATTACATGAAAAAGAGAAATAGATACCGCTGTCTTGTTACAGCGGCAGCCTTAGCTTTATGCCTTTGCACAGGCTGTGAGGATAAAAATCAGGAAAAAAAGGAAACATATCGCCAGCTTGGAATTGAATATATGAAAGAAGGGAATTATGAAGAGGCAATTGCCGCTTTTGACAAGGCATTAAAGCAAAGCGTTGGAAAAGTTGAGGAGACAGAGCTTGATATCTGTTATTACAAAGCAGCTGCCCAGTATGCGAAGGGAGATATTGAGGCTGCAATTGCAACTTATACAGCGGTGATAGAATTTGACGAAGAAGCAGCCGATGCCTATTTTCAGAGAGGATGTCTGTATTTAAAACAGGAAAATACAGAACTGGCAAAAGCTGATTATGATAAGGCAATAGAGTATAATCCGAATGAATATGAGCTTTACATCAGTATTTATGAGAATCTGGCTGTGTATGGACAAAAAGATTTAGGGGAAAGCTATCTGAATAAAGCTTTTTCGATTAAAGGAAATGAAAAAGAAGGTCAGGTGCAGCGTGGAAGAATCTATTTCCTTATGGGAGAATATGACAATGCTGTGGCAGAATTGACAAAAGCAATGGAAGCAGAGGTTGCAGATGCCTATTTTTATCTGGCACAGGTATATGAGGCCCAGGGAGATTCTGCCAGTGCGGAAAATTATTATCAGGCTTATACAGCTACCGGTAATGCCAATGCAAAGACATTAAATGCGCTGGGAGAAATCTCCATGGAAAAAGGAAGCTATGCAGAAGCATTGGGGTATTTTTCCGAGGCACTTACGATGGAAGGCAGTATAAATGAGAAAGAGATTATGCAGAATCAGATTATTGCCTATGAATATAGTGGAGATTTTGTTTCTGCCTGGAATGTGCTTCAGGAATATATGAAATTATATCCAATGGACGAACAGTTAGAGAGAGAGTATATCTTCTTAGAACACAGACAGCAGGTAATAGAACCGGAGACAGAAGCAGTGAACAGTACAGAAACGGTTGACAATACAGAAGAAGTGAATATGACAGAATCATAAAGGAAAAAGAAAGGAAAGATAAATGGCAGACCCGTTTAAAATAGAAGAAATCGAAGAAAAAGTAATACTGGTTGGTGTCAGCGAACAGGAGGGGGACGATGCAGAGGATTCCCTGACAGAACTGGCGGAGCTGGTTAAAACAGCCGGAGCCACAGTGGTAGGAACCCTGATTCAGAAAAGAGAACTGATACATCCGGGAACTTATATCGGAACAGGTAAGGTTGCAGAATTAGCAGAGCTGGTAATAGCGTCAGGGGCTACCGGAGTTGTGTGTGACGATGAACTTTCTCCGGCACAGCTTAGAAATTTAGAGGATATGTTAGATACCAAGGTGATGGATAGAACTTTAATTATCTTAGATATTTTTGCTGCGAGGGCTACTACCAGTGAAGGAAAAATTCAGGTAGAGCTTGCTCAGTTAAAATACAGAATGAGCCGTCTGACAGGACTTGGTCGTTCCATGTCTCGACTTGGTGGCGGAATAGGAACAAGAGGTCCGGGGGAAAAGAAACTGGAAATGGACAGACGTCTGATAAAAGACAGAATTGCCCAATTAAACCGGGAATTAAAAGAAGTAAGGCAGCATCGTGAAGTGACAAGGGCACAGCGGGAGAAAAATCAGGTTCCGGTGGTTGCGATTGTAGGTTATACGAATGCGGGAAAATCCACATTATTAAATACTTTAACAGATGCAGGAGTATTAGAAGAAGACAAACTGTTTGCAACCTTAGACCCGACAACAAGAACCTTAGAACTGCCGGGCAGACAGGAGATTCTTTTGACAGATACCGTCGGATTTATCAGAAAGCTTCCGCATCATTTAATCGAGGCTTTTAAAAGTACTCTGGAGGAAGCAAAATATGCAGATTATATTCTGCACGTAGTGGATGCTTCTAATCCACAAATGGATAAGCAGATGCATATTGTATACGAAACCTTATATAATCTGGATATTCGGGATAAAACAGTAATCACATTATTTAATAAGCAGGATGCCAGAACTGACAGGGAACCGTTAAAAGATTTTAAAGCAGATCATACCTTAGGCATTTCTGCCAAAAACGGAACCGGTTTAGAGGAGTTGAAAGAGCTGCTCTGCGAATTGCTTAGAGAGAATAAGGTTTTAGTAGAACGTATCATACCATATGATAAAGCCGGGGTTATCCAGCTTGTCAGAAAATCCGGTGAGTTATTAGAAGAGGATTATCGACCGGAAGGAATTTATATTAAGGCCTATGTTCCAATGGATGTTTATGGAAAATTGTAAATGAAGGGCGGCAGGAAAAAACTGACATCATTTCTGGTGGACGAAAAAAATACAGGTTATGCTTTTAGTTGCTACCTGTATTTTTCTATGCTAAAATAATTTTAGACTTATGAAAGAAATGGAGAAGAGCTATGACCATATTAATTAAGAATGGACACGTAATTAATCCAGCAACAGGAACGGACGAAGTATTAAACGTTTTAGTAGAAGACGGAAAAGTTTCGAAGATGGAGAAAGGCCTGAAAGTAAAGGCTGAACAGGAAATTGATGCAAAAGGTTGTTATGTGATGCCGGGCTTTATTGATATGCATGTGCATTTAAGAGATCCGGGACAGGAGCATAAAGAAACAATCGAAACAGGCTGTCAGGCAGCTGCCAGAGGTGGCTTTACCACTATTCTTGCAATGCCAAATACAAAGCCGGTAGTAGACAATGCAGATGTTGTAAATTATGTAAATAATAAAGCAAGAACTGTAGGTGTCGTAAATGTTCTTCAGGTAGGTGCGATTACCAAAGGACAGATGGGAGAGGAACTGGCAGATATTGAGAAAATGGTGAAAGCAGGAAGCCCTGCCATTAGTGAAGACGGCAAATCTGTTATGAATTCCCAGTTGTATCGCGAGGCAATGCAGATTGCAGCAAGACTTGATATTCCGGTACTGGCGCATTGTGAGGACATTAACCTTGTAAATGGTGGTGTTATGAATCAGGATTCTCATGCAGAAGAACTGGGATTAAAGGGAATTACCAATTCCGTAGAAGATATTATTGTGGCAAGAGATATTATGTTAAGTAAAGAAACTGGAGCAAGATTACATTTGTGCCATTGTTCTACCAAGGATTCTGTATTGATGGTGGAGCATGCCAAAATGGAACAGATAAAAGTAACAGCAGAAGTATGCCCGCATCATTTTACTTTAACCTCTGATGATATCCAGAAAATTGAAGCTCATATTGAGCCGGAGAAAAAAGTTGCGATTGAAGCAGATGCAGATACCAACTTCAAGATGAATCCGCCTCTTCGTACCGCAGAAGATGTCCAGATGTTAAAGGAAGGACTGCGGGATGATATTATGGATGTTATTGCCACAGACCATGCACCACACGCATTTAATGAGAAGAATACCTCTATGAAGAAGGCACCATTTGGTATTGTGGGCTTAGAGACAGCAGCGTGTCTTACTTATTCAGAACTTGTAATGGAAGGTTATCTGACGCCAATGCAGATGGCAACAAAGATGAGTTATAATCCGGCAAGAATTATTGGCATTGACAGAGGAAATATCGAACCGGGAAAAGTAGCGGATATTGTTATTTTTAATCCGAAAAAGACCTACACGATTGATAAGAATAAATTTGCCAGCAAAGGTAAAAATACACCATTCCACGGAAGAAAAGTAACCGGAAAGGTTCGTGCAACCCTTGTGGATGGACGAGTTATTTACGAAGATAAAGAGAAATAAGAGTGAGTGAGGAAGGAATACACTTAAGATGGCTGAGAAATTTGAAGAAATAGTAACTGTCGTAAGACAGGAAGAAATTGCAGAACATGTTTTTAGCATGGTAATTAAGACAGAACAGATTGCAGCAAATGCCAAGGCTGGTCAGTTTGTATCCGTATATTGTAATGATGGAACGAAATTGCTGCCAAGACCAATTAGCATTTGTGAAATTGATAAGGAAGCAGGAACTCTTCGTCTTGTGTATCGTATTGCAGGGAAAGGAACCGCAGAATTCAGCAACTTAAAATCAGGAGAACAGGTTCGTGTATTGGGACCTTTAGGAAATGGTTTTGAGAAAAAAGAAAAGAAAGCCTTCTTAATTGGTGGTGGAATTGGTATTCCGCCAATGCTTGAGCTTGCAAAAGAGTTAAATTGTGAAAAGCAGATGGTTTTAGGATATCGTACCGATGACCTTTTCTTAAAGGAAGAATTTGAAGATTATGGAGAGGTTTATGTAGCAACGGAAGATGGAACAGCAGGAACAAAAGGAAATGTTTTAGATGCAATTCGTGAGAATGGATTACAGGCGGACATTATTTATGCCTGTGGACCAACACCAATGCTTCGGGCATTGAAAACATATGCAGCAGAAAATAATATTGAATGCTGGATTTCCATGGAAGAGCGCATGGCATGTGGTATCGGAGCCTGCCTTGCATGTGTATGTAAATCAAAAGAAAAAGATGGTCATACCAATGTAAACAATAAACGAATTTGTAAAGAGGGCCCGGTATTTCCTGCAGAGGAGGTTGAATTCTAATGAATATGAAAGTAGATTTGTGCGGAGTTACATTAAATAATCCGGTGATGACAGCCTCAGGAACCTTCGGCTCCGGTGCAGAGTATTCCGAGTTTGTAGATTTGAATAAATTAGGTGCCGTTGTAACAAAAGGTGTTGCTAACGTACCTTGGGAAGGAAATCCAACCCCTCGTGTAGCAGAGGTATATGGCGGCATGTTAAATGCAGTTGGATTACAGAATCCGGGAATTGATTTGTTCATTAAGAGAGATATTCCTTTTTTACAGAAATATGACAGTAAAATTATCGTAAATGTATGTGGACATTCCACAGAAGAATACATCGACGTTGTGGAGAAATTAGCGGACCAGCCGGTAGACCTGTTAGAAATTAATATTTCCTGCCCGAATGTAAAAGAAGGCGGTATTGCTTTTGGACAGGACCCAAAGGCAGTAGAAGCAATTACAAAAGAGATGAAAAAGCATGCAAAACAGCCGGTAATTATGAAGCTTTCTCCGAATGTTACAGATATTACAGAGATGGCTCGCGCAGCAGAAGCAGGGGGAGCAGATGGTTTATCTTTAATTAATACCATTACCGGTATGAAAATTGATATTGATCGCAGATGCTTTGTTTTAGCCAATAGAACCGGTGGTATGTCAGGTCCGGCGATTCATCCGGTAGCAGTTCGAATGGTATACCAGACAGCACAGGCAGTGAAACTTCCAATTATCGGAATGGGAGGAATCATGAATGCTGAGGATGCCATTGAAATGATTTTAGCCGGAGCCACAGCGGTGTCTGTTGGAACTGCCAACTTTGCAAATCCGAAAGTGACAGAAGAAATTGTGGACGGAATCGCTGCATATATGGAAAAATATAAAGTTTCTGATATTAAGGAATTAATCGGAGCAGTGCATGACAGATAAATTTTTAAATTAGAATAATCAGTGATAGAAAAGTAGAGTTACCTAATTTGGGGTGGCTCTATTTTTTTGATTCGTAGGAATTTTCGCAAATTCCTATGAATCAAAAGTTGTGCTTTATTTAAAAAGTTCCTTTGTTGTTTTTGGAAATAAAGCTAAAAAGATGCAAATTATCTGAAAAAACTTGAACTTTTTCTTTGAAGTGCTATACTGAAATAGTAAATTGGTACTATGTCTATATATTTTTATGTTTAGGAGGAGCAGGAGATGAAAAAGCATGTTGGCTATAAGGTTATGGCAATGATAGTTGTGTTATTTATCGTTTTTATGATAAATAACGTATTTGCCAGTATCACAACAGACAGAACAAAGAAAGCATTTACGATGATTTCAGATGTTTACATGGAACTGGAAGAGAATAATACGAAGCTTGCAGAATCTGTGCAGAAAGCAAGACTTTATACAAATCAGTTTTTTTTGGTAACAGATTCAGAACAGCTACATGAGATTGTGGATGTATGTAAGCAAAATAATGAACAGATTACAGATATTCTTGCTACCATGCAGGAATATGCGGAACAGACAGGAAGTAATGAATTACAAGAATGTTTTGCAGTCTATATGTCGGATATTACACAATTGACATCTGCATTAGAAGAAATTTGTTCAGCTATCGGTACAAATGATATGGATACTGTATATAATAGTGGTGCCCAAATCGAACCAATTTATTTAGCATTAGGGGAGTCAGCACCGGCATTTAATAATGCATTGGCATTGTTGGTGGATAAGGTTGTTGAAAATCGTATGGAAGGTATCGAAAGTGCTAATAAGAACGTCTTAATGGCATTTGTACTATTTGTTGGATTTATGATATCGAATGTGTTTATTACGCACAGATTTATTGCAGTTCCGTCAAAGCAGGCAGGAATTGAATTAGAAGCCATTATTAAGAAATTAGAGAAAGAAGAAGGAGATTTGACGGAGCGTATTCACGCGAAGTCTAGTGATGAAATTGGTATATTAATTTCCGGTGTCAATAAACTATTAGATCAGCTTCAGCAAACGATGCGGATATTAAAAAGTGAAACGTTAAATATGAATGATTCCGTCAACAGCATTACAGATGGAATAAATTTATCGAATGATAATGCAGGTGGTATTTCAGCTACAATGGAGCAGCTGTCGGCTAGTATGGAAGAAGTATCGGCAACCCTGAATCAGATGAATGGCAGTGCAAAGGATGTTTTAGAGAATGCCAGGGAAATGAGCATGCAGGCAAAGGATGGGGCAGAATATATCAATGATGTTAAGAAGAAGGCTTTGGGAATCAAAGTTGAAACAGAAGGAAATAAGAATTCTACAGTAAAAATGATTGCGAATATTCGTGCATTACTAAAGGTTGCAATCGAAAATAGCAAGGATGTAGATAAAATTAATGGATTGACAAATGAAATTCTTGATATTTCAGGTCAAACAAATTTATTGGCATTAAATGCTTCCATTGAGGCGGCAAGAGCGGGTGAGGCAGGAAAAGGCTTTGCAGTAGTAGCAGATGAAATCCGCGTTTTGGCAGATAATAGCAAAGATACGGCGAATAATATTCAGGAAATTAGTAATATGGTTACACAGGCAGTGGAAGAATTGTCTAAGAATGCAGATGAGATGTTAAAGTTTATAGATGAAAGAGTTCTTGTGGATTATGATAAATTTGTGGATGTAGCTACTCAATATCATGATGATGCGGATGAAATTAATGTGGTATTGCAGAAATTCTACACAGATTCATCAGAGTTAGAAGATACCATGGGAGCGATGACAAATGGAATTTCTGACATTTCAATAGCAGTAAGCGAAAGTGCGCAGGGAGTGACGACTGTGGCACAGAATACAAGTCAGTTGGTAGAAGCTTTGGGAGGAATCAAAAACGAAGCAGATAATAACAAGGAAATATCAGAGTTACTTAGCACGGAAGTACAGAAATTTAAAAATATATAAAGCAAATAGAACTTGTATTTTCTATTTTCAGGGATAGGAGAAGCGTTGTTTCATGAAAATCATGAAACAGCGCTTTTTCTTTTGCTTTTTAATTGGTTAATTGAGTTATGTAAACTATCCTGTTTATTGGACAGGTTATGTTGATAATATATTAAAAGCAGAGAAAGTAAAATTTAGAATCACAAAAAATGTGACTATAAATAAGAAGGGAATTATATGCAGGATACCGGAAGGAAAGGGGGATATTTATGAGAAAACGGGAGTTTGGAATTATAGCGGTAGATTTTGACGGTACGTTATGTACGGATGCTTATCCGGGAATAGGCATGCCGAATCTGGCATTAATATATTTGTTAAAACAGTTAAGGAAGCAGGGAAGCCAGATAATTTTATGGACATGCCGCTGTGGGGATAAATTAGAAGAAGCAAAAAAATGGTGTGATAGTTTTGAATTGGAATTTGATGCGGTAAATGCAAATGTTCCGATGATTATTGAAAAATATGGGACGGATTCAAGAAAAATATTTGCAGATGTCTATATCGATGATAAGGCTTGTTTTCCATGGGAGAACAATAATGAGTGGAGGGAAGAGAATGAAAACAATTGATTTTGAAATGGTAATAACATGTGGAATAATGGCGTTGGCAGCATCACTTGGAATAGAGATAGGAATTATTGTATTTTTAGGAGTAAGTATAGCGGAATGCAATACGGCATTACTTTCGGGAAGTTACTTTGGGATGAGCGGCATTCTATGGGTAATTCTTCTATTAATGAATTATGAGAAAATGATAAAAAAGTAATTTAATATGCAACAAAAGTGTCTTAAAAACACTCTAAATATAGTGTCAAGTAGTAAAAAAATACTATATTTAGGTTGACGCTCCTTATAGAATCCCATATAATGAAACTGATTTAGTAGGCTTATTTTTAGAGAAGTGCTTGTAATGTCAGATGGGTTGGGATTTTGGAGGAATGAATGAAAGACAAAGATACCAAAAAGATGAAGAAACATCTGAGTGCAATCGTATCTTGCCTAGTGTATGCAGCTTTGTTTATTATTTGCAATCAGACAGAAGACAGCTATGCTTATACTACGAAAAGTGGTGTGGTTAATGACGGGCCTGTGAAAGTAAGAAAAACTCCGGTAGATGGAGACAAAATAGTAGCGTTAAATCCAGAATCAACAGTTCTTGTTGTGAGTGAAGAGAAAGGTTCCGATGGGAAACTTTGGTATAAAATACAGTTTACTCGGGGCAGCAAGACCTATGAAGGATATATTCGCTCAGATTTTGTCACATTAACGGAAAATGCAGGAACGGCAAATGTTAACACAGAATCAAGCGAAACAAGCAATACAGAATCAAAGGAAACGCAGTCAAACGAAACGTCATCCGGTGATGCACAGCCAGGCGAAGTGATTTCAAATGAAACACAATCTGGTGAATCGGCAGAGTCAGCAAATGTGAGTGTAGAAAATGAATATTACCAGTCACTTTTAGCAGCAGGATTTCCGGAGAGTTATTGTGCCCCACTTGTGGCGCTGCACGAGAAATATCCAAAGTGGCAGTTTGTTGCAGTGCAGACTGGATTAGACTGGAATACATCGGTTGAAAAAGAAAGTGTTGTTGGAAAGAATCTTGTACAGAGCTTAGTAAATGATGCCAGAAAATCGACAGAAAGTTCAGCCTATAACTGGTCAACAAATACCTGGTATGGTTTTGATGGAGCCAATTGGGTAAGTGCCTCAAAAGAATATATTGCATATTGTATGGATCCAAGAAATTTTTTGGATGAGACATATATTTTCCAATTTGAAACCTTAGAGTATGCAGATTACCAGACGGTAGAAGGGGTAGAAAATATTTTGAAAGGCACTTTTATGTCTGGAAAATATAAAGATACCGATGGAAAAAAGAGAAGCTATGCCAAGACTTTTTTTGAAATAGGAAAGGATTTAGCGGTCAGTCCGTATCATTTAGCATCCAGAGGAAAACAGGAGCAGGGGGTGAGAGGAACCAGCCAGCTTATTTCCGGAAATTATTCGGGCTATCAGGGGTACTATAATTATTTTAATGTAAATGCCTACACAACATCCAGTGCCAGTGCAACAGTAAATGGTCTTGCCTATGCAAAAAAAATGGGCTGGAATTCTATTTATAAGTCAATTAGCGGCGGTTCTGAAATTGTTGCAAACAGATATGTGAAGAAAGGCCAGAACACGACTTATTTTGAAAAATTTAATGTAGTAAATAAGTCTAGTTTGTATTCACATCAGTATATGACAAATGTTATGGCTGCAATTAGTGAGGGAAGCAGTATTAGCAGGGCTTATAGTGATAAGTCCGGGGCTTTTGTTTTCCGTATACCAGTGTATCAGAATATGCCGGCACAGGCAGTTGGATTTTCAGATACCGGGAATCCAAATAACTGGCTTTCCAAAGTAGAGATAACCGGCTGTAATCTGACCCCATCCTTTAAAGCCTCTGTGACAGATTATTCTGTAATAGTGGGAAAGGAAACAGACACAATTGATGTAAAAGCAACTGCGGTTGCGAATAAATCAACAATCTCCGGCATAGGAAGCTATAATCTTGCATATGGAAGTAACACGATTCTCTTGACCTGTACATCTCAAAGTGGCAAAGAAAGAACCTACACCATTAATGTGGTACGTCAAAAGGATGCGTTGACAACAGGGGATGAGGATAATGCTGCTTCAGAA
The DNA here is from genome assembly GCA_964390485.1 of uncultured Roseburia sp. Taxonomy (GTDB): domain Bacteria; phylum Bacillota; class Clostridia; order Lachnospirales; family Lachnospiraceae; genus Roseburia. Next base: position 7,236 of record CAYMIS010000058.1, on the reverse strand, counting down.
GAAAAGGAAAGTCAGGAAAAGGAAACAGAGATTAAATCAAAGGTATATCAGATTGGTGAATGGATTAGTGGCATTGCCCCAAAAACAGAGGCAAAAGTTTTGATTTCAGACATCAGCGTAACAAATGGAACGATAAAAGTTCTAAAAGCGGAGGGTATAGAAAATACCGGACGTGTAGAAACAGGAAATAAGCTTACTCTTTATGATACGTCAGGAAAAGTGATAAAGCAGTATGAGACGTTGATTTATGGAGATATCAATGGAGATGGCAAAGTTTCAAACGTAGATTTGGTACTTCTCCAAAAGCAGCTTTTAAAAATTGAGGAATTATCCGGTGTATATCGTGAAGCTGCAAATGTAAGTAAAGATGATAAAGTTAGCAATAAAGATCTTGTTATGCTACAGAAACACATTTTAAATATCGAGCAGATTAGTCAATAATCTTAAGAGGGCAAAAGTATGAGAAAGACAGTAAAAAAATTATTTATGATGGCGGCACTGATAGTTGGTGTCATGCTCGCAAACGTAACAGCATATGCAGATACTGGAAAAACAACAATAGCGGTATCCTCTGATACAATTAATATTGGGGATAAAGTTACTGTAACCGGTAAAGCAAAGACCTCAGGTGGAAATACAGCATATGCAACGATGACATTGAGTTATGATTCAAATGTACTGGAATTAGTAAGCTGTACAGCAACCTATGGCGGTGGCGGTGGAACAGTTTCTGTATCTGTGGACACTTTTTCCGTAACCTTTAAAGCCATTGCTTCAGGTAAAACAAAGTTATCTATCTCAGCTGCTGATGGAGTAGATTTTAGTTCGGGAGAAGAATTAGATTCTGTAGAGGGATGCAGCACCTCCATTACTGTAAATAATAAAGCTTCTGAAGAAGAAAAAGATTCTGACAGTAATAAGAGTGATGAAGATAAGAAAGATTCCGACAGTAAAAAGGATAATACGTCGGAGAGTGAAAATGCAGATTCGTCAAAAAAATTATCTGCAGATAATTCATTAAAAACATTAACCATTTCACCGGGAAGCCTTTCACCGGAATTTAAAGGAAACACTACAAAATATACTGCAACAGTAGCAAATGATGTTACAAGCATTGCTGTTAGTGCAACACCGGTAAATGCCAATGCGACAGTAGAATCTGTGACAGGAAATACAAATTTATCGGTAGGTGTCAATCAGATTCAGATTGTGGTAAAAGCAGAGAACGGAACAACTGCAACATATAAAATTGATGTTACAAGGGCAGCGGAAGCTGCGGCGGTAACGGAGAATACCACTACATCGGAAACAGGTGAATCGGAAGAAGCAGAATCTACGGAAGATACAGAAACAGAGTCTGAGGAGTCTACCGAAGCTTCCGGAGAAGCTCAGCAGGCAACTTTTTCTGTAAATGAAAACAGCTATGTAACAGCCACACTTCCACCAGAGGGAGAAACATTACCTGCTGGTTATACCCAGACAGAGATTACGCTGGAAAATGGTATGAAATTTACGGCTTTCAGTGAGCCGGCAGCAGAAGATGCAGCAGCGGAATTTTATCTGTTCTATGGTGTAAATGCAGCTGGAGTAGGGAGCTGGTACCGTTATGATTCGGTAGAAGGAACATATCAGAGAACGACAGTGTCAGCAGCGGAAGAAAATATGGATGAGTCGGATGTGGAATATCTTCAGAATAACTATAATGCTTTATTAGAGAAATACAAATCTGAGAAGGATTTTACCAGAAATGCAATTGCAGTAATGGTATTTGTAGGGGCAGTTCTGGTTATAGTAATAATCAATATGGCATTATATATAAGAAGAGTCAGAATGGATGATGAGGATGATGATTTTGATGAGGATGAGGAAAAAGAATCATCAGCAGAAGCCATCCGAAGAGCTTATCGTGAACAGAAAGCAGCAGAAAAAGCGAAAGCGGCAGAAAGAGCGAAAGCAAAAGAAATGGCACAGACCAGAGAAGAAATGGAAAGCTATAAAGCCAAGGAGCGTACAGAAAGAGTAAGACGCAGCGCCATAAATGACGACTTAGAAGACGAGGATGAGTTAGAAGATACTTCTTTTGGCTGGAAAAAACGTACCTGGGAAGAGGATTCTTTAGAAGAAATCCCAGAGAAGAAAAAGGAGATTAAGAAAAAAACTTCTTCTGGAAGAGTAGAAGTTGAGGATTTTAATGATTTTTAAAATCCTTAAAATTTAAGGAGGAACTATGCAGTTATCATATACAGCAAAGGCAAAGAAGGCAATTGATATTGCCGGAAGAATGTCGAAGTCATTACAACATAATTATGTAGGAACAGAGCATATTCTGATTGGATTATTAAAAGAAAATACAGGAGTTGCAGCCAAAGTTTTAAATGAAAATGGTGTAGAACTGGAAAAGATTCTTGGATTAATTAAAGAATTAATTGCACCGACAGAAAACGTGCTGGTGGCAGAACGTGGAAGATATTCCCCACGGGCAGAAAAAGTATTTGCGGGGGCATTGCGGGAAGCTAATCGCTTTCATGCAGATGCCATTGGAACAGAGCATCTGTTACTGGCATTATTGAAGGAATCTGATTGTGTTGCTTCACGTTTGTTAAATACAATGGCAGTAAAAATACAGAAGGTGTATGTAGATACACTGATTGCCATGGGAGAAGACCCAAATCTATATAAAGAGGATTTGCAGAGTGGAAAACAGGGGAAAAAGAAAGCAGGAGCATCTGCAACCTTAGACCAGTATTCCAGAGATTTGACACAGATGGCACAAGAGGGAAGCCTTGATCCGGTAATTGGAAGAGAAGAGGAAATCCAGCGTGTGATTCAGATTTTAAGTAGAAGAACGAAGAATAATCCTTGTCTGATAGGTGAACCGGGGGTTGGTAAGACCGCCATTGTGGAAGGAATTGCAGAGAGAATTGTATCCGGTCTTGTGCCGGAATCGGTTCTTGGAAAAAGAGTAGTTTCTTTAGACTTATCCGGTATTGTGGCAGGGTCTAAATATCGTGGTGAATTTGAAGAACGAATTAAAAAAATTATTCATGAAGTAAGTAAAGCCGGAAATATCCTGCTTTTTATTGATGAACTTCATACCATCATTGGTGCAGGTGGTGCAGAAGGTGCTATTGATGCATCAAATATTTTAAAACCTGCGTTAGCTCGTGGAGAAATCCAGATTATTGGAGCGACCACAATTGAGGAATATCGTAAATATGTGGAGAAGGATGCGGCATTAGAACGACGTTTTCAGCCGGTAACAGTGGAAGAACCAACGGAAGAACAGGCGGTAGACATTTTAAAAGGACTCCGCAGTCAGTATGAGCAGCATCACAAAGTGACGATTTCGGATGAGGCAGTAGAGGCGTCTGTACGCCTTGCGGCACGTTATATTAATGACCGTTTTCTGCCGGATAAGGCAATTGATTTAATGGATGAGGCATCTGCCAAGGTACGTCTGGGTAGTGCAAGAAATCCGGAAGAACTTGTTGTGCTTAAGAATGCCATTGAAGAAAAAGAACGGGCATTGGAGCAGGCATTATGTGATTCGGATTTAGAACTTGCAAGAAGCTGCAAGCTGGAAAAAGAAGAATTAGAGAAAAAGCTTGAGAAATTAACGCAGAAAGCAAAGAAAGAGATTCAGAAAAAGAATCTTACCGTGGGAGAAGAGGAAATTGCAGAAGTGGTTTCCGGCTGGACAAAGATTCCTGTGAAGAAGCTGGCAGAAGGGGAGGCTTCACGCTTAAAGAAATTAGAAAAGACCTTGCACAAACGTGTCATCGGTCAGGAAGAAGCGGTTACTGCTGTTTCTAAAGCTGTCCGGAGAGGAAGAGTGGGATTAAAAGACCCAAAACGTCCAATTGGTTCTTTCCTTTTCTTAGGACCAACCGGTGTTGGTAAAACAGAAATATCAAAGGCTTTGGCAGAGGCAGTCTTTGGAAATGAACAGGCGATGATTCGTGTTGATATGTCTGAATACATGGAGAAACATAGTGTTTCTAAGATGATTGGTTCACCGCCAGGTTATGTTGGTCATGAAGATGGCGGACAGTTAAGTGAAAAAGTGCGCAGAAATCCTTATTCTGTTATTTTATTTGATGAAATCGAGAAAGCCCACCCGGATGTGTTTAACATTTTATTACAGGTATTAGATGATGGACATATCACTGATTCTCAGGGGAGAAAGGTGGATTTCAAAAATACAATTATTATTATGACTTCCAATGCAGGTGCTCAGGCGATTGTAGAGCCAAAGAAACTGGGCTTTTCCTCAGTGGATGATGAAAAGCTTAACTATGAGCGTATGAAAAACAGCGTGATGGAAGAAGTAAAAAGGATTTTTAAGCCGGAATTTTTAAACAGAATTGATGATACCATCGTATTCCGTTCTCTAAATAGAGAAGATATGAAACAGATTGTAACCTTAATGTTAAAAGAGCTTATGGAACGCTGCAAGACCCAGATGGATATTACCCTTAATGTACGGGATAGTGTGAAGAATTATATTGTAGAAAAAGCCTATGAGCCTAAATATGGTGCAAGACCACTTCGTAGAAAAATACAGAATGAAATCGAGGATAAGTTAGCAGAAGAAATTCTTGAGGGTAAAGTGAAAAAGGGAAATACCGTGATTGTTACAATGAAAAAAGAACAGATTGTATTTGAGACAAAGGAAATCTAAAAAAATACTTAAATCAGTTAAAAGAACTAGAAATAATATCATTGGTATTATATAATAAACAAAAGAGACTCTGGATGAGTCGGGAGATAGTATCATATCTCTAAAGAATCACTTTTATTAAATTTTTACGATGAGGATAATTCTTCATCATAGGAGGAAAATATGGCTGTTATTAATGAATTAATTCGTTCAGAAGCAGATGGTACAATTAGCTTTGGAGACTATTCTCTGACTGCAAAGGCGAAGCTTGATAATTTTGAACATCATGGAGATGTGTATAAGGTAAAGACTTATAATGAGATTACCAAGTTAGAACGTAATGGAATGTTCGTATATGAGTCTGTACCTGGAACAGCTGTAACTGGTTTGAATGCTACAGACGCAAGCGTTCAATTTCAGGTAGAAGGAACAGAAGATGCACAGCTTACATTAGAGCTGGAAGCGGAAACTGAATATGAGATTACAATTGATGGAACAAGTGCAGGCAGAATGAAGACAAATCTTGGTGGCAAGTTAAGTGTTAGTGTTGAATTAGGCGACCATGCAGTGGCTGTAAAGGTCGAGAAATGTTAAAATGCATATAAATGTAGCATGATTGTTATTAGGATAATAGAGAACCCGCTCATAGTGAGCGGGTTCTTTGTTAAGCTAAGGCGTTTTTTCAGAAGAGAAGGGAGAAACAATGGCAAAGGGAAAAGCAAGTATTTTTTTCTGTCAGTCCTGTGGATATGAGTCTTCAAAATGGATGGGACAATGTCCGGGCTGTAAAGAGTGGAATACTTTCGTAGAGGAAATTGTAGATAAAAAGAATGTGACAGCAGCTGGTAAACAGAAAACCTTGGTATCAGAGGCGAAAGTAATGCCTCTCTCCTCTATAGAGATAACACAGGATAAGAGGACATCAACAAATATTAAAGAACTAGACCGGGTATTAGGAGGAGGAATCGTGGAAGGTTCCCTGATACTCGTAGGTGGTGACCCGGGTATTGGAAAATCCACATTGTTATTACAGGTTTGTAGAAATCTTTCAAAACAACAGAGAAAGGTTCTTTATATTTCGGGAGAGGAATCTTTACAGCAGATTAAGATAAGAGCAGAACGAATTGGAGATTTTAAGGATAGTTTACAGCTGTTATGTGAAACAAATTTAGAGATAATCCGTGGAGTGATTGATAGAGAAAAACCAGAGATTGTTATCATAGATTCCATTCAGACAATGTATAACGAGAATGTTGCATCTGCACCGGGAAGTGTTTCTCAGGTGAGAGAATCAACTGGTGTACTGATGCAGATTGCAAAAGGAATGGGCATTTCTATTTTTATTGTGGGACATGTGACAAAGGAAGGGGTTGTAGCCGGCCCCCGTGTATTAGAACATATGGTAGATACTGTTTTATATTTTGAAGGAGACAGACATGCGGCATACCGTATTCTAAGAGGTGTGAAAAATCGTTTCGGTTCAACCAATGAAATAGGTGTCTTTGAAATGCGTCAGACCGGTTTGGAAGAGGTAGAGAATCCATCTGAGTTTATGTTAAGCGGAAAACCGGAAGGAGCATCCGGATCTGTAGTAGCTTGTTCTATGGAAGGAACCCGGCCGATTTTATTAGAAGTGCAGGCATTAGTATGCCATAGTAATTTGGGAATACCAAGACGTACTGCGGCAGGAACTGATTTTAACAGAGTCAATCTTTTAATGGCAGTATTAGAGAAGAGACTGGGGTTAAAGATGGGAGATTGTGATGCCTATATTAATATTGCTGGTGGTATTAAAATGAATGAACCGGCAATTGACCTCGGAATTGTGTTGGCACTAATCTCCAGTTATAAGGATAGTCCGATTGATGAAAAGACAATTTGTTTTGGTGAAGTGGGGTTAAGTGGAGAAGTTCGAGCTGTGAATATGGCAGAACAGCGTGTTTTGGAAGCGAAGAAATTAGGATTTCAAGTCTGCATTCTGCCAGAGGTATGTAAAGAGAATCTGCCAAAGGTTTCCGGTATCAAGCTGATAGGTGTCAGAACAATAAAGGATGCACTGGATTATATCAAAAAATAAGTTGTAGAAAATTGTATATACAATACAAACAATTTGCGACAAAAAACTTTCTTTTATATTTCATGAAAAAGGGTGTTGACATTCAGCATGTAGGATGATAATATAAACAAGCTGACCGCAAGGACAGCAGAAAAGCTTGAAAATAAAGACATCTGAGGAACTGGAGAAGTTGACCTGCAGTGTCATATAAGAGAAAGTTTTTCTTGAAAAAATAGTGAAAAAAGTTGTTGACAAAATCGACACAATTTGCTATTATAAACAAGCTGTCGCGAACGAGTGACAACAACGAACTTTAAAAAAGTTCAAAAGAAAAATAAAAAGTTGTTGACAACGACTTGGAGTTGTGATAAGATATAAAAGTTGCTGAAAACAACAAATGAACATTGATAACTGAACAGTGAATAACCTTGAAAGATTCAAAAAAAAGAATCAAGATTCTTTTGGAAATAATTCAAGCTAATCGAAAGATTAGACGAACGCTTTTTAATAAAGCAAACCT
>CAYMIS010000057.1:16116-22301 GCA_964390485.1 uncultured Roseburia sp. | reverse complement strand
AGATCATAAATATCATCCTGACGATATTTACATTCAAAAGTAGAAAGAATTGCAGGGCATAATATCGAAAATGGATGGACTAGGGGATTTGAAAAAGAGTGTATTACGAATAAATTCTAATAGTAAGCTGCTGTTAGAAACTTATTGGTAAAGGCGTCTTGAGAAAGACAGCAGAAAGGAATCTTACGAATGGGAAGAATTATAGCAATCGCGAACCAAAAGGGTGGAGTAGGAAAGACAACCACAGCTATTAATTTATCATCCTGTCTTGCCGAAGCGGGACAAAAGGTTTTAACAATTGACTTAGATCCGCAGGGAAATATGACAAGCGGATTAGGTGTTGATAAGAACGAAGTAGAGAATACAGTGTATGAACTGATGCTGGATGAGTGTTCTATCAAAGAAAGTATGGCAGATACAGTAGTGGAAGGAATGAAAATTATACCTTCCAATGTAAACCTGGCAGGAGCGGAAATTGAATTACTTGGAATCAATGAGAAAGAATATATCTTGAAAAATGCAGTGGATTATATCAAAGATGACTATGATTTTATTATTATTGATTGTCCTCCATCTTTAAATATGCTGACAATTAATGCTATGACAACAGCGGACTCTGTACTGGTTCCAATCCAGTGTGAGTACTATGCATTAGAAGGTCTGAGTCAGTTAATTCATACCATTGATTTGGTACAGGAGAGATTAAATCCTAATCTTATGATTGATGGAGTAGTATTTACAATGTATGATGTAAGAACAAATCTCTCAGTACAGGTAGTTGATAATGTTAAGTCAAATCTTGAAGCAAAGATTTATAATACATTAATTCCTAGAAATATTCGTTTGGCGGAAGCACCATCCCATGGACTTCCAATCAATATGTATGATACAAAATCTGCAGGTTCAGAAAGTTACCGTGCATTAGCAAAAGAAGTGATGGAAAGGATGAAATAAAGAATGGCAGCTGCAAAAAAGAATGGATTGGGAAAAGGTTTAGATTCCCTTATTGCGGACAAGGTTAGTAAACCTGCACCAGCAAAGAAACAAACAGAAGAAAAAAATGAAAAAGCAGTAGATGGAATACTGATGGATATTAATAAGGTTGAGCCAAATCGTGACCAGCCGCGAAAGAATTTTGATGAAGATGCTCTTATAGAATTATCAGAGTCCATCAAACAGTTTGGTGTATTACAGCCATTACTTGTTCAGGATAAAAATGGTTATTATGAAATTATTGCCGGTGAACGTAGATGGCGTGCTGCAAAACTGGCTAAATTAAAAGAAGTACCGGTAATTATCAAGAAATTAACGGATCAGGAAGTGGTAGAGATTTCTCTTATTGAAAATATTCAAAGAGAAAACTTAAATCCGATTGAAGAAGCAATCGCATATAAAAGACTTTTAACAGAATTTAATTTAAAACAGGATGAAGTGGCAGAACGTGTATCAAAGAGCAGAACAGCTGTAACCAATTCTATGCGATTGCTGAAACTGAATGAAAAAGTTCAGCAGATGGTAATTGATGATATGATTAGTACCGGTCATGCCAGAGCATTATTAGGTATTGATGATTTGGAGAAACAGTATACCACTGCACAGAAAATTTTCGACGAGAAATTGAGCGTCCGGGAAACCGAGAAATTAGTAAAGAAAATCCAGCAGGAAAAGGATGAGGCACCAGCGGCTAAGACAGTAAAGCTTGATCCTAAGATGGAAGCAATCTATCATGACTTAGAAGAAAAAATGAAAGCAATTTTAGGAACTAAGGTTTCCATTAATCAGAAGGATGAGAAAAAAGGAAAAATAGAAATCGAATATTATTCTATGGATGAATTAGATAGAATAATTGATTTACTTCGTACCGTCGAGAAATAAACAGACATAAATTACAATGCAGAAATGAGGAAGAAGAATGATTTCACAATATTTAGGATTTGATTCTGACTACATTATTATCGCATTATTGGTATTAGTTCTTATATTAATTATATTGATGATAGTTAATGTAGTACAAATGAATAAATTGAAAAAAAGTTACAAAGTATTCATGAGCGGAAAAGGAGCAAAGAATTTAGAAGATACGCTGATTAAAAGATTAAATCAGATTGACAATCTGATTGCAGCAAATGCATCAAATGAGAAAAATATTAAAGTCCTTTTTCAGAACATGAAGTTTACTTACCAGAAGATGGGATTAATAAAATATGATGCGCTCCATGAGATGGGAGGAAAACTCAGCTTTTCATTGGCAATGCTGGATGAAAGAAATAATGGCTTTATTATGAATGCAATGCATACAAGAGAAGGCTGCTATACTTATATTAAAGAAATTGTTGATGGCAATTCCATTATTATATTATCTGAAGAAGAACAAAAGGCTTTAGATATGGCAATGAAAAAAGATGTAAGTGAAAAATAGTATTGATACGGATGGCACTCATAAATTACGCGAGTAACGAGGTAAATAAAATGCTTGTAGAAAAGTAACAGGTATAATACCAAAGTTACACAGTAGCCTGAGAAACGGGATATTTAAGTTTCTCATAGTTTTACATGGGGTAAGAGAATGAGAATAAGACTAGTAAAATCATTAAGAGGCGGAGAGACTCTGGCAGAAGCTGTTATTACAGAAGAGAAGGAAGTACTGATTTCAAAAGGAACAGTATTAAAACCGGAATATCTGGATTTGATATCCTTTTTAGGAATAAGTACCGTATGTATTGAAGATCCATATGTAGCATATGAAATGCCTCATTGGGGGTATACAGAAGAAAAAAAACAAGATTACATATGTAGGGTACAAAAGATTTTAGAAAATCATATTTATCAGGGGCAGGTAGACTTAAGAGGACTTGAGCCATTGGCACATGACATTGTAAATGACCTAAAAGATGTAGATGAGAATATCGTTCTTGATATGGAAGAGAGAAACGGTAATTTGTATGAGCATACAATTATGGTAACCCTTCTTTCTGTCATGATTGCAAAAAAAATGAAACTCAGTGAAGAACAGATAAATGATATTGCATTAGGATGTCTGCTTCATGACCTTGGGTTAAGATATATCACAGTGCCATATATTAATTATGATATTGAGCAGAGTGCTGCATCTGAAATTTTTGAGTACAAGAAGCATACAATTTTAGCATTTACTGCTTTAGAAAATGAAGACTGGTTGAAAGCAAATGTGAAAAAAATGGTATTATCACATCATGAAAGAAAGAATGGTTCCGGTTTTCCATTGAAACAAAAAACAAAAGAAATTGAATGCAGTATTTTGCAGGTGTGCGATGCCTTTGACTGTATGATTTCCGGCATGGAATGTAAGAGAAACAGTGTACAGGAAACTTTAGAATATCTTTTTGAGGTTTCAGATGTTTTATTTGAGAAAAGAATAATAAAGATGCTGGTAAAACTAGTGGCACGATACCCGGTTGGAACTAAGGTACAACTAAATACTGGTGAAAATGGAATTGTTATTTCGCAGACAGAAGATTCCGTACATCCAATGATTGCGATTTTGGATGAGAATGATAATATCACTGATATTCAGTACAATTTATGTAAAAATAAGAAGATAACAATTTTGCAGGTGTTGATTTAGAAGAGATAAATAAGATATTCATTGCAAAACCGAATTACATATTATATAATAAGAAACGTCGATTTTTAAAGAAAGGAGGATAGTAGGAATGCATAAATTTTTAAGAGCAGTTGGTTTTTCAAAAATTGCAAAGGAAGAATTAGAGCAGCTTTTTAAACAAATTATTGAGCATCCAACAGTGCAGAAAATTGCAGAGGATTCAGAAGGGAATGAGTTCGCAGAACTTTCCAAGGAATTTGGAGAATTTTTTGGAATCTCTGTAAGAGGAACTTTTAATGAAAATGATGAATTTGAGATGGATTACTACTATCCTTATTTTTGTGGTAAAACCCTTTCAACAACAGAAGTGATTGATATTGAAAAGCATGCGGAAAAGGAATCCTATGCCGGTGTATGTGATGAAGTAAGAGTTGGAGTAACACTTATTTTCTATTTACAGAATGTAGCAGATTATTTAGCAGCTATGGATAGTCGATTTTTTAGTGGAAAAGGAAATGGAGCTATTTTAGCAGCATTATCTACAGAAGGTAAAATTTTATTACCAATCAGAAAAGACGAAGCAAAAAAGAAACAGAAAGAAAAAAATACCAGAGATAGAAATCATTTAATTGCAGCTGCCAGAAATGGTGATGAAGATGCAATTGAAAATCTTACCTTGGAAGATATTGATACCTATTCCCTTTTATCCAGAAGAATCATGCATGAGGATATTTTAAGTATTGTTGATAATTATTTTATGCCTTATGGAATCGAAAGTGACCAGTATTCTATCATGGGAGAAATTATTGATTATTCACTAGTGCAGAATGAAGCAACAGGTGAAAATGTATATACAATGGAAATCCTGTGTAGTGATATGGTATTTGGTTTATGTATTAATCAAAAGGACCTTCTGGGAGAACCGGCAATTGGCAGAAGATTTAAAGGTAATATATGGCTTCAGGGAAGCATAAATTATCACGAATAAGTGGTTTGTTTCATTGGGAAAATGTGATATAATGAGCAAAGTATTTATGTTTCCATAGTTAAGTGGATATAACAGGGACCTCCTAAGTCTCAGTCGCCAGTTCGACTCTGGCTGGAAACGTTAAAATATTTTAGAAAGAGTTAGCAAGTAATCAAATATTACTCGCCAACTCTTTTTTTATTTCAAAAAATATGATAAAATAGTACTAAATACACAGAAATGTCCGATATAAATATCAGATATTTTTATAAAACATGCATTTTAGAGTGACTATCAAGGATGAATCAGTCGAAGAAAAACAAGGAGGGTGAATGGCATGGAAAAAGAGAATTCTCAGCGTCCAGAAGAAAAGAAAGTAAATATGCAATTAAGACTTGTTATTAATGTGGTGACAGCAGCTATATTTTTTGTGGCGGATTTGTATGTCATGATTAACATGCCGACTTATATCCCAGTTTTAATAATTATTACAATATTATTCTTAGCGGCAATTGTTTTTCTATTAGATACTGTATTTAAAAATGCAAAAGAGAAGGAGCGTCAGTCGCAGGAAGTATATGATAGTATTTTAAAATCTGAGAAGGCCTCCTATCTTCTAATGAAAAAATCTTTTGAAGAACTTTCATCCTTATTAGAGATGACAGATGTGAAAAGTGAGGGTGCAACAGACGAAATTATAGATGCACAGAAAGCTCTGGCAAAGGTTATTATTAATAGAGAAAAAGAAAATGCAGATGCTTTAATGAATTCAAATGACAATGTAGTAGAAAAAGTAATTCTTATGGAAAGAATGATGACCGACTTAAAACCTTCCATATTAGAAGAGCAGCAAAGTCATATTAAAGCAGCAAATGATGAAGTTGTATTAAAACAGGAAAAATTATTTATTGAATTAAATAATATGGAAGCATCCATGAAAGATGGTATGAACCAGGTAAGTGATAAATTATCAGGCTTCCAGGAAGAAATTGAAAAAATGGCAGATACACTGGCAAATATGGTATCATCAATTGCGGAGCAGACAGCAGCGGCAGCGAATACAATGGCAGCTGCACCGGTTTCAGCACCAGTGCCGGAGCCTATGGCAGTTACTGCAGAACCGAAAGTTTCACCAGTGATAGCAGAAGCGCCAGTTATGCCGGAGGAATCGTTAAGTTTTGAAGAACCGGTTATGGCAGTGGAGAGTGAACCTGTTATTTCAACTCCAATGGAAAACATATCTATGGAATCAGTAGAAGTAGATAGTATATCAGCTGATATAGATTCATCGAATATGTTGATGGGTGAAGATATAAAATTAGAAGAAATTTTGTCTATTGATGATATTGTAAATTCTATTACAGAAGAAAAAGTTTCAGAGGACATAGCGCTAGACAGCGATATCAGTTTAGATAACATGGATGCTTTAGGAAACGACATCAGTTTAGACAACATGGATGATTTAGGAAGCGACATCAGTTTAGACAACATGGATGCCTTAGATAGCGATATCAGTTTAGACAACATGGATGCCTTAGATAGCAATATCAGTTTAGACAACATGGATGCCTTAGGAAGCGATATCAGTTTAGACAACATGGATGCCTTAGGAAGCGATATCAGTTTAGACAACAT
>CAYMIS010000057.1:0-16016 GCA_964390485.1 uncultured Roseburia sp. | reverse complement strand
GACAACATGGATGCCTTAGGAAGCGATATCAGTTTAGACAACATGGATGCCTTAGACAGTGACATCAGTCTGGATAGCATGAGCGATGAAATGAGTCTGGAGGAACTGGAAGGCTTAGATTTAGGAAATCTTGATATAACTGAAAATGATTTCAATTTGGACAGCTTAGGTAATACCAAAGAAAGTGCTTTAGATATGATGGAGAATTTGACAGATTCAAGTAGCTTGGATGAATTGTCAGAGGATATGAATTTAGATAGTATCGAAGCGTTGGCGAACGAAATTGGAATTGTCAGTGATATAAGCCTGGATGGTGAAAAAGGAGATGGAAGCAGCATAAGTTTAGAAGAACTGGAAGGCTTAGACTTGGGAAATCTTAATCTTTCAGAAAATGATTTTAACTTAGACAGTATGGAAGATACAGATAATATTTCATTGGAAGAGGTTGCTGCAGAAGAACCAAAGCCAACGGCTATGCCGGATTTGTCAAACCCTAATAAAGTAATGACACCGGATGAGATAGCAGCATTGATTGCTGGTGCATCAGAACCGGAAGAGAAAAAAGAAGAGCCGGCAGAAGAACCAAAGCCAGCTATGCCGGATTTGTCAAATCCTAATAAAGTAATGACACCGGATGAAATAGCAGCATTACTTGCTAATATGTAAATAGAAAATAAAAAGAGGAGTGTGCATTTGCACACTCCTTTGTTTACTTTATAGGGAAAAACTTGTCACGCTAAAGCACGAAAGTTCTTCCTATAAAGTAAAAATGCTCCGCGGGATGCGCATAACGCGCAAGTGGAAAATGTCACTGCGTGACTGCACGTTAGAGCGAGAATCTTTTTTAACTAAATTAATCCAATTCTGTTGTTAAAGCAACAATTTCTTTAATAACCTGAATCGCTGTTTCCATTCCTTCTATACTAATGTGTTCATATGGACCGTGGAAACCATATCCACCGGTTCCAAGGTTTGGACAAGGCAATCCCATGAAGCTTAATCTGGCACCATCAGTTCCACCACGTACAGGACGGGAAATTGGTTCTAAGCCTGCATTAGAAATAGCTTTTCTTGCAATCGTAACAACATGTTCATTTTTTTCAATAATCTCTAACATATTATAATAAGAATAATTAATGGCAAGAGTAACAGTACCGGCTCCATATTTTTGATTCATTTCAATCTCAATAGTACGAAGAGTATTTAACCGGTGTTCAAAAATAGAGCGGTCATGGTCACGGACAATATAGGATAAAGTTGCACTAGCAACATCACCAGACATATCCGTCAGGTGATAAAATCCCTCTCTACCCTCTGTATGAGCCGGAGTTTCTGTTGCCGGTAAAAGAGACTGAATTTCACATCCTACAAGGGCTGCATTAACCATAATGTTTTTTGCTTCACCAGGATGAACATTGACGCCTTTAATATGGAAAACAGCGCTGGCAGCATTAAAATTCTCATAAGCAACTTCGCCTTCATAATCTCCATCTAATGTAAAAGCAAAATCCGCTTTAAAATAATCTAAATCAAATAAATCTGCTCCGCATCCTACTTCTTCATCCGGTGTAAAGCCAATCCATATATCGCCATGAGGTGTACCGGAGGAAATAATATCTTCTATGGCAGACATTATTTCTGCAATACCGGCTTTGTCATCAGCCCCCAGTAAAGTGGTGCCATCCGTAGTAATAAGGGTACGTCCTTTTAACGTTTTTAAGTGAGGAAAATCGGAAACTTTTAAAAGGGTGTTATTACCTTTTAAAAGAACATCCTCACCATCATAATTTTCAATAATCTGCGGTTTAACATCTTTTCCGGAAAAATCAGGTGCAGTGTCCATGTGAGCAATAAAACCGATTGCTTTTTTATCTTCAAAACCAGCTGTAGCAGGAAGAAGACCATAAACATAACAGTGATCTGTTAAAGTAACCTTTTCAAGACCAAGGTCTTTTAACTCCTGTTCTAATACTTTACCGAGTTCAAACTGGCGATCTGAGGAAGGAATATTCTGATTCGCCTCGTCAGAGGTTGTCCAATAAGAAACATATTTCAAGAATCTTTCTTTTACGTGCATATGAAACCTCCATTTAATAATATCATTGACAGTTTTGTTAAAAATATAACAAAACCATGCCTATTATTAATAAAATACCACAAAAATGTATAGATTAGAAGAATTTTAACAAAAATTTAAAAAAAATTGTTGCATTTCAAAAAAAACTGTTATATAATAACATTTGTCTTCAAGAGATAACAACATATAAGCGCCTCTAGCTCAGTTGGTAGAGCACCTGACTCTTAATCAGGGTGTCCAGGGTTCGAACCCCTGGAGGCGCACTAGAAAGTACCGGTTTTGCAGCATAGGACTGCGGGGTTGGTGCTTTTTTTGTGCTTAAAAAGGTTGAAAATAGGGAGAATAGCAGTTATAATTAGTACTATAGTAACAGAAAGGAGAAATGGTTATGAAATATGTAAAGAAAAGAATTTCAGTGTTTCTAGCAATTCTGTTGGCAGTTAGTACGGTGCTTGTGGCGCTTCCGACAGAGAAGGTTCAGGCAGCAACAACTTATGATCTTATGTGGTCAGCAAATGGTACAAGAGTTGAGGTGGAGAAAGGTGCAAAGGATGTATATGTAGGAGATTATATATTTGCATATAAATCAACAAGCAATGCATATGAGTATCTTGGATATCTTTCAATGTTAAGTGGTGTTACTTATACAAGCAGTAATACAAAGGTTGCAACTGTTGATAAAAAAAACGGAAAGTTGAATGCAAAGAAGAAGGGCACAACTACAATCAAAGTAAAATATAAAGGAAAAACGATTTCCAAGAAATTTAAGGTTGTATCAAGTGTAGAATCTGTTCGTAAGATAGATAGCAATCTCAGCAAGAAAGAGAAGGAAGCAAAGAAATTTGTAAAGAAATATGGTAATGGTAAAAATGTATCAAAGGACCGTTACGAATTACTTACTTTGAAAAGAAACTGTGATCAAATTGGCTGGTCAAGCGGTGTTGTTAATATGTATAACAATGGAAAAGTAATTTCATATATTGTTTCACCTGTATCAGCAAGATATGCCGCTAAGAAGGGAGCCTTTGAGATTTACTGTGAGAAGATGAATCCATTTTCTACAAGGTCAGCTAAGGCATTTCAGGTAAAATCGGTTAAGGCTAGTGGCAAGAAAATAACCATCACTTTGAAAAATAAAGTAAGCAAAGATCAGATGTTTGGTACAGCTTATATGAAAGCAATGTATGATTTAGAGAAAGTAAAGGAAAAGAACTCTCTGAGTGTAAGATTCTGGATATGGGATAGCAATTATAATCAGATTGAAGCAACCGGAGTAGTAAAAAAGGGTAGTAACAAAATTGTTGTGACATTGAAAAAATCAATGAAAAAAGGTAAAAAATACACATGGTATTCTTATAATGGATGGACAGATCCAAAGAAAGGAACTGTAAAAGCAACTTAAATAAGTTGTTGATAAATAAATGGGTGGGATTCTAAGAATCCCGCCCATTTATTATATTTAAAAGAATATTAGATAAGATGCTATAATCCCTATCGGGAAGCAATCAGTTTGCAAATAGGATTGCCCATAGAAGAGAATTTTTCTTCGTATTCAGTCATAACATTACCGTTGTTTAAAATCTCATCATGATGTAAATCTCTCGTAGAGGCTTCTAATTTCCATCCGGCTTCTGGAATTTCTTCCAAAGAGAAAGAGAATAAATCCTGATTATCTGTTTTAAATTCTAAATGACCATTTTTTGAAAGTACCTTATCATATCGGGAAAAGAACTGGCGGGAAGTAAGACGACGTTTTGCATGTCTGTCCTTTGGCCAGGGATCAGAGAAGTTCAGGTAAATCCGGTCAACTTCTTCAGCAGCAAAAACTTCTTCCACATCAGCTGCGTCCATACAAATAAATTTCAGATTTGGAAGAGGATTTACTTCCATTTTCTGCAGAGCACGCAATAAAACGCTGGAATAGCGTTCAATACCAAGATAATTAATCTCCGGATGAAGGGCTGCCATATCCATAATAAAACGTCCTTTTCCCATACCAATTTCGATATGAAGAGGCTGCTTTTTTTCATACTGAGCCTGCCAGTTTCCCTTCTGTTCTTCTGGATTTTTTATACAATAAACACTTTGTTCAATTGCCTCATCGGCACCTGGAATATTTCTTAATCTCATAAATAGTAACCTTTCTAAAAATAAATACCAAATAATATCTATGTTGTATTCTACAATAAAAAAGGAGGATTTTCCATACTTAAATAACACAAGAACAGTTCTATATGAAAAATAGAAAATAGAGGTTAAAAACAGTAGTGAAAATTATGGAAAAATAGTTGCATGTATTTTTTTCTGCATTTATACTGATACTAGCATGGAAACAGCTCTTATTTTCAAAGTTTGTTATAAAAAGAGAATTTGTTGTGGATAATGATATATAAAGATAAATAAAAGATAATCGTAGAGATAGATGAATGGAGTATATAAATGAGAAAAAAAGGAAAATGGAAAAAAACGTTAGCGGCAGCTCTTAGCGTTTTATGTTTATTGCAGATAAATCCAGTAAAAGCCCAGGCGTCAGATTATTGGCCGGAAGGGCCGGAAACAGTTTCGCCATCTGTTATAGTAATGGAGGCTTCTACCGGAACGGTGCTGTATGAGAAAAATAGTGAGGATTCACATTATCCGGCAAGTATTACCAAAATACTTACTACATTAATAGCGTTGGAAAATTCTGATTTAAGTGAAGTAGTTACATTTTCCGATGCCTCGATTGACAATACAGAGGGTTCCGGAATAGCCAGGGATTATGGTGAAAAGATGACGGTAGAACAGTGTCTGTATGCAGTTATGCTGGAATCAGCAAATGAGTGTGCCTATGCTGTTGCTGAACATGTGGCAGGAAATATGGAAGCCTTTGTGGAATTGATGAATAAAAAAGTGAAAGAGATAGGATGTACAAATACACATTTTGCAAATCCCCACGGGCTTCACGACGAGAATCATTATACAACCTGTAAGGATATGGCATTAATTGCCAAGGCAGCTTATCAGAATGAAACCTTTCGCATTATAACCGGGACTAAAATATATACCATACCACCAACTAATAAGCATGAAGAAGAAACAATTCTTCGAAATCATCATGATATGCTGGTTCCATACCATTATACAAAATATGTGTATGATGGCTGTATTGGAGGAAAAACAGGTTATACAGATGCAGCCCGGAGTACGCTGGTTACTTATGCAGAAAGAGATGGAATGACTCTTATTTGTGTGGTAATGCAGACAGAGTCACCAAACCAGTGGACAGATACGATAAATATTTTGGATTATTGTTTTGATAACTTCCAGACACTGAATATATCAGATAATGAGATGGAATATACAGCAGATGCCGGAGCAAAAAGCGGAAGTCTAAATACAAACGATTCTTTTGTAGAATTAGATGATTCTGCGGTGCTTATCCTGCCTAAAACAGCAGAATTTGCAGATGCAGAAGCAGTGATTTCTTATAATGATAAGGTGTCAGATGTGGCTGGAACAATTTCCTATACCTACGCAGGAAGAACTGTTGGTTCAGCAGATATTAAGACCACCGGTGTTATGATTCAGGGATATGTCTTTGATAATCAAAAACCGGAAAATATCGTAAATGAAAAAGAAGTATCCACAATCAAAATAAATCCGGTTCAGATTATTCTAATCGTCGTTGCAGTGATATTGTTATTAGTAATGGCAGCTTTGGGAAAATGGGCATATGATAATTTTTATATTATTCGTCATAACATGATGGTACGGAAAATTAGAAGAGAGCAGTTTCGTGTAAAGAAGACCAGAATTAGAAAAAAAAGAAGACGTCGATAAGTGAAAAAACTATTAATACCAAAAAAAGACAAAAAGTAAATAATATTAATTTATAAAAGACAATGTTTTGAGAAAAACATTGTCTTTTATATTATATTGAGACACACATGAAATTGTTTTAAAAAATCATACAATTAAACTGTTTATCAGAATTTCTAATTGTGAAATATTTTTTGTGTATAAAATAATTCCGTTATTCGTCTCTATAATAGTTGTAAATTTTCCCTCAAAAAGAGGAGAGTTTTCTAATGTATGAATCAGATAGGATTTTAATTCCTTGTCTGCCTGTAAAAAAAGAGGTTTTAACTCTTCTAAGGAAGAGACAGATACATGGGATTTTTTGAATAAATTTCGTAATTCATTTTCATGTCCCAGCTGTTCAGCTGTTTTATTTGGAATAAAATAACCAAATTCATCCTTTGGCATATTTAAGGACTTTATGGCACGCTGCACCTGTTTTGTTAAAGCATCTGAAGCAGGGTAGAGGGACTGGAAATAGTTCATAAAATCTGCCGCTGTTTTAAAGTGCTCATTTTTTCCTTTTTCTAACATTTCCGTCATTAATATTCGTTTGATAATTCCTTCACAGGTTTCCCGGGAAGGATTTTTACGAAGAGAAGTATTTTTGTTTTCCATAATAATTGCTCCTTTTTACAGACAAAAAAGACAAAGTGTAATGTCTATATTGATTATAGGACAATATTTTTAGGGTTACAATAAAAATAATGAAATAGGAAGAAAGTAACAAATTGACATTAATCCTTTAAAGGAGTATATTAAAATAAGTACCACAAATAAACTCATGGAGCGGAAAAATGTCAGAATCATATGTAATTAATGAAAAAAGAGAATTCGTGTTGGACAAGGTAAAAGATTTTATTTTGAAAAACGGCGGTATTGTGAAAAAGAGTACCTTAAATGAACTTGGTATTGACTATCGCAGAATCCTGGATTTTGTGGAAAAAGGGGATTTGATTCGTTTGAAAAATGGTTATTATACCATTCGCATTAGCGATTTTTCAGAGGAAGAACTGATTGCCAAGCTTTTTCCGGATGCAGTGCTTAATTTAGAGAGTGCATTATATGCCTATGGTTATATCAGCAGTAAGCCTTTTGGCTGGCGGCTGGCAGTGGATAAGAATACATCGAAATCCCGTTTTAAGATGGATTATCCAAAGGTGATTCCAATGTATGCAGAGCCGGAAACCTTAGAAATTGGCGTAACGGAGATTGATTTTGGTGGTGCAAAGATGAAGATTTTTGATAAGGAACGCCTGATATGTGATTGCCTGAAATATGAGGATAAGATGGAACGGGAGTTTTTCAAGGAAGGCATGATGGCTTACATTAAAGATCCTAAGAAGGATATAGCAAAGTTAATGCAATATGCAAGGGAACGCCGTGTTGTAAAAAAAGTACAGAATGTGATAGGAGTCTGGCTTTAATGAATCATGAACGCATAAAGAAAGCTGAGTTAAAAAAGAAAAGTGAAGCGTTAGAAATTCCGTTTTCCAGTATTCTGGCAGCATATATAATAGAAGAGATGATGTTTCTGATATCTGATTCTGATTTTTCAGACCATCTCTGGCTGAAAAATGAAGATATTTTTGAAATAGGCGGATATCAGGAGAACTTTTATTTTTCACTGAATTTTATTTATCATATGGATGATAAAATTTCAAAGACAGATAAGTTAATGGCAGGTCAGAAGCTTTCGCCAGAGCTTATGGAAAGGATGCTTGAGAATATTTTTGTAAAAGAAAAAACAAGAGGCATCCGATGGAAATGGAATAGTAAATGGCAGGAGGGACAGCTAAAACTGGAGATTACTGCGGAATATGAAGAAATGTTTGTTCCTTTTTCGATGGTTATAAGTCCTCTTTATCTACAGGGAGTTTCGGCAGAAAAACACAGCCGCAGGCTGCTGATGCATGAGAAAGAGGAGATTTCGTATCGTCATTATCCGGCGGAAACCATATTAGCGGAACAGTTGTTGGAAATTGTGACATATTTAGAACTGGTTTCTTCTATGAGATGTTATGATATTGCATTTCAGATTATTTCCAAGGAGCCGGTGGATGGAAGACGTGTTAAGGATACGTTAGAACTCTTATGTGAAAAAAATGGTGTCAGTCAGACGGAAGACAGAGGTGGAATGATTGCCGGATATAAGGATTATGCATATATGGCAAAACGCTGGGAGAAGTATGCAAAGCCTTTAAGAAAAGAAAAAGATACAGCGATGCAGATTCCAACCTGGCAGGAACTGATGGAGCGGTTGAATCGTTTCCTGATACCTATCTGGAATTGCATTAGTAAAGATGAAATATTTTTTGGAGACTGGATGCCGGAATTGGGAAGGTATCTGGATTAACTCTATACTAGGAAGGACATTATTTTTATGAAATATCTGGATGAGACTTTGATGCAATATGCAAAAACAGATATGTATCCATTCCATATGCCGGGGCATAAAAGAAGAGAGCTGGCTTTTCCAAATCCTTATCGTATTGATATTACAGAAATTGAAGGTTTTGATAATCTTCATCATGCTACCGGAATTTTAAAAGAGGCGCAGCAGAGAGCGGCAGCTTTATATGGGTCAAAGCATTGTTACTATCTTGTAAACGGAAGTACCTGTGGGCTTTTAGCAGCAATTTGCGGAGCTACCAGAAAAAAAGATAAAATACTTGCCGCTAGAAATAGTCATAAAGCGGTATATCATGCTATTTTTTTGCAGGAATTAGAGGTAGAATACCTTTATCCTGCAATTACACAAAATGGAATTCAGGGGCAGATTACTGTTGCGCAGGTAGATGCTGCATTGAAGAAAAATCCGGAAATTCAGGCGGTGGTAATAACATCACCTACTTATGAGGGAATTGTATCAGATATTAAAGGAATTGCAGAAGTGGTTCACAAAAAAGGAATACCATTAATTGTGGACGCGGCGCATGGAGCACATTTGGGTTTTTCAACCGGATTTCCGGAGAATCCGGTTAATCTGGGAGCAGATGCAGTCATTATGAGTCTGCATAAAACACTGCCATCCTTTACCCAGACAGCACTTTTGCATGTTTGTTCAGACCTTATTTCAAAAGAAAGAATAGAACGATATCTGGGAATTTTTCAGACCAGTTCACCTTCTTATCTTTTTATGGCGGGGATGGATAATTGTGTTAGATTATTAGAGCAGACGGGAAAAAAGCTTTTTGCCGAATATGAGAATCGCATAGAGGAATTTTACAAATCTGTAGCAGATTTAAAATTTCTGCATGTTATGAATAAAAGTGATTTGTCAGAAAAGGACGCTTATGACTGGGATATATCAAAGATTGTGATTTTTACGGAAAAAGCAGGCATGACAGGACAGCAGCTGCATGAAAGACTGTTGCAGGACTATCACTTACAAATGGAAATGGTATCCGGTTATTATGTATTGGGAATGACCTCGATTATGGATGAAAAAGAGGGATTTTTAAGACTTGCAAAGGCCCTTCATGAAATAGACACTGCGACAGCAAAAGAGATGGAGAGAACATCGGAAGAGAGTTTGGCTTCAAACAATTTCATTGAGAAAATGTACCAAAAAAATCCAGCCGGTATACAGATTTATGAAGCTCTGGAAAAACCTACAAAGGAAGTATCCTTTTCTGAGGCTAAAAATCAAATTTCAGCGGAATATATCTATCTATATCCACCGGGAATTCCGGTCATTGTTCCGGGAGAAGCCATTACGGAAGAATTTATAAATAAAATAGTGAAATGTCTGGAGTTGGGCCTTGCAGTGGAAGGCTATGAAGGTCTTTCGGAAAAAAGGATAAAGATTGTATATTTTTAAAGACTATATTATACTAAAAAGGAAATAGAAATGGGCAAAATATATTGTTTAATGGGAAAAAGCTCAACTGGGAAAGATACGATATATAAGGAATTATTAGAGGATTCCACACTTTCCTTGAAAAAGATTATTCCCTATACCACCAGACCGGTAAGAGAAGGGGAACAGGAGGGCGTAGAATATTTTTTCTGCGATGAAAATAAAGTTTTAGAACTGGAGAAGCAGGGGAAAATTATTGAGCTTCGTGCATATAATACGGTGCACGGAATCTGGAAATATTTTACCGCCAATGACAGTCAGATTGATTTGAAGCATCAGAGCTGTCTGATGATTGGAACTTTAGAATCCTACGTGAAAATCAGAGATTACTTCGGAAATGAGAACGTACTTCCGATATATATAGAAGTAGAGGATGGGGAACGTTTAACAAGAGCCCTTACCCGGGAAAAACAGCAGAGTGAGCCAAAATACGAAGAACTTTGCAGAAGGTTTTTAGCGGATGCGAAGGACTTTTCCGAGGAGAAATTAGCTGAGGCAGGTATTACAAAGCGTTTTGTGAATAACAATTTGGAAGAGACAAAGGCAGAAATCCGGGCGTATATTATTGGCGAAGGTGATTCTTATAAATTACAGACAATAGTAAGCTTTTAAGTGGGAAAAAATTGCTGTCATGAATATTATTCGATAGATTCATAAAATTTAGAAAAGAAAATATTTTTCCACAACAGGTTTTAGGTTATAATAGAAAACGTGGATAACATCAGGAGAGAAGGTGAACATCGTGGATATAAAAGTAAATAATACGCAGCCGGTGACCCAGGTACCAGATACGGGAACGGTTGAGAGAGGCGATGGCTCCTTTAAGTTTACCTTATCCAGTGCAATTACGGATGCTGAGCTTCAGGCGAAGATAGATACGCTGATGAATGATATTACCGCTCAGGGTAATCGAATTGCACAACATATGGATATCCGGGATATGAAAGCATACCGAGGATTAATCAGGGAATTCATGAACGAAGTGGTTTATCGCTCCCATAAATTTTCCAGAGAGAATTTCTTAGACCGTAAAGGCCGCCATAGAGTATATGGAATTATTAAGAAAATCGATGAGAATCTGGACGAACTGGCACAGGAGCTGGTAAAGGATGAGCAGAATCATCTTGCAATTCTCGCAAAAATTGGGGAAATTGCCGGACTTCTGTTAGATATTTTAACGTAAATAATAATGGAAAGAATGCAAACGGTTTAGAAAGAAATGATAAACCAGCAGAATGGAGTAAGCATGCCAGGATTTAATGATATTATTGGGCATGAGCAGATAATTGAGCACCTGCAGAATGCCATTACAATGGATAAAGTATCACATGCCTATATTTTAAATGGGCCGGATAAATCAGGAAAAATGATGCTCGCAGAAGCCTTTGCCGCTGCATTGCAGTGCGAAAAAGGTGGAAAGGAGCCTTGTCAGGAATGCCATTCCTGCAAACAGGCAGCAGGGCACAACCAGCCGGATATTATCTATGTGACACATGAAAAATCGAATACAATTTCTGTTGATGATATCAGAACCCAGTTGAACAATGATATTGGTGTGAAACCATACAGCAGTACACACAAGATTTATATTATTGACGAAGCGGAAAAGATGAATCAGCAGGCGCAGAATGCATTGCTTAAGACCATTGAAGAACCGCCGGCATATGCGGTAATTCTGTTGCTTACAACGAATGCGTCTACATTTCTTCCTACGATTCTGTCCAGATGTGTAACCTTGAATATAAAGGTTGTTAAGGACGAGAAAATTAAAAAATATCTGATGAGCGATTATCATATTCCAGATTATCAGGCAGATATCTGTGTTGCATTTGCTCAGGGAAACGTAGGGAAAGCGATTCAGCTGGCATCTTCCGATGATTTTAATGAGATGAAATCTTCCGCGCTACAGTTAATCAAGCGGCTAAGTGAGATTGATTTGTACGAAATGACAGCAGCGGTAAAGCAAATTAGTGAATATAAATTAGAGATTAACGATTACTTTGACTTAATGATGGTCTGGTATCGTGATGTATTGTATTTTAAAGCAACAGGTGATGTAAATGGGCTCATTTTTAAGGATGAGGTCTATGACATAAAAAGACAGGCAGAGAAAAGCTCTTATAGCGGTGTTGAAATAATAATCGAAGCACTGCAGAAAGCCAAACTTCGTTTGAATGCAAATGTTAATTTTGATTTGGTAATCGAGCTTCTGCTATTGACAATAAAGGAGAACTAAAATGGTAAAGGTAGTAGGAATCCGGTTCCGTAATGCGGGTAAAATATATTATTTTGGACCGGGAGATTTAGATTTAAAGGCAGGAATGCATGCAATTGTAGAGACTGCCAGAGGTGTTGAACTGGGAACAGTTATGATGGATGTCAGAGAGGTGTCCGAAGAAAGTGTGGTTCAGCCCTTAAAACCGGTTATCCGTATTGCAACCGAAGCGGATGAGCGAATTGCAGAGAAGAATCGGGAAAAAGAAAAAGAAGCATATCGAATCTGTCAGGAAAAAATTGCAAAACACAATCTGGACATGAAGTTGGTAGAAGCAGAGTACACCTTCGATAATAATAAGCTGTTATTCTATTTTACAGCGGATGGAAGAATTGATTTCCGTGAGTTAGTTAAGGATTTGGCGGCAGTATTCCGTACAAGAATTGAACTTCGTCAGATTGGTGTCCGGGATGAAACAAAGATTATGGGAGGCTATGGAATTTGTGGAAGACAGCTTTGCTGCCATACATTTTTATCTGAATTTGCTCCTGTATCCATTAAGATGGCAAAGGAACAGAATTTATCCTTAAATCCAACGAAGATTTCCGGTGTTTGTGGACGTTTGATGTGCTGTCTGAAAAACGAGGAAGAGACTTACGAATACTTAAACAGCCGCCTTCCAAACGTGGGAGATAGCGTTACTACTGACGATGGCATGAAAGGAGAAGTAACCTCTGTCAACGTACTTCGCCAGTTAGTAAAGGTTTTAGTAGAAATAAACGATGAAAAAGAAATGCGTGAATATCACAGTGACCAGTTGAAATTCAAACCAAGACGACGCAAGGACGTAAAACTGACTGCGGAAGAAATGAGAGAACTGGCAGCTTTAGAGGATCGCGGAGGAAAGTCAAAAATCGATGACAATAAATAATCTTGTTCATGAAGGAGAGCGTTTGGACGAGCTTCACAGAAATGGCTATTATATTATTCAGGATCCAAAGCGTTTTTGTTTTGGAATGGATGCGGTACTGTTATCCAGTTTTGCTCAGGCAAAACGGGGAGAAAAGGTGTTAGACCTTGGAACCGGTACCGGAATTATTCCAATTCTGATGGAGGCAAAGACAGAGAGCGGAGACTTTACAGCTTTGGAAATTCAGGAAGAAAGTGCTGATATGGCGCGTCGCAGCGTTTCCTATAATCATTTAGATGATAAAATTAAAATAGTGACAGGTGATATTAAAGATGCTTCAAAAATATTTGGAGCATCTTCTTTTCAAGTTATCACCACAAATCCACCCTATATGATTGGAAATCATGGGGAAAATTCGCCTTCTCAGGCAAAGGCAATTGCCCGCCACGAGGTGTTGTGCACACTGGATGATATTTTAAGAGAAAGTGCAAGACTTTTGGCAAATGGGGGACGTTTTTATATGGTACACCGTCCATTCCGTCTGGCGGAAATTTTAAGTAAAATGGTGGAGTATAAAATAGAACCAAAACGTATGCGTCTGGTACATCCATTTATTGATAAAGAACCAAATATGGTATTAATTGAAGGCCTTCGGGGTGGAAAATCCCGCATGACCATAGAAAAACCATTGATTGTATATAAAGAACAGGGTGTGTATACAGAGGAGATTTATGATATATATGGGTATTGATATAAGTTTTAGGTGAGAAATAGAAGCTTGTAAGCAAGTATTTCTCAGAAAAGAGGTTGAAATGGTAAAAATAATATCAGATAGTACATGTGATTTATCAGAAGAACTTGTAAAAAAATATGAAGTGGATATCATACCACTTCACATTGTATTAGGAGATAAGGAATATCTCGATGGAAGAAGCATTACCCCGGAGGAAATTTACCAGTGGTCAGATGCAAATAAGACAACACCAAAGACATCGGCGGTATCGATGGAGCTGGCAATGGACGCATTTCGTCCTTATGTGGAACAGGGAAGGGAAATTGTATGCTTTTCCATTTCCGGGGATATGTCAACAACAGGGAATGTAATGCGTATGGCAGCAGAGGAATTAGGGGCAGAGAATAAGATTCATATAATTGATTCTGAAAATCTTTCTACAGGCATTGGTTTATTAGTTTTAGAAGCCGCCATTATGGCAAAGGATGGAAAAACAGCTTCGGAAATTGCTGCAAAAATAGAAGAATTAAAGCCCCTTGTGAGGGCAAGCTTTGTGGTGGATATGCTTACTTATTTACATCGGGGCGGCAGATGTGGCGGACTTACTGCATTAGCAGGAGGCATGTTAAAGCTGCATCCAAAGATTGTCGTGGAAAGCGGAAAAATGAAGCCTACAGAAAAGTATCGCGGAAAAATGTCGGCGGTAGTTATGAACTATGCAAAAGCAATGGAAGGGGACTTAAAGAAAGCCAAAAAAGACAGGGTGTTCATTACCCATTCCGGCAGTGAAGAAGAAATTGTAAAGGCCGTATATGATTATCTGGCAGATTTAAATATTTTTGAAGAAATTCTAATTACTAGAGCAGGATGCGTTGTTTCGAGTCATTGTGGACCGGGAACATTGGGAGTTCTGTATATTTTAGAGAAGGAATAGCTGGATATAGATAAAGAGGATGCTGTGCTTGTAATGAAAGTACTGTATCCTCTTTATCTATATTCATCGCTAATATTATTGAAATATATCTTTTCAAAGATATCCATTCTTCTCTCCCTACAAAAAAAGAATTGTATTAATAACAAACAGTTAAAAAAACTTCTTGATAGTTAACGAATGTTCAATTGTAAATTTGTATGATACAAGTTATACTTAAAAAAATATCCGGGGTATATATACTGAAAAAAAACAGACTTAATTTTGAAAGTGAATTTACATCCCTAAATTTCATTTAATGTGTAGAAAACGGAAAAGAGGAAACATATGCAGATAGGAGAGGTAATCAGAAAATATCGAAAAGAAAAACAGATGACGCAGGAGGAAATGGCAAAGCGGCTGGGAGTGAGCGCACCGGCAGTCAATAAATGGGAAAATGGAAATTCTTTTCCAGATATCACATTACTTGTGCCAATTGCCAGACTGTTGGAAATTAATGCGGATACACTATTGTCTTTTCGGGAAAATTTAGAGGACGAAGAAATAAATAATTTGGTGGAAACGGTAAAGAACCGTTTAAAGACAGACGAATATGCAGAGGTTTTTCAGTGGGTAAAGCAAAAAATAGAAGAGTATCCAAACTGTGAGCATTTGATATTGTGGACGACACAGGTACTGGATGCCCATCGGACAATGCATGATGTTCCAAATTCGCAAGTGTATGATAAGCCAATCAGAGACTATTACATCCGGGCGCTGGAAAGCGATGAGGAGGATATAAGAAATACTGCAGCTGAGGCATTGTTCTATTATTATTTTAATAGTAAGGAATATGAAACGTCAGAGCAGTATCTGTCCTATTTTTCCAAAGAAAATCCAGAGCGGAAAAGAAAATTGGCAATGATATATAGCAGAACAGAGCGAAAAGAAGAGGCTTATAAAGTTTATGAGGAATTACTTTTTGGGGGATACCAAAGCCTCAGCATGACTTTTCAGCAGATGTATGTTCTTGCGATGGAAGAGGAAAATTTGAAAAAAGCACATCTGCTGGCAGAAAAATTAGAACAGTTAGCACAGTTGTGTGAGATGGGAGAATATCAGGCAGCATCAGGTAAGCTGGAACTTGCAATAGTAGAGAAAGATGTAGAAGCCACACTTCAAATTGTAGAAAAAATGTTTGCAAATGTAGAAAATATCATTGCTTTTCGAGAGTCTGTACTTTATGAACACATGACCTTTCGAGAGGTAAGCGAAGAAGTTCAAAAGGAAATAAGAGAAAATCTAATAGAAATGTTGCAGGATGAAGAGACTTTTTCTTATATGAAAGAAAATGAGAGGTGGAAAACCTTAATAGAATCCTTGCATTGAGAAAAAAAAGAATGTAGCGTATAATGAATGAAGTGTCAGAAAAACGTGAAAATTCAATAAATTTATTTATAAATAAATAG
>CAYMIS010000056.1:0-22327 GCA_964390485.1 uncultured Roseburia sp. | reverse complement strand
ATATAGTACCAGAATTTTTTACTATTATATTTTTATGACATAGAAATATGACATTAATAAGTAAAAGAAGCCTATGACATAGAAATTTAAAAATAAAATGTTTAAAAGTACTTGCAATCTGGTATCGAATGTGATACTTTATAATAAAGTATCAGAGATGATACTGATTCAAAAATCTTTTGACATCTATGGTGTCAATCAGAAGTCTTGTTTTGTTACTGATAATAAACAAACAACGTATATCAGTAATATTGTCTATTTTTATAAGAGACTTGTTTCAGTAAATCATTTATTTCAGAAGTTTATTTTCCGTTTATCTAAAAACAAATCAATGAATCTATTTTTTTCCAGCGTTAGAGTTTTTTCAGAAGTATATGGGAAAGGTTTAATTAAATGCAAATGCTTCGGGCATTTACATAAAAAATGAATGAAGGAGGACACATATGAAGTACATTATGGAACACTATGGAGCTGCTATTTTAGTATCTCTGACATTATTGGCGTTAGGCGGAGTAGTAATTTTACTCTGTACCGGCAATGGCTTTGTGGCAACACAGTTTCAGGAGGCATTAAGGAGCTTCTTTTCCAGTATGAATGGGTTAAATGGAGGAGGGGGAGTGTAGAAGTAGTGAAATGATGTGTAAAGTGCTGGCGGCACATACCGCCAGCAGAGGTAGAAGCGATGAAAGAAGTGGAGAGGTAATGAATGAACGATTTGGAGAATTTTCAGCTTACAGCGGAGCAGTTTGGCGTTTTCTGGAAATATATTGAGCAGCCGGAGGTCACGGACATTGATTATAACGGAAGGGATCTGTGGATTCTGGATCTGGTAAAAGGTCATTATAAGGCAGATGAGGTAATTACAGAGCAATTTTTAGAACAGTTTACCCACAATATTTCCAATTGTGTCAATAAGCAGTTTAATAAAGCAAATAGAGTTTTAGAAGCGGATACGAAAGAACTGCGTGTCAGTATTCTTCATAATTCGGTGGCAATGTCTGGAACCAGTGTTTGTATCCGGAAATCACCGCCGGTGCTTAGAAATAAAATAACAGATATGATAAGAGATGGTTTCTGCAGTCGGCAGATGTTAAGTCTTTTGATTAATTGTGTACAGGCGGGGATGAATTTTGTGACGGGTGGAGAGCCGGGACATGGAAAAACAGAATTTACCAAATTTTTGATGCAGTTTATCCCAGTGTCAGAAAGAGTAATCACCATTGAGGATTCTTTAGAAATTCATTATAGTGCAATTAATCCGGGCAGTGATTGTGTGGAAATACGAATTGATAATGAATTTGATTATACGGCAGCCATTAAGGCAAGCTTACGTCAGAATCCCAAATGGCTTGTGTTGTCAGAGGCCCGTTCGGTAGAAGTGACCTCATTGCTAGAACAATGGAGCACCGGGGTTAAGGGATTTACAACGATTCATTTAGACGACTTAAGAAAGTTGCCAGACCGTATTCAGAATATGATGGATAACATTAATGATGCTGACCGTATGGAGAATCGTATTTATCGTTATGTAAATGTGGGAGTGCTGGTTCGAAAGAGGGAAAAGGAGGATGGCAGTGTACATAGATATATTGACCAGCTTTGTTTTTTTAGCAGAGAGGAAAATGAAAACAGGATATATATGTTAATTAAGGATGGAGAGGTTATTTCGGAGGAATTGCCGCCAGATATTCTAAAAAAGCTGAAAAGAGAACAGATTAAAGATCCGTTCAATTGTCCGAAAATGCAGGCATATATTGAGGAAGGTAGGTAACGTGTGGTAGAGAGATGGAAGATAAAGAAAAAATGTAAAAGGAAAAGTTTATTTCGCCTTTTAAATCCCAAGAATCTGCAAAGAGAGGTACATATCTATGGATATCATTTTTCTTGGAAGAACCAGCTGCTGGTATTAATATGTGCACTGGTGGGAATGGCGGCTTTAAGTATTTTGTTTCAGTTGACATATATTTTGACCCTGTGTGTGCTGGCATTAACAATACTGCTTTTGCCAGTACTGGTTCTGGATACTTATAAGAGGATGTACGAGCAGAAGCGTTTTGCAGATGTTGTAACTTATATTGAGCAGTTAATGTATTCTTTTCAAAAGTCGGGAAAGATTAAAATGGCACTTTTAGAATGTAGAGAGATTTTTTCAGATGGGGAAATGAGAATTGCACTGGATAAAGCAGTTTCTTATATTAATCAGGGAAGTGCCAGCTCAGAAAAAGGAATTTTACGTGAAGCGCTGGCAATGATAGAAGAAGCTTATCAAAGTAAAAAGATACATACTGCCCATGAATTAATATTACATGCAGAAGAAGATGGAGGTGAGGTTGAAAATTCTATCATGCTTATTTTGGAGGATACAGAAAACTGGAAACGTCGCTGCTATCAGCTTCAGGCAGAAAAAAAGCAAAGTCATACGGATAATACGATTTCGATTCTGGTTGCTACCATACTTTGTGCCCTGTGTATCTATGTGATTGATTATATGAGAATACTTTTTCAGGCAGAAAGCGTGATTTATATATTTGATAATCCATTGATACAGGCAACATCTATTTTATTTATTCTTTTTTCTATGCTGATTTTCAAAAAAAGTTCCCACAATTTAACTAATGACTGGGTAAGTGAGGAAAAACATTATGAGGATGATGTAATCCGAAAAATGTATTTTGAAATAAAAGAATATGATGAAAAAAAAGAAGCGAGAAAAAGTCTGCTTTTTGCCCTTCCTTTTTTTGCAGGAATACTTCCAGTGTATTTTTACGGAAAAAGATGGGTGTGTATCATTTTATTACTGGCAGGCGGATTTTTGCTGATTCAGCATAAAATAGGATATAAGCTGGAGAAACAGGAACTTTTGAAAGCAATATATATTGCTTTTCCGGAATGGTTAATGGAAATGGCATTGCTTTTACAGAATAATAATGTACAGGTATCTATTAGGAAGTCCAGAGAGCATGCACCGGCAGTTTTAGAAGCGGAATTGGATGAATTGATAACAAGAATTGGAATAAAACCGGATAAGCTTAGTTCCTACACCTGCTTTTGCATGGATTTTGAAATTCCTGAAGCACAAAGCTGCATGAAAATGTTACATTCGATTTCAGAATCGGGAATAGGAGATGCAAAGGTACAAATTAATAATCTGTTGGGACATATTAACAGGATGCAGAATCAGGCAGATAGTCTTGTAAATGAAAATATTTCTTTTAAGATGCGAATGATATTCAGTTACCCGGTATTTGCTGCAGCAGTAAAAATGTTGATAGATCTTACCATTGGAATGTTTGTGCTGTTTCAGATTATGGGAAATGTGGGAGGATATTAGATGAAGCATATTGTAGAAGCATTTAGTGGGTTGATTTTGATTATATTAATGGCATATGTGAGTATTGCTATTTTAACAGCAAGCGCACAGGTGACAAATGCCAAAGTATATAAGGCGGATTGCATTGCGGAAATCGAGAATGGTAATTTTAATCCGTCTGTAATTACTAATTGTGTTTCCAAGGCTGCGCTGGCAGGGTATCAGTTAGAGGTAAATGCTTGCAATTACGATGTTTATAACGATATCAATACCGCGGAAGTAATTTTGACCTATCAATATAAAATTCCACTATTTGGAATATCTGTTACGAAAACAACCCGTGGAATCGCAAGGTAAAAGTAGAAGGAGGTGGAAGTTAATGGAAAAAATGGTAGGGGAGTATGGAGATGCATTTATAGCAGCAATATTTGGACAGGCAGTTGTGATGGTGTTTATACAGGTATTTAATTATGTAACTTCATTTTAAAGACGATTCAAGGAGGAAAAAATATGAAGTATATTGTAGAACATTTTGGAACAGGATTATTAAGTGGGACAGTGGCAGTTTTTCTTATTTCTTTTTTTGTGAATATGATGATGCCGGGAGGAATGGTAAATAATTTTATATGGATGTTTATGACAGGAATATCCGGCTGAAAGAGAAGACGAGGATATAAATAAATGAAATATATATTTGATACATACGGAGTTTTTTTGCTGGAAGGATTGACGGTAGTTTTAGTTTTAGGACTGCTCTTTGTGGTAAAAGATAAGGATGGAAATTCAGGCGTGTTAAAAATATTAGGTGGAGTGTGGAGTCAGGGTTATGAGGATATTTTGCCTGATGCCGGATTTTCATTTTATAAAGAAGAAGCAGAAAAGCCATTTCCATCTGTTGTATTTGAATATAGCGATAACATATATGCCTGTGAGGAATTGGCACTGGATTTGTTCTTGAAGGCGTCAGGGA
This sequence comes from uncultured Roseburia sp., assembly GCA_964390485.1. Taxonomy (GTDB): domain Bacteria; phylum Bacillota; class Clostridia; order Lachnospirales; family Lachnospiraceae; genus Roseburia. Next base: position 18,047 of record CAYMIS010000056.1, on the reverse strand, counting down.
CTGAGAAGCAGTCTTTAAGAATAAAGATATTGGAAATAACTGACAGCATGGGTGTAATACAAACAGATTGCTATGATGAACAGGCAGGAACTATCTGCTTTCCGGCAGAGGGGATTTATAAATTGAAGATATCCGTAAAGGATAGGTCTAATAAAAAATATACCTGTGCCCTTAACATACCTGTGAATAGAAGAGGATAGAGAACATGAAGAATGTGATATTGATAGTCATAAATATGATGATTGCTGTTTTAACCTTTGGAATTTTAATGACATTAGATGCAAGAGTGGCAAGGCAGCAGGAACTGGCAAGTAATCTGTCTTCAATTACAGAGGAAGTTATTGGGAATGCTATGCAGGAGGATAACTATAAAATAGAAAATTATAACTGTTTTATAGCAGATTTAATTGAAAATCTTGCCGTTGCGCTGGATGCAGAATCGGATATTACTATACGAATTATGAAGGCAGATATACAAAAAGGAATTCTCTCCATTGAAGTTGTGGAAAGGTATCGGCACTTAAATGGCAGAATAGGAACCGTATCCTGTCAAAAAACAGTGATTTTTAATCAGTTGGTTGAACCGGAAGAAATATCATATAAAGTGGAATTTTATTTATCGAAAGAAGAACTGCTGAATCAGAAAAATAGTTACAAGATTTATACAATTAAAAAAGGGGACACAATTTTACAGCCGAAAATACCAGTGAAAGATGCCTATACATTTAAAGGCTGGTATGACAAAAATGGGGTTCCGGCGGATTTTTCACAAGGAATCGAACAGGATATTTGCTATTATGCACAATGGAAGTTGATTTAAAGGCAAAAAAAGTCCTTAAAAGTAGTAAAAATACATAAAATGGGAAATTAGTCACATTGTCTGATGAAAAATTTACAATATTAGTGTATACTACAGATATCTTAAAAATAGGAGGAGTTTCCTTATGAAAAATATGTTAGCAAAAGAACACACAAACAAATATGTTAAACGCTTAAAATCCATGTTACTTGCAGCGGTAGTACTGGTTGGTACGCTGGCACCGACAGTTCCGGTGGAAGCTGCTGTATGGGAAGATTATGAGGAACTGAACGGATTTTACTATGAGGTAATGGATGATGGAAACGTTAATATTTTAGGTTATGATGATTACAATATTGAATATGACCTTGACGAAAGAAAATCTCTTACCATTCCAAAAGAATTGGACGGAAAGAAAGTTACCCGTATCAGTTCGTATAAAACACGTTCGACTGCTGAAAGTTGTTTTCATGGCTTAAAGGAAATTATTATTCCGGATACTGTTACATACATTGATTCTTACGCATTTAATTATTGTTTGGAATTAGAAAATGTTGTGATTCCGGACAGTGTAACCTATATTGGACAGTTTGCTTTTGCTGACTGTGACAACTTAACAAGTGTTACAATTCCGGGAGTAGAAGATTTAAGAGGTGCTGTATTTTCTGATTGCGATAATCTTAAAACAGCAGTTGTATCTGAGGGAACAAAGTATTTGTCTGGTACGTTCATGGACTGTGACAAGCTTACCAGCGTAACATTACCAAGTACCTTAAAAGAAATTGGACGTAGTTCCTTTAGTAGTTGCGACAGCTTAAAGAAAATTTCTGTTCCTAAAAGTGTTACTTTTATTGAGCAGGGGGCATTTGATACATGGGAATTAGAACACATTTATTATGACGGAACAAAAACTCAGTGGAAAAAAATTGCAGAACAAGTTTTAGAAGCGATTGAACGTGAAGGTGTAAAAGTACACTTTTCATCTGCCGTACCGGAAACAGTAAAATTATCAAAAACTTCCTACACCTATGACGGAAAAGCAAAGAAACCAATTGTTGTAGTTAAAGATAGTAATGGAAAGATTATCAGTAAGAAGTATTACACTGTTTCTTATAGCGATAACAAAAAAGTTGGACAGGCTACCGTAAAAGTAACCTTTAAAGGAAAATACAAAGGAACGGTTTTAAAAGAAACATTTAAAATCATTCCAAAGGGAACAAAGATTTCCAAAGTAAAGGCGGCAAAAAAAGGATTTACAGTAACATGGAAGAAGCAGAAAGTTCAGACAAGCGGTTATCAGATTCAGTATGCTACAAACAGTAAATTTAAAAATGCCAAAACCGTTACTGTGAAAAAGAATACAGATACATCAGAAAAAATCACAAAATTAAAAGCAAAGAAAAAGTACTATGTAAGAGTGCGTACCTATAAGACAGTAAAGGTAAATGGAAAATCGAAAAAGATTTACTCTGCATGGTCAGCAAAGAAAGTAGTAACTACGAAGAAATAGTTTTTTTTGGAAAGGAGAAGAAATTCTGTGAGTTTGATGAAAAAGTACAGAAAAAGGGGGATAGCGGCTGCAATTGCAGCCGTTTCCTTAATCACATCATTATTAGTGCCGCAGCTATCAGCAGCCGCAGCAACAGAGAGAGTAAATTTATTAATTACTCCAAAGACAATTATCGGTGACGCCAAAGGAGATTATGTTGGATGGACGGAATTTTCGTCTGATACCAAAGAAGAAATTGAAGCCGGAAATGTTTCCGGTGCATGGTATATGCAGAAAATTGGAAATACAGGGAGAGATTGGGAAGATTATGCTATTTATAACAATCAGAACAGTAACGATATTTCCGGTTTCTTATGGGAAGCTGCTTATTTGAAAGACCCCGGCATTTCTTTGAAGATGGGTGTTGATAACACCTTCCGCCACAGGGCAACATCAGACAGCTTAAAAGCAGATAATGGAAAAACAAAACACGATTGTGCCTTTGTAAGAAAAACAATAGACCAAACGCTTGTAACACATGAAAACTGTGATGCATGTGTCACAGAAAAAGGAAAATATGACTGGTCTATGATGCCGGCAAAAATGACGGATGAAACAACCGGTGAGAAAACTGACCATTGGCGTTTCTATTTTGAAGATAATGATACTGCCGGATTGTTTCTAAATGGTGTGGTAGATGAAATAGGAGAACGTTTAAGTAATGGCAAAACCTATAAACAACAATTGTATACCGGATTTGTATTATACTTAAACGAAAGCCCGGATTCGGCATCCTATAACAGCGACCGACAGATGGAAAGTGGTATATACTACTGTATCAATGCTAACTTTTCGACAACAAGTTATAGAAATGGCGGATATAAGAAGGCTTCCGATGTAAAAAGCGGAAAAAGCGGTGTATATCAGTTAAAAACCTTTAGTGATGCATTGGAAGAAAAAGGACTGGTAACTTTTGGTGTATCCAAGGGCGAAGAAGGGCAGGATAGTGATAAAAAAGCAGACAATTATTCAAATGTCAGTTTCGAAAGTAAATTAAAAAGCGGTAAGGTAACGGTAACAGCAAAGGTAACAAATGATAAAACGGGTGTCAACACGTCCCTTTCTTTTACCGGAGATGCGGATTATTACCGTTCTGAGGGTTCCGTAGGATTCTTCTCCTATTCCCAGCCTTGTGCCACTTTTGCAGAAATTAAAGTATCCGGTGTTCCACCAGAATTTACGATTACCTATGATGCTGATGGTGGAAAATTCTCCGATGGGACGACGGAAGATAAGGTACAGGATGTAAAGCTTTACGATTTTGAATATGTGGATACTGTTGAATATGCGTACCCAGTAACAATTGATAAATTAAATGGTGGTACTGTCTCCCGTACCGGTTATCACATTATGGATAATTATAATACTCCGAGTAAATCAAATGGCTGGTATTATGAATTATTTGACAAAGACAAGGAAGAAGAATTACGTTCGGGCATATTTTATACCGATTATTTCCATGAAAGCATAACTGTAAAACCTGCATGGGAAGTAAATGCCGGAACTGTAAAATATAATGGAAATGGTGGTACGTTAATAGACAGTACCAATAAACCGAAAAATACAACTATTAAGTATACGACAGAAAAAGTAAATTTAAGAAATGCAGAGGACTACTGGGAAAGAACCGGTTATTACGTTCCGGCGGCAACTGCATGGCGTGTAGGAAGTAAGACATCGGAAACAATCATAACGGAATCCAAAGACAGTACAGAGGCGGCAACAACGCTGAAAGAAGAATTAGAGCTGGATAAAAAGCATGATACCAGTGTAACCTTATATGCAAACTGGAATCCACACAAGCTGACAGTAAAATATAACACAAATGGTGGTACGGGTACCTTTAGTAATACGGTTATGTACTATGATGATGCATCCAAGCCGAAAACCTACGGCTTAACCTCTACCGTCCCAACAAGAGATGGATATACCTTCTTAGGCTGGAGTATGAATAAAACAGCGACTGCAAACGATACCATTTTTACAAGCAGTACAGCAAAAAAAGCAGCACAGAAGTGGGCGAGTGCTTTTGGTACAAGCATTGATGCATCAAATCAGACAGTAACGTTGTATGCACAGTGGAAACCCTACAACTATACAATTCATTTTCATCCAAATGGCGGTGAAGGTCATATGGATGATGTCAAACCGGTATATTTTGATACCTCGGTAGAACTTCCAGAATGTATTTTTACAAAAGAAAATGAATATGGAATAAGTGGATTTAAAGGATGGAATATTGTAGCGGATACGAACCATATTTTATATCGTGATAAGGAGATTGTAGTTAATTTGGCGATGGAGCAGAACGCAACTGTTACATTGTATGCCATATGGGATGATTGTCCGGGAATAAAATCCCATGACCTTTATTATACATTAGAACAGGCGCAGAATGGGTATATTACAGAAGATGAACTTCTAAACCAGGCAGAGGCCTTTGATCTTGAAGATAATGAGATTCCACCGGGAACTCATGAAACAAATTCCTTTCGAGTGATGGATTATCAAGAAAGCGATTTTACACAGTTCCAGAACAGTGGTAGTGTAACGGAAACCTATCAGGTAATTGACAGTTATGGAAATATTTATCAAGAACAGATTGTGGTATATATTGTGGATACGATTCCTGAGACAATTCGTACTATTACAGATAGTCTGGAAAAAGAGGGAACTACCCGATTTATTGATGAGAAGTATTTTAATTTTCCCTATGAAAAGGGAGGTTTGGAAATAAATTCTGTCTGGCTGCTAGAGACATCCTATAAACAAGCAATAATGAGTGCTTTCGAAAATGAAAAAAATCATATGCCGGAAGCGGAATATGATTTTACCCATAATGAAATTTTGGAAATGAAAGAATTTGTAAAAATAAATGGAATTGGTAATACGAAAAGAATAGATGGATTAATGGGATTTTGGGAAAGATTTTTAAGAAATAGATAAGGCTTATCAAATAAAACTTTCCTTATTTTCCAGCTATATCAAAAAAAGCCGTATGCTGCTTGCACACGGCCTTTATTTAAGAAAGAAAAAGAATTTATTCCAGATTAATTTTTTTTCTGACAATAATATTACAAGTGATATAGTATCCGATAGCAAAAATCAGGCTAAAAAGGATTCCTGTCCACATGATACTGTCGAAACCAAAGTTAATGGTAGTTTCTTCCATTTTTGACATGTCTTTCATCATATTAAAACTTACTACAATAGACATAATGGTTGCAGCAATCTGCTGGATAAAGTAAAAAACAATTCCGGCAATGACGGCGGCAGCAACCTTATGCTGGTTAAACAGCTGCCCAACCGAACTGCTGGTATATACAATCAGCAGAGATGAAAGGCTTGAAACGATGGTACTGATAACCATCAGAACTATCAATTCAGAAAGAGGCATGCCAAATACAGATAATAATTCGTAATTAAGACTTGCATAATTCATTGTAGATAATTCCTGCCACAATTCATCACCACCGACAGCCATTACAAAACCAAAGATGGACAGAATCATAAGCAGCGTGGAGAGAATCATCCAGAAAAGTCCGGTAAAAAGCTTAACATGAAACGTCGTTAATGGTTTTACTGGAAGCGTGTGGGTCAGGTATCCCTGGACAGAGTACATTGTTTTGTGAAAATGAATTGTTAAGTATACATATGTGACGATATAAAGCGCAAAAACAGAGAGAATGTACAAAAGGATATAGGATACCAGTATAAGGGTGGCTACAATTCCATCTCCATTGCGGATTGAATCAAAAGATAGTACCAGCATACCGAGTACGGTAACTGCAATAAGGACTGCATAGATTGTAAGCATAATTTTTGCAGTATTTTTAAATTCGTACTTAAATAATTTTCCTAACATCTAAAAACCTCCCTGAAAAGCGTATCAACAGATTTACCTTGATTGATACGAATGTCGTCAACGGATGAAGTGAGACGAATCTGACCATTTTGGATAAAAACTACTTCATCCAGTATGTTTTCAATATCCGCAATCAGATGCGTAGAAATAAGAATCGTTGCATCTGGCTCATAGTTCGAGATAATTACATTTAAAATATAGTCTCTTGCAGCAGGGTCAACGCCTGCAATTGGTTCATCTAGGATATAAAGCTTTGCGCGACGGCTCATAACAAGAATTAATTGCACTTTTTCTTTTGTTCCTTTTGACATAGTTTTTAGTCTGTCATTTGGATTGATGTTTAGCTTTGTCAGCATGTCATAAGCGCGGTTTTCGTCAAAGTCTTCGTAGAAATCCTTGAAAAAGGCAATAATATCCTTTACTTTCTGATTCATATTAAGATAGGTATGATCAGGAAGATAAGAAACATTTTTCTTGCTTTCCGGTCCAACGGGATTTTCGTTGATATAAAGAGAACCGGAAGTAGGGGTTAATAAGCCATTTATCATTTTAATCAGTGTTGTTTTTCCACTTCCATTAGGACCAAGCAGCCCTATAATGTGACCACTTTCTAAAGTAAGATTGATATTATCAACGGCGGTTCTGTTACCAAAATTTTTGGTGAGATTCTTACATTCTAATAAAGTGCTCATGATTTCCCTCCGTTCATGGTTTTTTGCATCATAGTTAATATTTCATCATCTTTAAAGCCAATTTTCTTCATGTTTTCTAAAAATTCTTCAATTTTTTCTTTGGCAATAGTTGTTTTTAATTCCTCAATCATTATATTGTCCTCCGTTATAAAACGCCCACTGGTACGCTGGGAATATACAAGTCCTGCTCGTTCAAGTTCTGAGAATGCTTTCTGCATTGTGTTAGGGTTTACCGCTGCTTCAGCAGCTAAATCTCTTACCGATGGAAGTTTATCTCCTGGTTTATAATATCCGGAAATAATATCCATTTGAATTCGTTCCACAATCTGTAAAAATATAGGGCGGTCTGAATCTAATGTCCACGCCATAGTTTCACCTCATTTCAATTATTGTAGTAAATATAGTACAGCAAGTATGTTAATCGATACCATGCGACTTATTGTATTAATTTAATAATACAGTTATACAGAGAAGATGTCAAGGGAATTTTTGGATATTAAAAGCAAATATGTAAAACAGGAAATATAAGAAAGATTTGGATAAAAAAGGAAAAATTTATGAAAAGTAATAAAAATATAAGAAATGCGAGGTTGAATCTGCAAAAAAACGTGATAAAATATAGTATAAATATCTAGCAGATAGCTAGGGGAAAGAGGTAACAGGATGGAAGAAAACAAAGAGTTTGATTTATGGTCTGATGGTTACGGAGCGGCAGTCCACTTGCTAAATGATAAGGATGAATATCCGGTAGCTGGATATGCTAATTTGTTGAATGAAGTGTATAAGATGGTTCACAGCCTGAAGGGAAAGAAGATTTTAGATGCTGGTTTTGGTACAGGCATATTAACTAAGAAGTTATATCAGGATGGATACGAAATTTCAGGCTTGGATATGTCGGAACAGCTTGTGGAGTCAGCAAAGGAGAATATGCCGACGGCAAATCTTGTATGTTGTGATTATTCCATGGGAATGCCATTGAATTTTATTAAAGAAGAATTTGATGTGATTATCAGTACCTATGCATTTCATCATATTGACCGTTTTGAAAAACGTGAGCTGTTGGAAGATATGTACCGCCACTTAAAGAAGGGTGGCAGAATTATTATTGGAGATTTAGCCTTTGATTCAATGAAATCATTAAAAGAGTTTCGAAATGCGAATAAAGAAAAATGGCTCTATGACCAGATGTATATGTTATATGATGATGTAATTGCAGATTTTCCAGATGCAACATGGAAGCAGATTTCAAAATGTGCAGGAATTGTTGTAATTACAAAAGAATAAAAAAACTATGAGAATCGCGCTTGGCGAGTTTTTAAAATTGCTATACAGTTTTGGTATCGTGGCTTTCACGTAAATAAAAACTATCCTGGAATATATCATGTTCCAGGATAGTTTTTTGTTTGTGTGCTTGCTTTAATGCTTATTTTGCTAAATTTTTATTCGCAGTTGAAAGCATCAGCTTAATACGGTTCAACTGGTTTACTTCACTAGCCCCTGGGTCGTAATCGATGGCTACGATATTAGAACTTGGGTAGCGGTGGCGTAATTCTTTGATAACACCTTTTCCAACAACATGGTTTGGCAGGCAGGCGAAAGGCTGCGTGCAGACGATGTTTGGTGTTCCGTTATGTATTAATTCAAGCATTTCTCCTGTTAAGAACCAGCCTTCACCGGTCTGATTTCCTTCGGATACAATGTCTCTTGCATGTTTTGCAAGCTCATCAATATAAGCAGGAGCAGTAAAATGTTTACTCTTTTCTAACTCGTCACGGGCGGCACTTCTTAACCATTCAAAGAAATTAATTCCTAAGCGGCCGATACGTTTTGATTTTTTGCTCATTCCTAAATTATCTGCTTTAAAGCCATTGTTATAGAAACAGTAAAGCAGGAAGTCAGTTAAGTCTGGAACAACAGCTTCAGCACCTTCTGATTCTAATAAATCAACCAGATAGTTGTTGGCAGCAGGATGGAATTTAACAAGAATTTCACCTACAACGCCGACACGAGGCTTTTTCACATCTAACCTTGGCAGATTATCGAAATCTCGGATAATCTGGCGGCACATTTTCTTGAATTTACCGTGGGATAAAATCTTATCCTGAGTAACAAAGGAAATAACTTCTTTTTTCCATTTTTCATGAAGCTCGTTGGTAGAACCAGGAACAGCTTCATAAGGACGTGTTGCATAAACACAGCGCAGGAAAATATCGCCAAATTCCAATGCATAAAGTGCATGCTGGATTAAGCCTGGTGTTAACTTAAAGCCTGGATTTGATTCCAAACCGCTTAAGTTAATCGAAATAACAGGCACATCCGGATAACCGGCTTTTTCCAATGCACGTCTTAAAAATCCGATATAGTTACTTGCACGGCATCCACCACCCGTCTGGGAAATTAAGACAGCTGTTCTTGTCATGTCATATTTTCCTGATTTAACAGCAGACATAATCTGTCCAATAACAATTAAGGATGGATAGCAGGCATCATTATTTACAAATTTTAAACCGACATCAACACATTCTCTTGCCGGAACATCTGGAACAACCAGCTGATAACCGGAAGCACAGAAAGCAGGCTCTAAAAGGTCAAAATGAATTGGTGACATCTGAGGGCAGAGAATAGTGTAGTTTTTACGCATTTCTTCAGTAAAGATTACACGCTCATAATTTGCCGGCACAATCGTACGTTTTGTCTGTTTCTTCTCACGGACACGAATTGCAGCGAGAAGGGAACGGATACGGATTCTGGCAGCACCTAAGTTATTTACCTCGTCAATTTTCAGACAGGTATAAATTTTACCGGATTTGGATAAAATATCGTTTACTGCATCTGTTGTAACGGCATCTAAACCGCAGCCAAAGGAGTTCAACTGAATCATATCCAAATCATCCCGGGTTTTTACATAGTTTGCGGCTGCATAAAGACGGGAATGATACATCCACTGGTCCATAACAATTAATGGGCGTTCCACTTCTTTTAAGTGAGAAATAGAATCTTCTGTTAAGACTGCAATTCCATAGGAATTAATTAATTCAGGAATACCGTGGTTGATTTCCGGGTCAACATGGTATGGACGACCAGCTAAAACAATACCACGTTTTCCGTTTTCTTCCATATATTTTAATACTTCTTCACCTTTTTGCTGCATTTCCATGCGGATGACTGCCAATTCCTTCCAGCCTTCGGAAACAGCATCTCTGATTTCTGCTTCTGTGATATGAAATTCAGAATTTGCAAATGTTTTAATCAGCTGGGAAGAAAGGGTTTCTTCACTGGCAAAGGACATAAACGGATTCATGAATTTTACCTGTCCGGAAGTAATTTCATCTACATTATTTTTAATATTTTCTGCATAAGAAGTAACAATCGGACAGTTGTAATGGTTGTTTGAATCCGGAAATTCATTTCTTTCGTATGGAATACATGGATAGAAAATGAAGTCCACATTCTGATGAATCAACCAGGAAACATGTCCATGGGCAAGCTTGGCAGGATAACACTCGGATTCCGATGGAATGGAATCAATACCCAGCTCGTAAATCTTACGTGTGGAAGCAGGGGAGAGTACTACAGAGAAACCTAACTTTTTGAAAAAGGTTGCCCAGAACGGGTAGTTCTCATACAGGTTTAATACTCTTGGAATACCAACTGTTCCACGTTTTGCTTCATTGACTGGTAATGGCTCATAGTCAAAAAGGCGTTTGTTTTTGTATTCAAAAAGGTTTGGAATGTTTTCTTTATTTTTCTCTTTTCCAAGACCACGTTCACAACGGTTACCGGTAATATAAGAACGGTTGCCGGAGAAACGGTTGATGGTCAGAAGACAGTGGTTTGTACATCCCTGACATCTGGTAAGCTTTGTATCGAAGGTCAGGGCATTAATTTCGTCGATGGAAAGCATGGATGTTTTGTAGCTTTCCTCATGACGTTCCCGGGCAATTAAGGCTGCACCGAAAGCACCCATGATTCCAGCAATATCAGGTCTTACGCACTCACAGCCGGAAATCTTTTCAAAGCTTCGTAATACCGCATCATTGTAGAAGGTTCCTCCCTGAACAACAATGTTTTTTCCAAGGTCTTTGGCATCAGAAAGCTTGATAACCTTAAAGAGAGCATTTTTGATAACCGAATATGCAAGACCGGAAGAAATATCTGCAACGGATGCGCCTTCCTTTTGTGCCTGTTTTACTTTTGAATTCATAAATACGGTACAACGGGTTCCAAGGTCAATTGGATTTTTGGCAAAAAGAGCTTCTTTAGCGAAATCTTGTACCGAATAATTTAATGATTTAGCAAAGGTCTCAATGAAAGAGCCGCAGCCGGAAGAGCAGGCTTCATTTAACTGAACACTGTCTACTGTCTGATTTTTAATTTTAATGCATTTCATATCCTGACCACCAATATCTAAAATACAGTCAACGTCAGGGTTAAAGAATGCAGCAGCATAATAGTGGGCAACGGTTTCTACTTCGCCATCGTCTAACTGTAAAGCTGCTTTTAATAGAGCTTCACCATAACCGGTGGAGCAGGAATGTACAATGTGGGCATTTTCAGGAAGTTTGCTATAGATTTCCTTAATGGAGCGCAGTGCTGTAGCAAGGGGACTTCCGTTATTATTGCTGTAGAAAGAATAAAGCAGGGAACCATCTTCGCCTACTAATGCAATTTTGGTAGTGGTAGAACCTGCATCAATACCAAGATAACAGTTACCTTCGTAGGTGGACAGGTCTGCAGATTTTACATTATGTCCATCATGACGGCTGCGGAAAGCATCATATTCTTCCTGAGTTTCAAAAAGAGGTTCCATACGAGCAACTTCAAATTCCATTTTAATCTCAGACTGAAGCTTGGTAAGTAATTCTTCCAAACTTGTAGTTTTGTTTTTGTTATAATTTAATGCAGAACCAATTGCTGCAAAAAGGTGGGAATTTTCCGGTGTAATTGCATGTTCATCATCCAGATTTAAGGTGCGGATAAAAGCAGCCTTTAGCTCAGAAAGGAAATGTAAAGGTCCCCCAAGGAATGCAACATGACCACGGATTGGCTTACCACAGGCAAGACCACTGATGGTCTGATTTACTACCGCCTGGAAAATGGAAGCAGATAAATCTTCTCTCGTAGCCCCTTCGTTAATTAATGGCTGGATGTCAGTTTTGGCAAAAACTCCACAGCGGGCAGCAATCGGATAGATTGCTTTATAGTCTTTGGCATAGGTGTTAAGCCCGGTGGCATCTGTCTGAATTAAAGCAGCCATCTGGTCAATAAATGAACCTGTACCACCGGCACAGATACCGTTCATACGCTGTTCAACGTTACCGCCTTCAAAGTAAATGATTTTGGCATCTTCACCACCAAGTTCGATGGCAACATCTGTCTGGGGTGCGTAGTGTTGCAATGCAGTTGAAACAGAGATAACTTCCTGAACAAACGGAACATCGAGATGCTTTGCCAGTGTAAGACCACCGGAACCGGTAATCATTGGTGCAATTTTTAAATCTCCAAGTTTGTCATAAGCCTTCTGGGCAAGAGAGGCTAAGGTTTCTCGGATATTGGCGAAGTGTCTTTCATAATCTGAAAATAAAAGATTGTCATCCTTATCCAGAATGGCAACTTTAACTGTTGTCGAACCAATATCGATTCCAAGCTTATGAAGCATGTTGTTACTCATATAAATCCTCCAAATCTATTCTTTTGTAAAACCACTGTTCTATGGATTTACTTGTTTAAACAAAGAATGTGTTGGTTAGAGTTTCTACTTATTAAAAAGTGTTTTGAAAATCAAACCAATGTACATTATACGACAGTAAATGTCAAAAGACAATGTGCAATTCGGCTGAAAAAATAAACTTTTTATGAAGAAAATAGGCATTGATTGACAAAGCCTTTTCAGATGGATATACTTGCTTCATGAAGATATTTTCCGTAGAATAGATATTTTTGTATGCTATAGAATAGGAGTAATAAAAGGATGAACTGGTTAAATAAATTAGAAAGAAAATTTGGCAGATTTGCAATTCCTAATCTGATTGTATGGCTGATTGGTGCTTATAGTATAGGATTTGTGCTTAGCATGAGTAATGCAGGTATCATAAATTATCTGAATTTTCAGCCTCATCTGATTTTTCAGGGACAGGTATGGAGAATTCTCACATGGATTTTTCAGCCTACAAGCAATAGTGTTTTGTCCCTTTTAATTATGATGGTATTTTATTATCAGCTGGGAACATCGTTAGAACGTACCTGGGGAACCTTCCGGTTTAATGCATATATTATTGGCGGTATGCTTTTTACCGTTCTTGGAGCATTATTTTTATATGGTATTTTATATTTCTTTATGGGGTCATCGGTGGCACTGATGGCGAGTGGGCTGATGGGCGGTCTTGTCAGCACACAGTACATTAATATGTCGATTTTCCTTGCATTTGCCACACTTTATCCGAATATGCAGGTGATGTTGTATTTTATTATTCCAATTAAGATGAAGTGGATGGCATGGGTATATGCGGCCATTATTATTTTGGATATTGTCAGCACATTTAGTGCCATTTATCATTCTTACGGCACTGTTTCTCTGGCAATCTGGGTAACGGTGATTAAGGCTGTGACGATTATCATGTCCCTGTTGAATTTCCTGATTTTCTTCTTGTCTACAAGAAATTTACAGCGTTATACTCCACATGAGATTCATCGCAGACAGCAGTTTAAACAGCAGATGAGAGAACCACGACCGGGCTCAGGGATTACCAAGCATAAATGTGCGGTATGTGGAAGAACAGAGGTGACCAATCCGGAGCTGGATTTCCGTTTCTGCTCTAAATGTGAGGGAAATTATGAGTATTGTCAGGACCATTTGTTTACCCATCAGCATATTAGAAGAGTTTAGGAAATAAGACACTTTTTCTACTAGAAAAATAAGGCAATTCATGCTATATTATACTTGCACCTTATCGGTGTATCATGTATGATATTGAGATGAGTTGCCTTTTTCTTTTTATGGGAAAGATTATTTTGGAGGCTTGCCCTCAGCAGTTTCATTGCTTTAGATGGGAACAGAAGATGAATTTTCCGATAAGAAAAGAAAGAGATGTTATGAGGAGGAACTGACATCATGGAAAACGAAGTTGTTTCAAAGAATTTTATTGAACAGATTATTGAAAAAGATTTAGAGGAAGGACATTGTCAAGAGGTTCATACCAGATTTCCACCGGAACCAAATGGTTACCTTCATATTGGACATGCAAAGTCTATTCTTTTAAATTATGGATTAGCACAGAAATACAATGGAAAGTTTAATCTTAGATTTGATGATACCAATCCAACAAAAGAGAAAACAGAATTCGTAGAAGCCATTGAAGCGGATATTAACTGGCTTGGGGCTGACTGGGAAGGAAGACTTTTCTTTGCATCTGATTATTTTGATGAGATGTATGAAGGCGCTATAAAGCTGATTAAAAAAGGAAAAGCATATGTTTCTGACCTGACAGCTGAGCAGATTCGTGAATATCGCGGAACTTTAACAGAGCCGGGAAAAGAGGATCCATATTCTACCCGAAGTGTAGAAGAAAACCTTGCATTGTTCGAAGATATGAAAAATGGCAAGTTTGCGGATGGTGAGAAGGTGCTTCGTGCAAGAATCGACATGACATCTTCCAACATCAATATGAGAGATCCGGTTATCTATCGTGTAGCCCGCATGAATCATCATAGAACAGGAGATAAATGGTGTATTTATCCAATGTACGACTATGCACATCCAATTGAGGATGCTATCGAAGGAATTACCCATTCTATTTGTACCTTAGAGTTTGAGGATCACAGACCACTTTATGACTGGGTGGTACGGGAGTTAGAATATGAGATGCCGCCAAAGCAGATTGAGTTTGCTAAATTATACCTGACCAACGTTGTAACCGGTAAGAGATATATAAAGAGACTGGTAGAGGAAGGCATTGTAGATGGCTGGGATGACCCACGTCTTGTTTCTATTGCAGCCCTTCGTAGAAGAGGATTTACACCAGAGTCTATTAAGATGTTTGTAGAGTTATGTGGTGTTTCCAAAGCCAACAGCTCTGTAGATTATGCAATGTTAGAGTACTGCATCCGTGAAGACCTTAAGATGAAGAAGTCACGTATGATGGCAATCTTAGACCCTGTTAAGGTAGTGATTGATAACTATCCGGAAGGACAGGTAGAATATTTAGATGTAGTAAATAACTTGGAAAATGAAGAACTCGGAAGCCGTAAAGTTCCATTTACCCGCGAACTTTATATTGACCGGGAAGATTTTATGGAAGAGCCGCCAAAGAAATATTTCCGCATGTTCCCAGGGAACGAAGTGCGTCTGATGAATGCATATTTTGTAACCTGTAACAGCTTTGTGAAGGATGAGAACGGAAAAGTAACAGAGATTCACTGTACTTACGATCCGGCATCGAAGGGTGGTAACAGCCCGGATGGACGTAAGGTAAAAGGAACCATTCAGTGGGTATCTGCAGAATATGGAATTAATGCAGAAATTCGTTTATATGAAAATATTGTAGATGAAGAAAAAGGGGTTTATAATGAAGATGGAAGTCTGAATTTGAATCCAAATTCACTTACCGTATTAAAAAATTGTGTAGTAGAGTCAAATCTTGCAGATGCCAAGGCTTACGACAGCTTCCAGTTTGTGCGTCAGGGATTTTTCTGTGTAGATGCTAAGGATTCTACTTCAGAGCATCTGGTATTTAACAGAATTGTTTCCTTAAAGAGTTCTTTTAAATTACCGGCAAACAATTAAGAATGTAAAATCTGCAGTTTAAGATACAAGAAGATAATGGAGGAAAAAAGCATGAATTTATTCGCAGGATTAGAGCAGTTTGGAATCAAAGCAGAAGATACCAAAAATCTTTTTGAAGAAGAAAAGAAACCGACAACTACAGCAGCAGATGGTACTGTAAAAGAAGAAATTCCTACAGAAGATGCCTTTTTACTTGAAAAAGCAGTTCGCTGTACCGTATGTGATAAAGTTTTTAAGACAAAGATGATAAAAAGTGGACGTATTAAACGTTTAGAACCGGATATGGATCTTCGACCAAGATTTCAGTATATTGATACGATTAAATATGATATTATATCCTGCCCATCCTGTGGCTATACTGCCATGACACGTTTTTTTGACCATTTATCTTCTATGCAGACCAAAATGATTAAAGAGCAGGTTTGCGCAAACTTTAAGCCAATGGGGGAGGAACCGACAGTATTTGACTATGATTATGCGATTAATCGTTATAAACTGTCTTTGTTTAATACTCTTGCCAAAAAAGGAAAGACCAGTGAGAAAGCATATACCTGTTTAAAAATTGCATGGTTATATCGTGGAAAATTTGAATCCTTAGATGCAGGTGATGCTTCTTTAGAAGAACAGAGAAAAGAGTGTAAGGCACAGGAGGAAGCATTTTATCAGCAGGCCTTCGAAGGCTTGACGAAGGCAGTATCAACAGAAATGTTCCCAATTTGCGGAATGGATCAGACGACTGTGGATTATTTACTGGCTGTTATGGCACATCATTATAAGAAATATGATGTGGCGTCTAAGTG
This sequence comes from uncultured Roseburia sp., assembly GCA_964390485.1. Classification (GTDB taxonomy): domain Bacteria; phylum Bacillota; class Clostridia; order Lachnospirales; family Lachnospiraceae; genus Roseburia. Next base: position 1,560 of record CAYMIS010000056.1, on the reverse strand, counting down.
TATTTCTAATATTCTGTCAGCACCAAATGCCTCTAAGAAGATGAAGGACAGAGCCTTTGACTTAAAAGAGCAGATTGTGGCTGATATTAAGAAGAACAAACAGTAAGAGTGACAAATATGATAGAAATCATGATTGATTTACAGGGGGGAGCGAAAGCTCCCCTCTATGAAAAAATATATGAATATATAAAAAATGAGATTGTTGACGGTAAGATTTCCAAAGGGGAAAAATTACCGTCAACACGTTTATTAGCAGAGCAATTGTCTGTCAGCAGAAGTACAATAGAGATGGCATACCATCAGCTGCTGGCAGAGGGATATATTCAATCGGAAGCCTATAGGGGACATTTTGTATGTGATATTCGGGAGCTTTATCGTTTAGAACAAAAGCAAATATCCGTGCAAAAGGAAATAAAAACAAAAACAGAGGAGAAAAAATATATAGATTTTTCTCCCTATGCTATTGATACGAAACATTTTCCTTATAATATCTGGCGAAAATTACACCGCAATGTTTTGCTGGATGATAAAGAAGAATTGCTTTTGGCGGGTGACAAGCAGGGAGATGCGGGGCTTCGAAGAGCAATTGCCGATTATTTACATCAGGCGCGGGGGGTTAATTGTAATCCTTCCCAGATTATTATTGGCGCAGGAAATGAATATCTGGAAAATCTTTTGTCCCAGATGTTGGGGAGCAGAAAAAAAGTTCTGATGGATGACCCGACTTATTTACAGGCATACCGTACGTTTGCCAATATGGACTATGATGTGAAAACAGCAGCTATTGGTGAAAAGGGAATGGCGATTGAGCAGGTAAGAAAAATACAGCCGGATATTATATATGTGATGCCGTCCCACCAGTTTCCATTGGGAGTTGTAATGCCCTTAAAAGAGCGACTGGAATTGTTGCAATGGGCTTCAGAAGCTGATGGACGATATCTGATAGAAGATGACCATGATAGTGAATATCGTTATCGGGGAAAACCGATTCCCTCTTTACAAAGTATTGACCATAGTGAGCGGGTGATTTATCTGGGAACATTTTCTAAAAGCATTGCACCATCTTTGCGTATTAGTTATATGGTATTGCCAGAACATCTGATGGAAGTATATCAGAGAAAATGCGGCTTTTATTCCACTACGGTTCCTAAGGTAGAGCAGGAAGTCTTGAAGGAATTTATACAGGAAGGGCACTTTGGAAGACATCTGAATAAAATGCGTGCACTTTATAAGTCAAAGCATGATTTTTTACTGGGGGAATTAAAGAAACGAAGCTGGGTTGGGAAAATTAAAGGTGACCATGCAGGGCTTCATGTACTGGTTTATGTGAAAACAACACTTTCAGAAGAGGAAATCTGTAGACGGGCAGCAGAAGCCGGGGTGAAAATATCAGGTATTTCGGAACATTATATTCAAAAACCAATCACTGAAAAATATCCGGTTTTGTTGGTTGGATACGGAAAGTTAAATGAAGATGAAATAAAAAATGGGCTTCAGGTTTTAGACAGAATCATCTGTCTAAAACCTGAAGCCCATTTTTTATTTCATCTTCATTTAACT
>CAYMIS010000055.1:0-22365 GCA_964390485.1 uncultured Roseburia sp. | reverse complement strand
TATAAAAGAGCTTATCGTGCGGTGACCCAAAAAAGTTTAACTTTTTGGGGTCACCTCACGATAAGCTCTTTTATATTAGGTAATAACCGATAACACCACAAAGGATTCCTGAAATTCCTCCTGCGATAACATCCCTCGGTTCATGAACACCGGCTCGCACACGGGTTATGCCAAGGAGTATTCCAATCCCTCCTAGAATAATGCCCGGTCCCGGATGGGCATAAAAGATAGTCATTGCAATAATAAACACAGAGAAAACATGGCGGCTCGGAAAGGATTTTCCTTTCGTATCCTTGTCAATGACCGGCGGTATTCCAAAACGCTCATAGGGTCTTGGTGCATTAATCATTCTTCTCACAATGGTCAATAGAATAAAGGATACTGCCGGAACAATAAGTGCCCGCCAAAGCCAGACATCCTTTTCTATAAATAATACTATCAGATATAGCGGATAAATAAAAAAAACAAGACTTGTCAAAATACGGTTCACATTTTTTACTTTTTCCGCCTTCTGACTATCCTGTCGCAACGGTTCTGTTATTTTCAGATATTGTTCCTTTGTCATTCTATCTCACTCCCCAGAATCGCAATTGCTGCACCAATAAAAATACAGAAATCTGATATATTAAAAATTATGCTGCGCAGCCACTTTGGTCCGATGTTGAAACGAAAATAATCCACTACATGCCCCTTGGTATAGCGGTCAAACAAATTACTTAAACCACCACCCGTTAATAAGGCAAGTCCGAGTTTTCCAACTTTTCTACCGTTTAATCGTAATATAAAATAGTAAATCACACACACCATAACCATGATTACGGTATGAATCATTTTCATAAGTTTTGGTTTTTTTTCCAGTAAATTTAACGCTGCACCATTATTATAATATTTTTCAATAATGACTTTATCATTTAATCTCTTATGCTGTACTTTTCTGGCATATTTTTTATCCATATAGTCCTTCAGTAATAAATCCAAAAAGAACACCCCTGCTGTGATTAATAAATATCCCATATCACACTCTCCTTTCTGATATTTTTATCATAACATAAAAACTGCTGCAAAGCATCCAAATATTCCTTTAAATAATTCAAATGCTCACAGCAGTCTTGTTCCTGACATAAATTTCTTTAATTTTTCTTGTCAAATTCATCGGTAATCATTAAGCGCATGTCATACCATATTTCTCCACCATGCTTTGATTTGGACTTTCCTTCATTTATAAAGCCAAAGTTCTTATAGAATGGAATCATATGCTCCTTACAGGTCAGTACAATTCCTTTTCGCTCCTGTTTTACCGCTTCTTCAATGACATGTTTCATTACCATGGATGCATATCCTTTTCTCTGATGCTTTGGATGGGTTATTACTCCAAAAATCATCTGCCACGCCCCATTTTCACTATGCATAGCCGCGTCCTCATACATTTCGTCTACCAGCAGTGGAATATCCGATACCATTCCATTAATTACTGATACCACTGTTCCAGTTTCTTCTAATACCCAGAAATGATTGGCAAATACTTCAAGTCTCTTTAAAAATGTTTCCCTTGAAGCAGCCTCTGCTGCCGGAAAACATAACTTTTCAATTTCAGCAATTGCATTTAAATCTGCCATTGTTGCATTACGAATTATCATTTTATACCTTACTTCCTTTATCACATCTCTAAAAAAACATTACTTATTATGACATGAATTATGAAAAAAAGCAAATCCGCATTTTTCTCTTCCTATTCATTCACCCGGTTTACCAGATAAATACCACCACATACCAACGCCAGCGCCAATATTAATTCTATTCCAAAGGAAGAACTTTCTCCAAGGAATAGGAAAGATAAAATTACACTAAATATCGGATTGGTAAAGGAATATACCGCTACCTTTCCCACCGGATTATGTTTCAGAAGAATGCCCCAGACAGAGTATGCCACTGATGAAATAAGTGCCATATAAATAAGTAAAGTCACAGACTTTAATGACCAGCCTGTCAGCTGTCCACCCATTATCAGCCCAACTATTGTCATAATAATACCGCCAAAAATAAACTGGTATCCACTTAATACTACCGGACTTTCCTTCTGGGAATATTTTTTTACTAATGCCGAGGATAATGCATAAGCAATGGCAGCAATTAATATTGCTCCCTCACCACGGAAGGTAAAGCCGCCTGTCAGTCCGCTTGGGTCAAAATTAATGACAATAACTCCTGCAAATCCAATCAGACAACCAATAAACTTCTTTGCCGTCAGTTTCTCATAACGAAAGACTAAACATGCCAGAACAATTGCTATAAAAGTCTGAGAACCGTTAATGATTGCAGATTTCACACCGGTTGTATAAGCAAGTCCCATATAGAAAAATATGTACTGAAATACGGTCTGTACCATTCCAAGCCTGCAAACCATTCCCCAGGATGTTTTTTGCGGGAATAGTGGTTTTCCTGCAATGATACTGCCAAAAATTGCGGTAAGAACACCGGCAAGAATAAAACGGACACCTGCAAATAAAATTCTTGATGCCACATCATCTGCACCAATTCCGAACCATTCATAACCAATTTTAATTGCCGGGGTGGCACTTCCCCAAAGCAGGCAGCATAAACATGCTAAGAGTGCAATACCGATTGGCTTTGTAATAAATTTTTCTCTCTTATTTTCCACTTCTAAAATCCTTTCTTTTTTAACTTTTGTACCAGTTGTACATAATATTCCCTGACATCAAAGCCTGAAAAATTCTCACGATTCAAATCTATCATATCCCCATGAGAAATTCCCCGTTTTCCCTCGGCTGTAAGCAGCTCATAATCTGCTCCCCAAGGAAAAGATTTTTCTCCGACCAATCCGTCGTTATGCCCATCAAAATAATTCACCAGCTGATAGGTAAAATTTAATGGAAATCTTCCATGCATTGCCCGTTTTACTTTTGAGCCTACGCTTTGATAATAAACTCCTGCCACATCTTTTACAATGGCATTCCGCTCTTTACATGCATTTGCAGTCAAATCATATACTGCTTTTAAAAAGTCAGGATTTGCATCTCCTAATTTTTTCATGGCAGCATTATAGGTCTTCGCAATTGCTTCCTGCTGTTTCTGTGGTATCTTTGACAGCAAATAATCAGCAAATTCGCATCCTCTGTGAGGTGTGTTTATTGTGGTAAGGCTTGCAACATAAGGCTCTGCCCCAGTCATTGACAACGCATAACGACAATCTAACCCACCCTTGGAATGCGCAATAATATTTACTTTTTCGCAGCCTGTTGTACGAACAATTTCTTTTATCCGTTCTGTCAGCTCCTTTGCACTATCCTCCACCGAAGAAGCAGACTGATGATTCCCATAGAAAATAACTGCTCCGTTTTTTTGTAATGCCTCCGGGATTCTTCCCCAATAGTTTAAATAACGGAAATCCCTGAAAAACACACCATGTACCAGCAAAATCGGATACTTTGTTTTACATATCTGTTCTTCTGCTCTTTCTTTATCTAAAAGGATTTTATTATTTTCTGTCTTTACCTCTGCTTCTACGATACGAATTAATTTAATCAACACAACAATATTTACAATTGGCATCCATCCACATATAATGCCTAAAATACGCCAGCGTAATGCCAGCTGTTTTGAGGATACATAAATTCGTATAATACCATTCCAAAAAACAGATGCCTCCACCAGAATTATAACCAGGGTATTTAGAATCCACATAACCGGTTCTTCTGCAATACTTCCCAGTGACATAGCTGACAGTCCACCCCGCCAGCCGTCTATTGAGATAATAACAGATATAAATGTAGAAAATAAAAATATACGCAGCAGTTCGCAGCCATTTTTACTATTTCTCAGGCTCTTTGTTTTCATTTCGTAATTAAAAAAGTTTGGTATGATATGAATTACAAAAAAATAGACAACAAAAAACATAATGCTTGTCCACGATTTTTCTTCATTCATGTGAAAAAACATCACGATATTAGCTATTAATGTTACACAAAGGCTGTTTATTAAATATAGAATAAATTTCGCAATTTTTTTCATTTGTATTTTCTCACTTTTTCTTATAAATTGTTTTTTTACACCTCGAACAGTTTAACACAATTGGGGATGAAGTCCAATAACCAATTATACTATATTCTTTCTGCATCCCCATCAAAAAAGAGCTTTTCTTTATCTTCTTCATAATTTTCCAAAGACGCAATCATCTCCCTCATTTTATCCGCAGCAGTGCGCATTGTTTTCATTCTTCCGCTATTCATACTGCAAATATACCAGGCAAGTATATTACCTAACGCATCCCTTTTATTTCCAACGCTTTCTTCATAATAATGCTTAACTATCTCAAAAAGTCTGATATAGTCTTCATTCTCCCACGGGGATTTCATACGGATAATGGTGTCCATTTCCTTCTGATACTGCTTTAATTCCTGTTGACTCAGTTCCTGATTCGCCAGCATCATACCTTTACTCTCCCCCTTAGAATTGGTTACTTCAACCTGTAAAATGCCATTAATATCGTAGGTGAATTCCACTTCAATCCATTCTTTTCCTGCAGGTTTTTGCGGTATTTTTATGCTGATTTCCCCCAGAAAAAGATTATCTTGTGCATAATATTCTTCTCCCTGATAAATCTTTACCCGGAGTTCTTCCTGAAAATCATGCAATGTATAAAGCTTTTGCTTAATTCTTCCCGGAAGCGTGGAATTTCGCTCAATCAATACACACATATGTCCCTTTTCTTCCTCTTTTGTATGATAAGCTTCCACTCCAAGGGTAAAAGGACAAACATCTGTCATAATAATATTTTTAACCTTTTCTTCTCTTTGACGGATTCCAGCATATGCACCTGCTCCAAGAGCCACCACCCGGTCTGTATCTCCTAAAACAACCGGCTCTTTTCCTAAAAGTTCCGTCAGAAATTGTTTCACGACCTTTAATTTCGAGGAACCACCTACCATAATAATGTCATCAACCTCAGAAATCCTCACATTTGCATCTTCTAAAAGCCGTAGAAACACTTTCTTTATTCTGGTAAACAACGGAATACATAATTCAAACAATTTTTCATTGGTAAGGTTTATTCCCTGAATCTCTACCATATCCTGCTGTTCAAGAAGCCTTTTCTTTTTTTCTCCCTCTGCAAGAATTTCAGCCCGTTGTTCTAAGGCAACAGAATCTTCCCTGAGACCTTTCTTTTCACAGATATATTTATATATGTGTGCATCTATATCATCACCACCAAGCAGATTATCTCCGGCTACTGCCACAATCTCTATAATGTTATCAAAGCATTCCACATAGGATAAATCCAGTGTCCCTCCACCGAAGTCAAATACAATCAGATTATTCTCCTGCTTCCCACTTGCCATCTGATACGCTAAAGCTGCTGCAGATGGTTCATTAATCAGACGTTCCACTTTAAGCCCTGCAATCTGTGCCGCTTTCTTTGTATCACTACGCTGCTTATCATTAAAATATGCCGGGACAGTAACTACCGCTTCCTCAATCTCTTCTTTTAAATATTTTTCTGCCGTTTCTTTCAATTCTGCCAGAACAAAGGCTGACAATTCTAAGGGCTTATATACTTTCTCTCCAATGCGATAGGTTTTCTCTGTTCCCATATAACGCTTAAAGGAAGCCACTGTCTTATCCGGCTGTAGCAGCATCTGCTCCTTTGCTACAGCCCCTACTGACACATTCTTATGGTCGAAAAAACTGACAACACTGGGAAACAGCACATTTCCCACTGCATCCGGTATCAGACATGCCTTTCCCTCTTTCCAATATGTGATTAATGAATTTGTTGTTCCTAAGTCAATTCCAATTACTGCCATTTTCTCTCCTGCCCCTTCTGCTTTACAAAATACAATAATATTCTGTAAGTGTTTCGCATCTGTCTTTATATCGCTCTACCTTATCCATTTCTTTTAAATAAATGGTAGTCATTCGCTCCAACATCTCTTTCTGATAGTTTTTTTGAATATTATTTTCGTCTGCCGGTTCCGTCTCCTCTGCCTTTGCCTTAACAATTGCATAAGCCTGTTCCCAATCCTTTTCGTAAGCCGTCTTAGCCTCTGCATATTCCTCTTGTGTAAAGCAATATTCTAACTGTCCTGTCTGATTAGAAACAGTCATTTTTCCTTCAAAAACTTCACACTTCACTACATTTTCCACATCCAGCATTTTACCTAGCAATTCCTCTACCGATTCTGTCTCACACAATCTGGCAAGCCCGTAACTTCCGTACATTTTTCCATTTCTTCCAAATAAAAATGGCTCTGTCCATGAAAAACTGCGTCCCGCACTGCTATCTCTGATAATTCTTCCTTTCATAATGCAGGATTCATACTTTGACCTTTTCACCTTATCCTTTAATTCCCTGACTCTCTGGGCATCTTTCTCTATATCCTCATTTTTGATATAGGAGGAATAACAGCCCCATTGGTCAACAGATATATACAATATCTCCCGTCTGATATTATCCGGTGAAAGCATGCGATACAAAACCACAAAGCTGTCTGTAAGCCACCCCATTTCCTTTTCAAATAAAGGGATTAGTTCCGGATAATCTTTTGGTAATACCGGTTCTGTGAGTGCCGCCCCTTTTTCATGTCTGGCATATAACAGCAGTCCCTGTAAAATAATTTTCACCTTTTCTTCTTTCTCTAATCCTTCTGTATCAAATACTGTTATTTTCTTAGGTGCAGGCTTTATATGCGCCTTTAATATGGTATCCATATCATATTGCTCCCAGGCAGCCCCGATACGAAAAGCACTCGGTTTTAAACCCATTTCTGTATACTCATATAATTGCATTCCCCGGGCAGTTTTTTTCAATACCAGACAAATAGCTTCATTTTCCAAAATAGCGCACTCTTCTGTATCTCTATCTGCTGCATTATTTTGCGTAATACAATCAGCAATAACAGAAAAGGTTGACTCTATAAGCCTTGTTTCTGGCAGCCAGTCCAAAACGAGCTTTCTCGCTCTCTGTCTGTCATTCTCTGCAATCTCTGTTACTGCCAGCAACAGGAAAAATTCCTCCACCTTAGTTATCTTTTCCTGATATGCTTCAAACATATCATAGGAAAGAAATGGTCTGTATTTTCGCTTACCATTTCGGTAATATGCAATAAAATGCAAATGATATTCTGCCTTTATAACATCTCCCTCCGGCAGCGTAAACTCGACGAAAGCCGGATTATCAATCTGCCCTGTTTCGTCATTATATCCTACAAACTTCTTCTGCCACTCATAGGAACTTTGGTATTTTGTTTTTATATATGCTGGAAGATATAGCTTATTATCACAGATATATTTCTTCCCCTCATCACTAAGATGCTCTCCTTCTGTTTCCTCCGGCAAAAATTCTTTGGTACAGATTCCATACCCGCGCATAAAAAGATATTCCCAAAAATCCAGGGCTGTCTGCTCTGTGGATTTCCGGTAGTTTACCATTGCACCCATGGAATGTTCCCGTAATTCCCTGCAATTCTGATTCTCTAACCGTTCCTTCGAACTGTAAGCATCATAAAGATATTGCGCAATGGTCAAAGGTATGTTGTGAAAATGTGTTTTCCATAACAGCCACTGCATCATGAAAGGATGATTCCAATACTGTTTCCACACCTCACTCTCAAAAAGCTTATGGATTACTTCTGTCTCCTCCACAGTTTCCGGCACAAAACGTACTGCAGCCCTCGCCATAAAAGCAGATTCTATCTCTAACAATCTGTATACCCACTTCTTAATGGTTTCCTGTTCTTCATTCTCCTCTATCTGTGGATACTTATGTATCATTGCTTCTTTTAATTCCTTGTAAACAGAATAATAATGTGATTTTTCGATTCCTTTAAGCTGATAACGCTGATACATTCTCTGCACCATAAAAAGAGGCATATTTCCTTCGGAAATCCAGTAAGTAAACAGTCTTAATATTGTGGTACTGGTAGCTTCTCCATATGCCCCTTTACTCACCTCATAAAGATACGCCGGTTCTCCATGCCAAACAATCGAAAACCACACTTCTTCCTTGTCTTCTAAAAGTTGTCCTTGTCTCTCCAAGGTACGCAAAGAAATGTAATCTGAGAAAGCCTGCATTCTTGCTTTATTTTCTTCCCTTAAGAGAATTCTCATCCCACGCTGTAATCGCCACATTTCTTTCTGCTGATTCCAATATTTTGCTATTATTCTGCGCATAGGAATCTCTCCCGCCTGATACATACAGCCATCCATTTCTGTAATCATCCCATAGGCAATCGCCAGTTCCACTAAAAATCCCTGGGGCAGTTCTGTTCTGTCATAAACTGTCTGATGCTCTAAATAATAATCCAATGCTTCCGCAAAATTTATCTCGAAATATTCCTTCAAAAAAACATCTGATAAAAAGAAGGATACCCAAGGCTTATTTCCCTGTGCCATTTTACGTTCCTCAAAAATGGCAATCAGTTCCTTCATGACTCCGGTATTCTGTCTGCGTTTCTGCTCCTTCTCCCAGCCTGCCTGCCATGCATCCAAAAGCATGTTTTTTGACTCTTCGTCCGGATTTTCAAAGTCTGTTTCCTCACTCTTCGTCTGTATGTCAGGTTCTATCTGCTTGATTTCCTCTACACTCTGCCAGCTTTCATTTTCCAGATACTTCAATGCAAGCTGATAAGCCTCCTGAAGCCTTGCAAATTCCTCCGGCTGTTCCTCCGGATGACATTCCTGTGCCAGTTTTGCATAAGCGCTTCTTATCTCCCGCTTGGATGCTGTAGCTTCTATATTTAATATTTCAAAGGCTTGTATATCATTCATGCCTAATTGTCTCCTTGTTGTAACTCAAAATACTTTCAATCAATGATATCTTCATTCATGAAATCATATCCTCATCACTTGCTCCACATACTACTTTTTCAAATTCATCCCATTGCTCCTTAGCACCGCTGTTTATATATGCTTTTTTCAAACCATCAATATAGGTCTTTGTTATGTTGTCGCTCTTCATCATACGTTTCCCCTTTATATAAAATTCTGTTCTATTCTTTTCGTGTTTTCATAATATAGACGCTTTCTTTTTTTATTTATCTACAAATCTTTAAAGTTTTTCCAGTTCAATAAACTTGTTTGCTTCCTCTCGAAGTTTTTCCGGTGTTTTTTCCTCTCCTATAATCACAGCTTGTTTTCCAAACCTCTTTATCTCTTTAACAATATCTATATACCCTCCATCAGATGTAACAATACATATTACCTCTACTGCCACGCGACGCTTTATTGCATTTCTAATATCCTCTTTAATTATATTATCAATTTTATCTTTTTTAGGCTCTCCAGATATAGGTACCATTTTAATTTCATGTTCACGTGCTTCATCTGTCCAAGAAGTAGTCGATGCATCTTCTCCTCGCCTATAACACCTCTTTTTCTTCAACTTTCCGACGCTAGCGCTTTTTTGCATTATTTGTTTACAATACTTCGAAGCAACATTCTCAGCATCAATATATAGATATACTTTCTTAGTTTTCTTTTCCGCTATATCTTTATTGGAATGCGAATCTTTTGCTTTTTTCACATCAATAGAAAATACTTCTTCTCTTTTTTGTGGTTCCCTTCTAAAACCGATATAAGGTTTACCGCCCATATAGTAGACATTGCTAAATTTACTATCCGTTTCCTTGTTTGGATTTATCACTATTTCGTTTGGTCGGGAACAATATACCTCTTTTTTCATCTCTGGTACGTCAATTTTATTCTGTAAAATTTCATCATCTGAAACACCTATTTTTTTACACATTTTTTTATAGAGATTCGGGTTTAATGTCCTTATTACGCATAAATACTTTACCGTCTGCTCACTCAAATGATTCATCTGATTTCCCCTCTTTTGACAAAATCACTTATCTTTACATCCGAATTTTTCTTACTAATTGTAACATCAATGTGCATATATGTAAAAAACATTATTTATTTTCATTCATTACTTCCATGCTGGCATCTTTTAATCTGCAATATAGGTTCTGGTCACCATCTTCCCTATATGTTTCAAAGGTTCCAACAATCTCTACTTCTGTTCCATCAGCCGGATATTCCTCTGGATATATATGACTTCCATCTTCCCATATAAATTCTAACCCCTGTGCACAGCAAGCCACAGCATCCTGAATTAATATGTAATGGTAATATTGTTGTGTTGGCTCATACCATGTAACATAATAATTGCCTTTTATTTTAAACTGCTTTCCTATGTATTCATCCGGATTAACCATCAACTGCCAAACAGTAGCATAGACCATATTACTATCCATTACTGTCAAATCATAATCAACATTTTCTGGCACTTCGCTCTGAATATTTTCTGTATCAGTTACATTACTATCAATAACAATGGCCTCTGTTGCCATCTCCGTTTCTTGCTTATCCGCATCATCAATTTGGTTTTGTAGAACCTCACTCACAGCATTGCCACCAGACATCGTTCTATCATTTCCTGTTTTTTTCGAACAGCCTCCCAGCAATATAATGAAACAACTCAACAATATGCATCCTATCACTTTTTTCATAATCCTACGACCTCCTAAATCTCCCAATTACTACACATATGAAAAATGCCACCATATCAATTGCCACAATAGTTGAACCAACTGGTGTTGAAAACAAAATCGAGGTCAACATTCCTATCAAAGCACAACAAACCGAAATCAATCCAGATAAAATCACAACACCTTTAAAACTTTCCATTACCCGCATTGCAGAAAGTGCAGGAAAAATAATTAATGCCGAAATCAATAAGGAGCCTACAAGGTTCATTCCAAGTACAATAATAATTGCAATAATCACTGCAATCATTAAATTATAAAATTCTGTACGTCCACCTGTTGCTGTCACAAAATTTTCATCAAAGGTTACCGAAAAGAAACGGTGATAAAAAATAATAAAGGTGACTATTACCAATATCGAAAAAATCAAACATACCATGACATCCTTTTCCGTTAATGTCAAAATAGAAGTCGAACCGAATAATGTGGTGCAGACATCTCCAGAAATATTTGCAGAAGTTGCAAATACGTTCATTACAAGATATCCGATTGCAAGTGCTCCCACTGACAGCATCGCAACTGCTGCATCACCTTTGATTTTGACATTTTTCCCACCCTTCAAAAGCAAAATTGCTGTAATTATCGTAACCGGCATTGTAATTATTGTATCATCAGAAAGTTCGAAAACCGTTGCAACCGCCATTGCGCCGAATGCCACATGGGATAAGCCGTCCCCTATAAAGGAATACCGTTTCAATACTAAAATGACCCCAAGGAGTGATGAACAAAAAGCTATCAGCACCCCCACAATCAACGCATACCTTACAAAAGAATATTGCATATAAAATTGAAGTTCTGTAACAAAATCACGCATTTTTTCCTCCTTCACAAAGCATTCTGTATGCATTGCTTTTCAAATAGTCTTTCTTACTTCCGAAATACATCTGCTCTTTTCCGATATGTAGAATTTTCCCTGCATATGTCAATGCTGCTTCCATATCATGTGATACCATAATAATTGTTACACCACTATCATTAAGTGTTTTTATCAGTTGATAAAACTCATTTGTCACTTTCGGGTCAAGACCACTTACCGGCTCATCCAGCAATAACATCTTTTGGGTTGCGCAAAGAGCTCTTGCAAGAAGAACTCTTTGCTGCTGACCTCCTGATAATTTTCGATAGCACCTTTTTCTAATCTCCCAGATTTCCATCTTTTTCAGATTTTCTTCTGCTGTTTTTTTCTGTTCCTTGCTGTAAAATGGTCTGAACTTACCCTTTGCCAGATTACCGGAAAGAACAATTTCCCACACCGATGCCGGAAAATCCTTCTGTACTATCGTCTGCTGTGGCAGATAGCCAATTTCATAGGGCATAATATTGTCGCCATATGAAATTGTTCCTGAAACAGGGTTAATCAAATGAAGTAATGTCTTTACAAGGGTACTTTTCCCTGCACCATTTTCCCCGACTATACACAAATAGTCTCCTCTTCGCACTTCGAAGTTAAGCTTTTCCGTTACCACATTTCCTTCATATCCCAGCGCCAAATTTTCACAAACAATATATGACATCATTTTTCCCCCTCTTATTTCAATGTCTCTGTCAGAACCTTAAGATTATCCTGCATTACTGATAGATATGTAATTCCATTTTTCACATCCTCCGAGGTAACAGACTGTAAGGAATTCAATGTAAGGATTTCTTTGTCTTTCTTTTTCGTATTTTCCACAATCGTCTGCGCTAATGTTTTATCCGAATTTTCTATTACAAGTATTACATTCAGCTCCAATTCATCTGCCTTTCCTGCTAAAAATGCCACAGTTTCAAAACTTGCTTCTGTTTCCGCACTACAACCGGAAAATGCCGCATAATAGGAAATCCCATAGTCCTCCAGCAAATATCGGAACGGAAAACGGTCCGCAAACAATACTGTTTTTTTCGCTGCATCTGCTGCCATTTCTTCATATGCTTCATCTAATACGGAAAGTTCCTTTAAATAACTTTCATAATTGCTCTGATATAACGATTCCTTTTCTTTATCCACACCTTTGACAGCTTCACAGATTTTTTCCACTAAAACCTTCGCATTTTTTATCGAAAGCCATATGTGTTCATCCTTTTCATGATGGTGTTCGTGTTCCTCGTCGTCATGTTCGTGTTCCTCATCACTATGTTCGTGGTTATCCTCCATGCCCTCTACGATTTCTTCTTCCTTAACAAGATTCCCCAATGTATCTATCATGTTTATTACCTGCATATTCGGATTAGTTGTTTCCTGCAATACATCTTCTACCCATATATCAGACTCGCCGCCCACATAAATAAACAAATCACAATTTGCAATCTTTGCCACATCCTCTGCAGTTGGCTGATAACTGTGCAAATCCATGCCATTATCTAATAAAAGTGTTACCTCAAATTCTGCCGCATTATCTCCGAGAATCTGCATTACCCAGTCATACTGTGGAAATGTTGTGCATACAATATGGTATTTTGCTTCACTGCTTTCTGTTGTTTTTTTACATCCCGAAAAAAGCCCTATACAAAATGTAAGCACCATCATAATTACCAATATTCTATTTTTTCCTGTAAACATAAAGAACCTCCGTCAATTCTGTAAATTTAGACACACAAAAAAAGCCAATGCTCTTGGCCTATCGAATAACAATTTACAGTTTCAATTCAGAAGTTCCACTTTAAGTAAAATAAGGGTATTTTTTACACAGACAGATTGTTTTCCTACTGCATAAATCAGCGTGAATACGCTTAATAAAGATAAAAAAGCCACCGCAACCGGGAGATATTTCAGCCCGCATATCAGCTCCTTTGCCTGCTCTACCTGCAGGCAGGCCTCACAATCTATACCCGTGCAGTCATGATGTGCATTATGGATAACAAAAAAACTGGAGACAGCTATCATGACAATAAAAAAAACTGCCATAAAAAGCGCCCTAGTCTTCTGATTCTTTCGCATCCTGCACACCTCCATTCAAAAATTGCAAACAATTTGCGTTTTTGATTGTAACGCTGATAATAAACGTTGTCAATCCTTTTTGCAAATTATTTGCATTTTTGTTCATTCGAGCCGTCATATGGTAGTTCCATCTTAGCATCCGGCATCAGCTTCACTGCCACAGAAACCGGCTTTACCAAAAGCCTGTCATCGTATATTCCACCAAAAATCCTTCCACGATAATACAAAATATATTCTCCCATCATTGTCCGGCTGCTGATTTCATCCAACCCCGGTAATTGTTCCAGGATAAAGTCCAGATACTCTTTTGTTGATGCCATTCCATCCCTCCTATATACCAGCCAGCTTCAGGAACTTTTTATCGTTCATCTGCTCGTTAGTAATGTATTCTCCGTCATGGAACAACGCATAATTTGTGATGGGCGTCGGAGCATTCTGCGCTTCTTCTCTGCTTGCAATATGAACCACACGGAATGGTATATCGTTCTCTTTAGCCGTCTGCTCCAAAATCGGGACATACTTTGCATTAAATGGACATTGGTTCGTATAGTAAAGTACATAGCCACCTTCCTCTATATGAGGATGCTTTGCGCATTCCTTGAACTTCGGAGACTCTGCTCCCTTCTCAAAAGGAAGATACCATAACTGAATCCCGTTATCAGCTTCATCACAGACTATAAAGCCTTTATACTTTAAGAACTTCGGTTCTGCCAGAAATGGTTTCTTCTTTGCTGTAGCGAGAATACAAAGTCCTTTCTTCCCCTTCTCCTTGCTGTCCTCAATGCATTCGGAAAGCAAGTCACTCGAATATCCATGCCCTTTGAAAGAGCCGGATACCCATAAGCAATTTATATACATGTAACCCGGAGCATCAATGGGATTCCATGCATATTCCGCAGGGATATACTCAATAAAACACTTTCCGCGTTCTACACTCTTAAGAAACACAAGACCTTCATCAAATCTGTCCGCAAGCCACACCTTCTTTGACGATACCTGAACATCTTTATTGTTGGAAATTGCACAACAAATGTGTTCCTTTTCGAGATTCTCCTTTGTAACCCTAATGTAGTCCATATGTTCACTCACCTTTCTTTTCCATTCAAAAATACTCCTCTGTTCTTATTTGTCCGGAAGTTCTTATCCAGAGCCGCTGCCCCTAACCTTTTCTCCACTTCGTTTCGGTCGTTGCTTAGCACCCCTCCACCAGTTCCTTCTCTTCATAAGGCTTATTCCAGGAACCGATCTCAATCAGGTTTCCTTCCGGATCAGCGATATAACAGGTTCTCTGTCCCCAAGGTTCAAATTCCGGTTCAAGCACAGATGTTGCTCCGTTTTTAACAGCCTTCTGGTACGCCTCATCCACCTCTTCAAATGTATCGACATACAGTGCCATTTCAAAATGACCGTTCAAGCCCTTGATATACTCATATCTCCGACTTGTCATCTTTTCAAAATCTTTCCTCCCGTACAACAGGAATAGCGTTCCGTCCTTCATAAGGTAAACATTCGACGTATTCTCTTCTTCCTTGATTTCAAATCCAAGAACATCCCTGTAAAAACGAATCATTTTTGCCATATCCTCAACGAATAATCCAAAGCCATCTAATCTCATTATGTTAATCCTCCATATAAATCTGTAATGTTTCTTCCGCATTCCTACGGATAATATCCCGCGCTTCAGCTGGCTCCAACACCTCTGCTTTTGCCCCAAAAGTCATAAGCCATGTCACAAGGTTTTCCATATCTGTATAATCTGCCGTAAAGAGCAGCCTTCCATCATCCGTTTCCGCAAAGCAATGCGGTCCGAACTCTTCAACCAACCGCCACTTCATATCGGGTGTGAAAAGGGCTTTTACCTTGATCCCGCCTGGAAATATCTTCTCATTCGACAGTTCGGGCATCGGTACATCTCTGCATACAAATCCCTGCTCTGCTTCAGCAACCTGATCCATACGGTTCAACTTGAACAACCTATAATCTTCACGGTCTAAGCACCAGGCCCATACATACCAGCTTGACCACTGGAAAACCAGATAATATGGTTCTATCGTCCGGTAACTTTCTCCCGATGGTGCATAATACTTAAACTGTATAAGATGCCTGTTCTCTATTGCACTCTGAATCACCTCAATCTTTGGAGCAAGAAAACCTTTATACCATGAAGACAGATCAATCAGCATAGAGTCCCTGCCACTTATGAACTTTGATGATCCAGTCTGGATTTTCTCCATCAACTGACCGTAGTACCGGCTTCCGCTCACACTGTCAAGGCTCCGCAGTCCCGCAAGAATCATCTGCATATCTTTGGAAGTCAGAATCGTCCTGTCCATGCGGTATCCGTCCATAATACTGATACCGCCGCCGGTACCCTGAGCAGTCCTTATAGGGATCCCCGCCTTACAGAGGTCTTCAATATCCCGGTTTATTGTCCTGCGGGATACCTCAAACCTTTCCGCCAGTTCAGGAGCCGTTGTTTTTTCTTCCTGCAGTAAGAACGACAATATTCCTATCAGTCTGTCTATCTTCATAATCTCTCACACTCCGTACCTATCATAGCAAACTTAACACGACAACAGTATGTCGTGTTTAATTATAGCAGTAATACTTTTTCTCGTAAATGAAAAAAGCCTGCGAACATCAAGAGGCATATCATTCCTCCAAACGTCCGCAAGCACAATAACAATTCTCTCTTTCTATAATTCCGTATTTCTGCTTTGCCTGAGCAATATTCAGGTTTGTTACATAAAATCCGTAGTGCTCCTACCCCCACTCCTCTATTTCTTTGTACGTAGCTTTAGTTTCTGCACTGGTCAAATCCAACTCATCCATCTCTACGCTAACATTAATAGATGCTTCGCTTAATGAAGTTTGGACAATAAGCAGACCGTCTCCACATGCACCGTATTCGGGAACATATCCACGCAACAGACCTTCTTCACCTGATATCCCCTTGCCTGCAATACCTCTAAATCTCTAGCCAGACTGGTTGGTTTACAGGAGATGTATACCATCTGAGGTACTCCATAACGAATAATCTTCTCTAATGCCTTTGGATGAATGCCATCTCTTGGTGGGTCTAATACAATGTAATCCGGCTTTTCTTCAATATCGTCAATTACCTTTAATACATCTCCTGCAATAAAATCGCAGTTGTGCAAATTGTTAAGCTTTGCATTTTCCTTTGCAGCTTCTACTGCCTCGGCGATGATTTCCACACCGATGACTTTTTTTGCAACCGGAGATAACATCTGCGCAATTGTTCCTGTGCCGGAATATAAATCGAAAACAGTTTTTCCTGCATCCTCTTCTGTCAGAGCATCACCAATAAACTCTCGTGCAGTTTCATAAAGAACCTCTGCGCCAAGAGAGTTGGTCTGGAAAAAGGAGAATGGTGTTATTTTAAAACGAAGGCCTAGCAGTTCCTCATAGAAATAATCCTGTCCCCATAAAATATCTGTTCCTTCGTTTGTAACAGTGTCCGCAACACTATCATTTTTTGTGTGTAAAATGCCTGTCATTTTTCCGGTATAATTCTGTTCTAACAAAGCTTCCATCCAGCCCTTCAGCAGTTCTTCTTCTGTGCCGGCAAATGCTTGTACGAAAGTTGCACTTTCTTCACTTCCTACTAATGAAACCTCGGCATTCTGTGCCTCTACGGATGTGCCCTCTTCCAAAGCAGATGCAAAATCAGTCTGGGTGGTAGTTATTAAATCCACAAGAATCTCCCCTGTTTTTACCGCCTTACGAACCAGCAGATGTCTGAGATATCCTGTGTGACGCAGTTTATGATAATAAGTAAGATTTCTTTCCTTAAAATAATTTAAAGTAGTCATCAGCACCTTGCGGAAATCCTCATCCACAATCTGACATTCCGGTACTGTTACGATATCGTAAAAGCTGCCCCGCTTGTGCATTCCTAATGCCAATGGGCCATCCTTATATTCATCACCAAAGGAAAACTCCATCTTATTACGGTAAGACGACTGCTGTGGGCTTGCTTTAATTCCTAAAAATTCATACTCTTTATTTTCCGGAAGGATAACATCATCAATCAGCTTTTTGACCTGTGTGGCTTTCATTTCTAACTGTTTCTCATATGGAAGTGTCTGATAAGTACAGCCTCCGCATTCTCCAAAATGCTTACAGCCTGCCTCTTCCAGTTCCAGCGGTGATTTTTCTAATACCTCTAACAATCTGCCTTCGCATTTTCCTTTGCGGATTTTGTTGATTGCAGCAGAAACCTTCTGTCCCTGCACACCATTTTTCACAATTACCTGCTTGCCTTCCTCTGTATGTATAATTCCTTTATTCGGAAAATCAATGCGCTCAATTACGCCTTCAATAATCTGACCTTTTTTCATCTTTTTATCTACCTCATTTATTCTATTATTATAGTGTATTTTGCATACACATTATAAGCAATTCATTATTTACACGGTTTCTTTCCCAGAACAACGCGTGACCCTGCGACGCTTCTGAAAACGCTTCGCGTTTTCACCTGACATGCACCACATAGGAGCAATTTCATATAACACAACAAAAGTGTGCTTCGTACTCCAATTTCTGATATCGCACGACTTTTGTTCCAATGCTTTTATAGGTTTGTCCGACAGCTGCACATCTATGCATGAAGTATTTTCCTGTAAAACTTTCTTATGCAATAGAAATTGCATAAGAAAGGGCTGCACCCCTGCAGCCCCAATGTCTTATTCTTCTGTTTTGCTTTCTTCCGCTTTTACTGGTTCTTCATCATCTTCTTCATCTTCAAAGAAGTCATCTTCAAAATCGTCTTCAAAATCATCCTCGAAATCTTCCAGATAATCTGGTGTGAAGAAACGATAAATTCCGTAGATTGCTGCTGCAACTGCTGCAATAATACCAATAATTGCAAAAATCCACACTACTTTGGAAGCTTTCTTCTCTTCCTGCTCCTTCTTATCGAGTAACTCGTTTAACTTTGTCATGCTGATTAAATCTTCCATCTTGTTCATGTTACCACTCCTTCTCTTTTATTTCAATGATGTTATAAACTAATCTTATTTTAACATATGTTGCCCCATTAAGATATAAAAAATTTATGAATTATAAAAAATATCTTTTTTTACAATTATTTCTACAGCAGATTCATCCTACTCTGTAACAATTAAACTTTTTTCAATTTTGCAAAGGAGGCAAACATCTTCTTCACACCGTAATTCTCAAATTCAACGGTCACTTCATAATCACGTCCGCCATCAACGATATTTTTCACAACACCTCTGCCAAACTTAATATGAGAAACGGTATCCCCTGCAACATAATCTAACGTTCCTTTTTGTATACTTCCTGCCTTAATAAATGCATTTGTCTGCATACTCTGCCCCGATGGCTGGCGTTTTAATACCTGACGGTGGGACATCCTTGGCATGGAGGACTGCACACTTTCGTAACGGTCATTCATCTTTGATGAACTGACTTCTCCCTGTAAAAGTTCAGATGGAATCTCTTTTACAAAACGGGATACTTTATTATACTGCGTTTCCCCACGAACCATACGTTGTCTCGCACAGGTAATATCTAATTTTTCTTTCGCACGGGTAATTCCCACATAGGCAAGACGCCGTTCCTCCTCTAAATCCTCGGAAGAAGTATCCGAAACTATGGACATATAGCTCGGAAATAATCCATCCTCCATTCCTGCTAAGAATACCTTTGGAAACTCAAGACCTTTGGCACTATGTAGGGTCATTAATACAACATAGTCATTCTCACTGTCAAGACTGTCAATGTCAGCCACCAGTGCAACTTCTTCTAAAAATCCGCTTAAAGTAGGCTGTTCTTCTCCTTCTTCATAAGCAACCACTTTACTCATTAATTCATCAATATTTTCAATTCGTGCCGTAGCTTCCCCTGTTCCCTCTGCCTCAAGTTCCTTCACGTAGCCGGTTTCTTCGATAATCTCCTGAAGCAGTTCCGATATGGAGATTAGCCCTAATTTACTACGCATCTTCTGAATAAAGGTTACAAACGGTCCAATCTTTGCAGCTGCTTTTCCCAAAGTCGGAATCTCTTCTGCATGCTTTAAGGCATCGTAAAAGCTGACGCCTTCAATATCTGCATAATCCGCTACCCTTGCCAATGTGGTTGCGCCTATTCCACGCTTTGGTACATTGATAATTCGTCGTACTGCCAAATCATCCCGTCCATTATCAATGGTCTTTAAATACGCCAGCAAATCTTTTACTTCTTTTCTCGCATAGAAGTTTACACCGCCTACAATCTTATATGGAATGTTGGACACAATGAATTTCTCTTCAAAAAGACGGGACTGGGCATTAGTACGGTAAAGTACTGCACAGTCTTTGTAACGATACGCGCCATTACGAACTGCCTTTCCAATCTCCCGTGCCACATACTCTGCTTCATCATAACCGGTATTAAACTGCTCAAAGGTAATTTTTTCTCCTTCTCCATTATTCGTCCAGAGAGATTTTCTCTTTCTTCCGATATTATTGGAAATCACGCTGTTTGCCGCATCTAAGATGTTCTGTGTAGAACGATAATTCTGCTCCAGCTTAATCGTAACCGCATCCGGAAAATGCTTCTCAAAATTCAAAATATTATAAATATTCGCTCCCCGGAATTTATAAATGGACTGGTCATCATCACCCACTACACAGAGATTTTTATATTTACCGGCCAGAATGCTGATTAATTTAAATTGGGCAGTATTGGTATCCTGATATTCGTCCACCATTATATAACGGAAACGTTCCTGATAATAATCTAAGACCTCCGGGTCTGACTGCAAAAGCTCTACCGTTTTTACAATTAAATCATCAAAATCCAATGCATTATTTTTACGAAGGGATTCCTGATATTCCCGGTAAACCTCTGCCTGCTTTCTTTTGGCAAAATCACCGGAAAGCATTGCCTTCTGGGCAAACTCCAGTGGAGATACCAGTTCATCCTTGGCATGGGAAATTACTGCCAGAAGACTTTTCTCTTTGTATATCTTCGTATCAATTTCAAGACGTTTGCATACATCCTTCATCAGCGTCTTCTGGTCATCACTGTCGTAAATTGTAAAATTGGTATCATATCCAATCCTGTCAATATGACGCCTTAAAATACGCACACAGGTAGAATGGAATGTAGATACCCAGATACTTTCCGAGCCGTAGCCAACCAAATCATCGATACGCTCTCTCATTTCTCCTGCTGCTTTATTCGTAAAGGTAATTGCCATAATGTTGTATGGATTTACCATTTTCTCCTCAATTAAATACGCTGCACGATGGGTTAATACTCTTGTCTTACCGGAACCTGCACCTGCAAGAATTAAAACAGGTCCATCGGTGGTAAAGACTCCCTGACGTTGTTGTTCATTTAATGTATCATAAATGCTCATATAAATAACCATGCCTTTCCAACGCCTGCAAACCTTGCAGGCTGCAATATTGCTTCATATCTCACCATGTAAACTGTGAAACATGGGATTCTTCCTATTATTTTGTTTAGTATAGCACAATTCTCTCTACAGGAGAACATATTTTCTTATTTTTCTAATTTTTCTCTCTTGTCATCTAGTTTTCAATACCGTATAATGTAACATGAACATAATAACATGAATATCTATCTTTCATTTTACCAGCAATCATAAATTCAACATGTTATACTATAAGAAGAAGTGAGGAAATATGGATACAAAACAATTTCTTAGTAATATATTAGAAGATTTAAAAAAAATTGACTATGTTAAGCCGGAGGACATTCCTAATATTGACTTATACATGGATCAGATTACTACTTTTATGGATTCTCAGTTAGAACATTCCAAACGTTACGAAAGTGACAAAATTCTGACCAAAACCATGATTAACAATTATGCCAAAAACAATCTGCTTCCACCTCCTGAGAAAAAGAAATATTCGAAAGAACATGTGCTGATGCTCATTTTCATTTACTATTTCAAAAACATATTAAGCATCAGTGATATCCAGAGTGTTTTAAATCCAATTACAGAAAAATATTTTGGAAATGGTGATAACGGAATCAGTCTGCAGGATATTTATAGCGAAGTTTTCAGTTTAGAACATCAGGAAACCCAGAACATTATGAAGGATTTAGCAAAGAAGTTTTCTACCTCTATGAAAACTTTTCCGGAGACAGAAGGAGAAGATGCAGAATTACTTCGAACCTTTAGCCTTGTATGCATGTTAAGTTATGATGTATACATTAAAAAAGCAATTATTGAACGTATCATAGACCAGCATATGAATATCACTCCTACAGAATCCACTAAGAAAAAAGACAAATAAAAAAGGAGCTTGTCCAAAACCGCCCCCAAATTATAAAACTAATTTTAGGGTGGTTAGGGAAAGCTCCTTTTATTTTTACTATTCTTCTGTTTTCTTTTCGCTACTCTGAAGTCTTGAAAATACCATATCATAGCCATCATTTCCGTAATTTAAAGAACGATTTACACGGCTGATGGTTGCTGTGGAAGCGCCTGTTTTCTCAGCGATATCCAGATATGTCTTCTGGTCACGCAACATCTTTGCAACCTCGAATCTCTGTGAGAGGGAAAGCAGTTCATTTACAGTGCATACATCCTCAAAAAAAGTATAACACTCTTCTCTGTTCTCCAAACTTAGTATTGCATCAAAAAGATAATCCACTGCTTCTGTTTTCAGCTTCTTACTCATAATTCATTCTCCTTCTGTTAGTATCCTGTAACTATATTAATTTTAGCATATTAAAGTTTTAAAGTAAATACTCATTTTTTACATTTCTCAAACTTGTATACAACTAGCACGACTGATATAATATCTGATGTGCCAAAAAAAATCAACACTTTTCTTTATAATAAACATAATTTTAAGTTATATTCCTATAAATCAC
>CAYMIS010000054.1:0-22552 GCA_964390485.1 uncultured Roseburia sp. | reverse complement strand
TTTGTACCAGGGGAATATCTCATTTTGTTTTGTACTAATTAGATGCTAACATCACTTCTAATTCTAGGAGATTTATATGAGTAATCCATGGGAAAAAATAGACTTAAATGATTATGAAAATCATATGAGCTTAGATAGTGTATATCAGCTTCAAGCTTTAAGTGAAATGATGAAAGACCAGTTTTTTACATATGACATAGATTCAATAATGATTCTTGGAGTAGCCGGAGGCAACGGATTAGAACATATTGCCAAAGGATATTTCAAAAAAATATACGGTGTAGATGTTAATAGAAAATTTCTTGATGAATGCCGGAAAAGATATCGTGAATTGGAGAATGAGTTTGAAACAATTTGTGTTGATTTATTAAGTGATAATGTGCAGATGCCTAGTGCAGAACTGCTGGTTGCTAATCTGCTGATTGAATATATTGGCTATGAATGCTTTGCGCGAATTGTTAAATTGGTAAAGCCGCAATATGTATCTTGCATTATACAGATAAATTTAGGGGCTTCCTTTGTGTCGGATTCTCCATATATTCATGTATTTGATTGCTTGGAGGAAGTTCATCATCAAATGGAAGAAAGTAATCTGGTAAGTTGTATGGAAGAAATAAATTATAAAATGAGAAATAAAATTGAGCAATTATTACCGAATGGGAAAAAACTTATGAGAATTGATTTTGTTTTATAAAGGCTGAGTTTGGAGGAGAAACTAGCAGCATTCATATATGAATGTTTGTTGCAGAGTATATAGATAGACCTTTATTTGTAATATAAAATTGAAACTGGTGTCGGGGCTTATGACACTTTTTGACAATATCATTTAGTTGTGGATACACAAAAAGTAATTACATAATGTTCAAGCTTGTAGAGTGCTTGGATATAGAATATCAAAATTTGAATCAATGGAAGCAGGTATGAAAAAAGTATTAGATTCAAACATGATAAAAGTTATTGCGATTATTGCAATGACCATAGACCATATTACGTGGATGATATATCCGGGATATCCTAAAGAAATTGTCCCCATTGTGTTACATATTATCGGAAGAATTACCTGTCCTGTTATGTGTTACTTTATAGCGGAAGGGTACCATTATACAAAAGATATCAACAAATATACAAAGCGATTATTTGTGTTTGCATTTATATCACATTTTGCATATGTGTTTGCATCTATGGATTTTGTAGATTGGAAATCATTTATTCCATTCTATTATGGAAATATTTTGAACCAAACAAGTGTCATGTGGTCACTTGCATGGGGATTAGTTATGCTACGAGTAGTTGTTTGTGTATTTTAGCATTTGGAACCAATAGAGGTAATCTAAAAAATCAAAGAATAAATAATATTATGAAATGGTTGTTTTATCTATATTATTCAGTACATTTATTTGTGATTGGATGGATGCAGTATGTGGTTTGAATGGCTCTGGTTTAAATTGTGAAGTGGATTGCGAGAAAAACAGTGATAAAAAGGTGGTGAATATTTTGAAAAAAGCTATTTTATACATACATGGCAAAGGTGGAAGTCATTTAGAAGCGGAACAATATAAGAATATCTGTAGAGATTTTGATGTGTTTGGTTTTGATTATAAGGTGGATTTTCCATGGGTAGTTGAAGAAGAACTTCAATCCTTCTATAACGAAATTGCCGAAAAGTATAACGAGATTTATATTATTGCAAATAGTATTGGTGCCTATTTTACGATGCATAGCTTAGGAAAATGTAAAATTGAAAAAGCATATTTCATTTCTCCAATCGTTAATATGGAGAAGTTGATTATGGATATGATGATGTGGGCAAATGTGACAGAGAAAGAACTTCAGGATAAACAGGAAATTGAAACATCGTTTGGAGAAACATTATCTTGGAAATATCTTAGCTATGTCAGAAAACACCCTATTCATTGGGAGGTGCCTACAGAAATTTTGTATGCAGGTGGAGATAACCTGACTTCTCGTGAAACGATAAATGCGTTTGTAAGGGCACATAATGCGCGGCTTACCATTATGGAAGATGGGGAACATTGGTTTCATACAGAAAAACAGCTTGCATTTCTTAGGAATTGGTTAGTGAATATTGTTTCATAAATAATAATGGGAACGTAGGGTGACAGATATGTGAATTCGTATGAACTGTGACCTTGGATAAATAAAAAGATGGTATGGGAAAAAGAACCAAAAATTTCTACTCATGGTAAGAAATATTATGAATGACCTGAAAGTGATTGTTATTATTACTATCGAAAATATTGAGACGAAATTAGTGAGGAGAATATGCTTTAGATATGGATATAAATTTATTATCAAAAAGTTTTGAGGTGCGCAGATTAGGCAGGAATGATGTAGACATGATACATGATATGAGCTGCAAAAACGAGATTTATTATAAGTACCATCCGCCATTTGTAACAAGAGAAAGCATAATAGAAGATATGGAAGCGTTACCACCTCAAAAGAACTATCATGATAAGTATTACATTGGCTTCTTTGAAGAAGATTCACTTGTTGCAAATATGGATTTAATTTTGGCGTATCCAACAGAAGAAATTGCATTTATTGGATTATTTATGACAAATATAAAATATCAAAACAAAGGAATTGGTTCAGATATTATCAGAGATACTTGTAATTATTTGAAACAATTAGGTTATAAAAAAGTACGTCTTGGTGTTGATAAAGGGAATCCGCAAAGTTATTCCTTTTGGTGTAAGAATAACTTTCGTGTCGTTTCTGAAAATAAGTACATTCTTATGGAATTGGCATTATAAATACATATTTGTAGAGAATTAGAAATGCGAATTTGTTAATTTAACTATTTGAAATTATAGGAAGGTGTTATATGCGAATACTAATGCTTTACGGTGTAAACTGTACGAAAGAAATTTGGGACAAATTGAAAACATATCTTAGTGATTTTGAAGTTGATTATGTAGAATATCCACATGAGATAACCGAAAATGCAATGAAGGTAGAAGATATTACTAAGTGGGTTTATGAAAAAAAGGGTTATGAATCTTATGATGCAATTATAGGACATAGTCTTGGGGGAATCATTGCATTGCAGTTAGTTGCTGAATATAAAATGAAGGTAAAGAGTGTTATCTGCTTAGATACAAATTTGAAACCTGCAGAAGCGTTCTATAGAAATCTGATGACACAAGAGCACATGGATGGGTACGGGGATATGGTTCTGAAAATGTTTGATAAAGAACGACAATTTTATAGAACTGAGTTGTTTGAATCTCTTCAAGGAGAGTTTGATTATACTGGAAATATAAAAAACATTGAGCAGCCAGTGTATGTGCTGTATGGAGATAGAGGGATATGCGAATATCCGAAAAGAATTCAAGATTTAAATTTGCAGGAAGATGTTGTGAAAAGATTAGAAATCAAATTTATTAAAGATGCATGTCATATGATTATGATTGAGAATCCATCAGAACTGGCAAGTATACTTAGAGAAATATTAGCAGAAGGAAACATATGATAGGAAGAAGGATAAAATGAGAACAATTAGATTGGCAGAACAACAGGACTTAGCATTTGTAAAAGAAGCATATCAGAAACTGGATAAAGCAATGCTGAGTTTATACTCAAAAATATTTGATTTTGATATGCAAGAAGAGGATAATGAAGATTTACATACAACAGAATACTGGATGAGGTTAATTAATAAAGAAAGTGGTTATATTTTAATCTGTTTGGAAGAGGAAATCCCAGTGGGATTTGCTGTTATTGAAAAAGTGGATATGCAAGAGTGCCATTTAGAAGATTTATATGTATTTGAGCAATATAGAAATAAGGGAATGGGTAAGCAACTAATGTATGAGGCAAAAAAATTAGCTTTAGAAATGGGGTTTAGTAATATGTCTTTAAATGTATTACCGAATAATGGGAATGCAAGGGCACTATACAAAAACTTCGGATTTGTAGATACAAGAATTCGTATGAACTGTAAACTCTAAAAAGTTAGTGGGCATTTGAAGTTGTAGAACTCCGGCTTATATTGATGGAGAACGAGAATGCTTTATTGCCAGAAAGGATGGAAAATGCTGATTCGGAAGAGTTGTTCCAAAATGTGGTTTAATTAAAGAGTCGGAAGACACGGATTATGAATGGTATGGAGGAAAAAATGATTGTTTTAATAACAGGGGCATCACATACAGGTAAAACAGCACTCGCTCAGAAGTTACTTGAAAAATACAAATATCCGTATCTTTCAATTGACCATTTGAAAATGGGGTTAATTCGAAGCGGAAACACAGAACTTACACCAACAAGTGATGATTCAGATTTAATTGCATGCTTGTGGCCGATTGTTCGTGAAATGATTAAAACAGCCATAGAGAATAAGCAGAATTTAGTTGTGGAAGGGTGCTATATTCCTTATGATTGGGCAAAGGATTTTGAAAATGAATATCTTAATAATATGAAATATTACTGTCTTGTAATGAGTGAAGATTATATACGGAGGCATTTTGGAGATATAAAAGAATATGCGAACGTAATCGAAAATCGCTTAGATGATGATTACTGCACAATGGAATCAGTGATAGCAGATAACAGACAAGTTTTAGAACAGGTTATACAACATAAAGTGAATTATATACTGATTGATGATGCGTACAAAGTAGATATTGATTTGGAGAGATGAATTGGAAATTGTAGGAGCAAAGAATTATGGAATATACGATTGAAAGCGTTAAATTAGGCGATGAAGAAGCATTGGCATATATACAGACAGAAAGTTGGAAAGCTGGGTTTAAAGATATTTTAAATGCGGGCTATTCAAAGGTTATGCTTTGGGTTTTTGAAGATAATACAAGAGCAAGGTTGTTTTATGAAAAACACGGTTTTAAAACCAAAGGGAAGGTAAAGCCAAATACAAATACAGAACCAAAGGAGATTTGTTACGAAAAGAATCTTTAAGGTTTTGGTTCGCCAAATCCCAATTAGAAGTAGGAGAAGATAAATGAATGTTGAAGAGTTAGTAGTAAAAAGTAATGCGTTTGTGGAAGGTGGATGGATACCGAAAGATTATACAGGAAGAGGTAGAGATATTTCTCCTCAATTAAGTTTTGAAAATGTATGTGAGCAGGGAAGAAGTCTTGTGATTGTATTGGATGATGTATCGCATCCGCTTTTTCCGAATTATAATCATTGGATCGTATGGAATGTTCCGGTAGTAAAAGAGTTACCGGAAGGATTGCCGGCGGGGAAAAAGATATCCGTTCCGGTTAAAATGAATCAGGGAATTGCCTATGGAAGACATAAATATCGAGGACCAAAGCCACCATTTAATACAAATCATAAATATATGTTTTCGGTGTATGTGTTGGATACGGAACTAGAGCTTGAAGAAACAGCAACGCGTGAAGTTGTATACGAGCACATGGCAGGGCATGTATTGCAAAAAGGAACTTTATCGGGATGGTATCAAAGATGGCATAAAACAGAAGGAGAGGAAAAAAATGTTATTTGATTGCGGATTTGAAAAAGAAAATAATTGGTTTCGTTATCGTGCGGCGGCGATAATTGTGGAAGAGGATTGTGTATTATTTGTTGAAAATGAAGTAGATGATTATTTGTATTCGGTAGGCGGTGGAGTACATATGAATGAAAAAGCAGAGGAGGCAGTTGTCAGAGAAGTATTCGAAGAAACAGGTGTACCTTATGAGATTGACAGATTAGCAGTTATACATGAAAACTTTTTTTATGGTTCAGGAAGTTTAGGGAATGGCCTTTGTTGTCATGAGATAGCACTTTATTTTTTGATGAAGCCAAGAGGTACAAAAGAGCTTCATAGTAACAGCTATACGTCACAAGGTATAAAAGAAAATATGCGTTGGATTCCAATAAAAGAGTTGGACAAGTACCGGGCATATCCGACCTTTATCAAGGAATATCTAAGCAATATGCCGAAAGAAATCGTACATATTGTTACGGATGAAAGAGAGAACTAAAGCTGGTAGGGATTTGTTAGGGGAAATAAATCTGCCAAAATGAAGACTGAGGAGAATAGGATATGACTTACAGAGAGATGACGACAGGAGATATTGGGAAAGTACTTCCATTTTATATAGATTATTTTAACAACCATGAGGATTGCTGCTGGACAGAGAAAACAGCATATAAGAGAATCCATCAGGTTTTAAATATGGAGGATTCCTATGCGATTATTATGGAAAAAGAGGATACAGTGATAGGCTTTGCAATGGGATATTTGCAGCAGTATGACGATATTGTATCCTATGTCTTAGATGAAATAATTATTGATTATACATATCAAAATCAGGGTCTTGGAAGCAGCTTTTTAAGTGAAGTTGAAAAAAGAGTAAAAGAAAAAGGTGCTGCCTGTGTGGAGTTAAAAGCTGTCAACGACGAAATGCATGAGAGATTTTACGGAAAAGCAAAATATCATGGAGTTGAAAATTTTGTGTTGAAGGTAAAATGGTTTGAGTAAAAAGATAGGGCAATTTGGGGAAAACGAGTATGATACGGACAAAAATTTGTAACTGAATGAAGGATACATTATTTAAGGTATGTATCATAATGCGTAAAAAGGAAGCTGTCATTGCTTTGTAATATCTCGTTTGGCGAGAAAACCTTGTAAATAAAGGGTTCTCGCTACAATGGATTGTAAATGCTTATTGCAGTTGGTACGATTAATACACCAAAGAAATATAGCGGAGGTGTTGCTTATGGATAAGAAAAAAACTGGTAAATTAATCAAGGAAGCACGAGTAAAAAAGAATTATACACAAAGTGAATTAGGTGATTTGCTTGGTGTGAGTAATAAGGCTGTTTCCCGGTGGGAGAATGGAGATAGCTTTCCGGATGTTGGAATTTTAGAGAATTTGGCGGCTGTTCTTGATGTGCGTATCCAGGATATTATAACAGGAGATACAGGAATGCAGCATGACGAGTCTGTTGTGGAAGAGATTGTAAGAGTTGCCAAATTGCAGCAGAAAGCGAAAAAGCGTAGAGCGATTAGAAATGGTGTGCTTATTGCTGCTATGCTATGCTGCTTTATTTCGGGATATTTGACGCTTGTTAATAATAGTGTTTTCTTTGCCTTTGATTCACTCCTTGTGTATGTGATTTTAATGGTAATTTCTTTTGCATTGATATTAGGCTGCTGTACATCACAGATGGAAGCTGATAAAAATAGCACAGATAAGTTTTGTAAGTGTACGAAGATGGTTTCATTACTTTCGTTAGTATATAGTATATTAATGACCTGGTGTGTTTTACTTATGGTTATAAATGGACACATTCCTCTGGGATTAGAATTATCATCGTTAGGTCCCTTTATAAACTGGCAATTGTTAGGTTTTTTTGTATTAAATTTTGTAATAACAGCTTTAGAATTATATAGATATGAGAAGAAGGATGAAGCAATTCATTGGGGATGGTTTATTTCAATTGCAGCGATGTATATAACTGTTTTATATGGTGATATGTTGCACAGAATGAATTCTGTTCAAGGGGTCATTGAAAGTCTTGCAATAAGAACTCTGGTAGTATTAGCTGCTGTAGGGATGTCTTTAGTAACAGCAGAAATAATAAAAGCGAAAGCATATATCAATTTTGAATTTTGTGGAGAACAGAAAAATGACACATGAAGATTTTAATAAAATAGAACACGGATTTGTAGGTCATCTGGCAGAGCCGGATGGCGGAAGTGATAAAGCGGTTATTGTTATTATGGGTGGTGAACAGAGTTTGTTGCCTGGTATTATGTTTGCTGAACGATTTGCAGATTATGGAATCATTGGTCTTGCAGTTTCGCTTTTTGGTGCTGAGGGATTACCAGATAGTCCTAATTGTTGTCCGCTTGATATGTTTATTCCGGCAATGGAATATTTGCGGAAAGAAAAACATATTGAACATATTAGCGTTTATGGACAATCTATGGGGGCTATCTTTGCCGCGCTTATTGCCCAGTATATTGGTGGAATTGATAATCTGATTATGGTTTCGCCTACACATGTTCCATTTGAGGGAACTTCTGGTGATAAAAGAACAATGACAGGTCATAGTGTGGTTACATGGCATGGAGAGGATGTTCCCTTTGTTAAAGCCGATTTTTCAGCTACAAAACCTTCAAAGTATCAGAAACATCCTGCTGTTTCCTATAAGGTAATGGGGATGTGGACGGCATATTATAATGCATATCAGGATAAGGAAGCAGAGAAAGCGGCATGGCTTCAGCTAGAAAAGACCAATGCAAGAATTTTACTGATAGCAGGGGCTAAAGATGAAGCTTGGCCGGCAGAATATTCTGTAAAAGTATTAGAGCAGTATTTAAAGGTTAAGAACTATCAAAAGGATGTTAAGGCAATTATTTATCCTTGCGGTAGTCATCTGAACGGTCTAATGCCAAATCGCAAAAGGGAGAAGAAACTGTATCGGATGATTCCATTAATAGGCTTTATGTATAAATCCTTCGGAAAACATCGTAAAGAGAATATGAAATATTTTGAACAGTCTGAAAAAGAAATTATTGAATGGGTGAAAGCCTAAATGCAAACTGTGTGAAGAATGAAAAGCAATGTGAAAATTCCGGTTTGTCAAAGCAATAATCCTAATTTGATGAGGTGATACGAATGTGTAAATATATGATTAAAGAAATGGAAAGCGAAGAAGAAATTAATGGTAAAGGCTATGTACATTATAAATCCTGGCATGAAACCTATGCCAATTTAGTTGATGAAGCGTATATGAAAAAACTTACCCTTGAAAAATGTACAGAACTGGCACATCAGTGGCGTGATAATATAATGATTGCCAAAGATGGTGATAAAGTCATTGGTTTCGTTGGTTATGGAGCATATCGAGGTGATTCACTTCCTGAACATGGAGAGGTATTTGCGATTTATGTTCTTAAGGAATATCAGGGTAAAAAGGTTGGATATGATTTGATGAATGCTGCATTTCATAAACTTTCCGTATATAAAAAGATTGCTGTCTGGGTACTGAAAGGCAATGACAGGGCAATTCACTTCTATGAGCAATATGGTTTTCAATTTGATGGAGAGCATGCGGAAATATCTCTTGGTACTCCGAATACTGAACTGCGGATGATTTATGAACGCAGCTAAGAAAATATATTTTGGATTATCGAGAGTTTGATTTTTATATTCAGAATCAATGAATGAAAAGGCAAGGAGAGATTGTTATATGGTACAACCACAAAATATTTCAAGAGAAGAATTTCCAAAAAGTCCATCCTATTCGGAAGGAATGATTACATTGAATATAGCCCCTGATAACAATGAAATGCAGCATATTCGTGATATTAAGTATATTACCCGTCCGGAAGCAGAACTTACGATTCAGCTTATTTTGCCGGATGGAAATGAGAAAAAGCCGTTGATTGTATATGTTCCGGGTTCTGCATTTCACTGGCAGAATATGGCGGGAAATATTCCAAGATTAAGTTTGCTGGCAAACAGAGGATTTGCAATTGCAGCAGTACAGTATCGTGCTTCGGATGTGGCGGCATTTCCAGCACAGATGTTAGATGTAAAGGCAGCAGTTCGTTATATGAAATCCAATGCAGATAATTATCATATTGATGCAGACAATGTATGGCTTATGGGGGATTCTTCTGGTGGTCATACAGTGCTTATGGCAGGTCTTACAGCTAGAATGGAAGAGTTTGAGGAAGAGATTTATAATGAGTTTTCTTCGGAAGTAAGAGGTATCATTGATATGTATGGGCCGGTTGATATTACACGTATGAACGAAGAACTCTCGTCTCAGAATCACATTGAACCGGATAGCCCGGAAGGGTTTCTTATCGGTAGAAAAAATGTATTAGACAATCCAGAGCTTGCGAATCCGACGATTGTAACAAATTATATTACAAAAGACAGAGAGATTCCACCAATCCTTATTTTTCATGGAACGAATGATGAACTTGTGCCCTTCGGTCAGAGCTGTATTTTATATGATAAGCTGAAGGAATGTGGTAAGACGGCACGCTTTTATGCGCTTGAGGGTTCACATCATGGGGGACGGGAGTTCTGGTCAGAGCGTATGTTGGGAATAATAGAGGACTTTATTACGATGGGAAAGCTTTAAATATAAAGCGAAGACTTTTAGGCTGTAACAAGAAAAGATGTTGTGAAAGGAATGGAAAAGATGCGAATTTTATGTATTGGTGATAGTAACACATGGGGATATAATCCCCTAAATGGTCTTCGTTTTGAGAAAAGATGGACAAAGGTGCTGGCTGAATTGATGCCGGAAAATGAAATTATAGAAGAAGGATTAAATGGAAGAACACTTTTATCTGTTGACCCGGAAATAAAAGAACGTTGTGGAATCACCGGACTTAAAATGCTCTTAATGTCCCATAAGCCAATCGACTGTGTGGTAGTAATGTTAGGCACAAACGAGTTAAAGAAGTTCTTTCCGGCAAATGCGGAATATATTGCAGAAGGGGTAAGAGAATTTATCAAAATAATTCTTGCGTCAACACTTTGGGAGAGATTTTATATACCAAAATTATTAATTGTTTCTCCTGTTTTAATCGGAAAAGAACTTATAAAAAATGAAGATGCATTTGGAGACTTTGATGAAAACAGTGTAATACAGTCAAAACGTATGGCAGAGGCTATTTCGGCTGTATGCAGTGAGTTTCATGTAGATTTTATGAATGCGGCTGATTATGCTAAGGCTTCATTGGTGGATAACGTGCATATGGATGAGGAAAATCATGAGAAACTTGCAGAAGCCATGAATGCAAAGCTTAGGGAAATACTGTAACAAAAAGAGATAAAATTACCCCGGCGTTTTGCCGGTCATATAAATTAGCAACCGAAATGAAAAAGACTGTAGAGGTGAAATATGCAAGTAAAATTTTATGATGAGATAGATGATGCGTTATTAAAATATGCAGTTATTATTACAAAATCAGATGGAAAATGGGTGTTTTGTAAGCATTGCCAAAGGGATACCTTTGAAATTCCGGGCGGTCATCGAGAGAAGAATGAAGTAATTGATGATACAGCTAAAAGAGAATTATATGAGGAAACCGGTGCAATTAATTATTCAATTAAACCTATTTGCATTTATTCTGTAATAAGGAATGAGGGTATTATGGAAAGCGAAACCTTTGGAAAGCTTTATTTTGCAGAGGTAAGTGAATTTGAAGAGGAATTACATAGTGAAATAGAAAAGATTATTTTCACAGAGGAATTAGTTACTAATTGGACGTATCCACTTATTCAGCCTAGACTCATTGAGGAGGCAAAACGTAGAGGCGTTATTGGATAAAAGAAGGAGAAGAAGTGAAAGCGTCTTATAAGATTAACTGATGATACTTTAAAGGGTTTTGCAAAAATTTATTCTGTGGAGGTACTTTATGAGCGATAAAATAGAAATTAGAGAAGAAAGAATTTCTTCACAAGAGTATATCGATTTCCTAAAAAGGACGAATTTAGGTTCGCAATATCCGAAAGAACGATTTGAGGAAAGAATAACGAAACTGGTAAAAACAGTTTCAATAAGTCTTATTGCCAGAAATGAAAAAGGGATAGTTGTTGGTGTATTATTTGGACTAACAGATTTTGCATACTGGCTCTATGTGACGGATTTAGGAGTTGACAGAGATTACGAAGGGCAGGGAATTGGAAGACAACTTATGAAAATTGCACACGATAAAGCGGGCGGTGAAAAAAACATTGCGGTATATCTGATAGCAAATGAGAAGGCGATTCCATTCTATGAAAAACTGGGAATGGAAAAAGCGGAGGATGTAATGCAGTATAATCATATTGAATGGACAGACTTTACCGTGCAGTAGAGAAATTGAAGTTGGTGGTATGTGAAAAATGAATGCTAGTAGAATAATTAATAAAGAAATAAAACTTACATACAAAAAACTGGAGAAAAGTGACATCCCAGAACTTACTCCCATTATGAAGGCAGCTTTTGATGATGACACAAAGATGCACACAGATTTGGAAGAAGATGGTCCAAACGGATATGATAACGGTGAACTTTTAAAGAAACTGATGCACCTTAAAAATGCAGAGTCCAAAGTAATTTATGATGATGACATAATGGTGGGAGGCTATACCATTATAAAAGACAAGAATGTTTATACACTGGACCTGCTTTTTATCAATCCGGTCTATGCTTCTAAGGGGATTGGAACTAGGGGATGGACGGATATTGAGAAGGAATATAATGAGGCTGAAATCTGGACGTTGGAAACACCGGACTACTCTAAGCGCAACCATCATTTTTATGAAAAGTGTGGTTTCAAGAAGTTTAAGGAGCATTCCTTTGAAGACGGCAGCAAGTCCGTTGTTTTTATCAAGCATATAAAGCAGTAAGGACTAGAAGCAGGAAAGTATCTGGAGGAATAAGATGGCACAGCAAAATATATATGATAACGAAATATTTTTTGAGGGATATAAAAAAATTAGAGATAATGAAGTGAACGCAAATAATTTGTTTGAAATACCGGCATTGTTTTCTATGATGCCGGAATTAAAGGGAAAACGAGTGCTGGATTTAGGATGCGGCTTTGGAGAACATTGCAGACGGTTTGTGATATAGATACGCTTAGTCATTTGATGTCCACAGTGAAGAAGGTAGCCAATTATTGTGTTGATGAGTGTGAATACGAAGGTGTAAATTTACTGAATACAAGTGATGAAAGTGCTGGTCAAGCTGTTCTGCATTTTCATATTTATATTATTCCGAGAAGAAGCAATGATAATGCGGATGCGTGGCCTAAATTTGACTGGGCAAATTGCGAAATAGAAGAAATTTATGAAAAGATAAGAAAAAACTAAAAATGAAGTTGTGGAGGCGCTAGAGATGAAGCATTATAAATCATGGTCAGGTCTTAATAAGCAATTAAATGAATGTTTGTGTGATTCGTTAAGGAATCGAGTATCTTATTTCCTGACACGTTATCATAAAGTTCATAATTCATATGGACGAGCATCAATCAAGTTGGATGGGAGGGAACTTGTTGTATTCTCATGGATTGATATGTACAAGCAAGATAGCGATATGAATGAGCGCTGGGAAGAAACAGGAAGTTGGGATGACACATCGGATTTGAGGAACAAATGGCAAGAGGAAGGAACTCTTTCGGATTGGGATTTCCTACAAGCTGCGACGGATTTTCTGCAAATGTCAATTGCGGATGCACTTATAAGTGATAACTACCTTATACGCATTTTGGCTATTTTAGACAGAAGGGTAGGACGGCGAACAATAAAACAAATGCAGGATAGCGATATATATAAAACGTACCCTGAATGGGTACAGCAGTTTTATAAGCTTCGCTTTGAGTGCTGAAAATATCAGTTTGACGGAGCGACAAACTTGAATATGGTTTGATGAAGAACGAACAAAGGGGTAGATTGAATGGAATATTCAAAACTACAAGGAATATGGATTTGGTGGTGAAACTGCGAGAGCGGTTAGAGACTGGGCGTTTGAAAATACGAAAAGAATGAAATTTCGTATGCCTATGCTATAAAACGTGAGGAATGGGAAGTGATTAAGCGATAAATCCCCAAATTAACAAGGAGAAGAAATGGCAACAGGTATTATGATTTTAGGCTCCTCAGGGGCAGGAAAAACGACACTTGGTAAACTGGTGGCTGATGAATTAGGCTTCACCTTTGTAGATATTGATGATTATATATGGAGAAAAGATACAGAAGTTCCTTTTTCTGCGATGTATTCGAAGCCAGAGAAGATTAGCCGGTTAATGGAGGCAATCGCGAATTGTGAGCATTTTGTAATGGCTGGTTCCATGAATTCCTTTCATGAATATTTTGACCCGTTTTTTGAATTGGCTGTTCACTTACATGCAGAGACCAGGATTCGGGTAGAACGCGCACATGAGCGTGAACTAAAATTATTTGGAGAGCGAATCTTAGAAGGCGGCGATATGTATGAGGAACATCAAAGATTTTTAAAGGATATAGCAGGATATGATGAGGGAGTTGGAAGTGCGACACTGCAGCAGCATGAAATGTGGCTACAGTCCCTTTCCTGTAAAATAATACGATTAGATGGTGCGGATGCGCTGGAAGAAAATGCAAAATGCATTATTGATGCATATAGAAACAGATAAATGACAGGATACAATCCAAATAGTAATTTTTAAGAAAAACAAGGAGACAACAATGAATATTACTTATAGAATACCGAAAAAAGAAGAAGCAGAAGCATTCTGGGAATTAATGAATGCCCTTGATTATGAGACAAAATATATGTTATTTGAGCCCGGGGAACGGGTGAAAAATTTAGCCCGTATGGAAGCCATTGTGGAGAGTGCTATTGCTGGAGATGATTTTCTTTACATAGCAGAAGCAGACGGAGAATTTGTTGGCTATTTATCTGCACAGCGAGAAAACTTAAAAAGGGTGGCACACACTGCCTATATCGTTGCTGGCATCCGAAAAGATTTCCAGAATCAGGGAATCGGAACGAAGCTATTTGAGAAATTGGATGCGTGGGCAAAAGAACGGGGCGTAAAGCGTCTGGAACTGACGGTAATTTGTGAAAATGCCAGAGCAAAACACCTATATGAAAAAATGGGATTTGAAATCGAAGGAACAA
This sequence comes from uncultured Roseburia sp., assembly GCA_964390485.1. Lineage (GTDB taxonomy): Bacteria > Bacillota > Clostridia > Lachnospirales > Lachnospiraceae > Roseburia. The sequence continues at coordinate 7,939 of CAYMIS010000054.1, read as the reverse complement.
AGAAGAAATCTGTTTTAGTAGATGACACATATTTGGACGAATATTATATGGCAAAAATCTTTAGCTAAAGTCCAAAATCAGTAATAGGGGATTAAGTGAAAGGCAGCTGCGTTTTCACAAGATAATACACTTAAATTGAGGAGACAGCAAAAGTTATGAATATTAATTTTAGAAGTATTACGGAAGAAAACTTTAGTGCAATTATTAACATGAAGCGCCCGGAAAAGGAAGGATTTGTTGCATCGAATGCGGTATCCTTAGCTCAGGCGTGGCTTTATCGGGAGGCAAATGATGTTTATCCATTTGCAATTTATCATGAGAATGAGCCGGTTGGATTTATGATGCTGGATGAGGATTTAGAAGAACGCAGTCTTGTCATCTGGAGAATTATGTTTCCGGAAGAGCATACAAACAAAGGCTATGGAACAGAGGCAATTCGAAAAATTATAGAGCTTGCAAAGGAATCAGGAAAATATGATTTCCTTATCATGGATTATGTGCAGGGAAATGATGTTGCAAAGCACGTTTATGAGAAGCTTGGTTTTGTGTCAACCGGGGAAATCAGTAATGGCAATGAAGTTGTAATGAAGATGGAATTTTAAAAATACATCATGGGAGAAAAATATGATAATACGTGATTATTGTAAAACGGATGAACAGGGTTGGCTTTCTTGCCGATTGAATTCCTTTTTTGATTCATCTTATTTTAATGATATAAAACGCGAAAAGGAAAAATATGAAAAACCTTCTGTATGTCTGGTGGCAGAAGAAGAGGGACAGGTAATCGGAATCCTTGATATGGAGCTCGATTCAGAGGATTTATCCTGCGCAAAGGATGAACGTGGTGCAATTGTATGGCATCTTGGAGTGTTACCACAATATAGGAAACAGGGCGTGGCGAGAGCATTATGGGAAGCAGCTAAACAGAGAATGTTAGAAGAGGGAATTCATTATTGTGAAATCTGGACACAGGAGGATGAAGCTGCAAATAAGTTTTATCAGTCGGTTGGATTTGAGATAGAAGATTCCCAGACATGGCTTCGCTGCTATGTACAGGGACGAGCCTGCAAGGAATTGTTAAAACAGCCATTTTTAGAAAAAATATATGGACCAGAGGAATTGATTTTTGATGTACCGGTTGTAATGAAAGAGGAAATGGAAAAAATTTGTTACAGAATAGACGAAGTACGGATGTATTGCGGCAGATTTTAGCCGGAAAATATTATCGGTAAAACTGGAGGAGAAAACATCATGGATTTTGAAACATTAAAACAGATTACAAACGAGGCAGAACAGGTAAACAAAACCTATGAGATTTTTAATGAGGATACAAGACTTAGTCGTTCTAAGGGAGCACAGGTTGAGTTTTTAACAACTGTCCGCTATATCGAAAAATATTTAAAGCCGGGTAACAAAGTGTTGGATATTGGTGCAGGGGCAGGTGCATACAGTCTTTATTTTGCACAAAAAGGCTACGAGGTGTGTTCTGTGGAACTGGCAGATAACAATATAGCGGTATTTCGTAAAAAGCTTACACCGGAGTTAAAGATTGATTTGCGACAGGGAAATGCACTGGATTTATCAGTGTATGCGGATGAAAGCTTTGATGTAGTGTTACTTCTGGGACCGTTATATCATTTACATAGTGAAGCAGACCGCCAGCAGGCAATTGCAAATGCAAGACGTGTCTGCAAAAAAGATGGTGTAATATTTATGGCATTTATTAATAATGATGCGGTTGTTATAACAGAGGCATGCTATGACAAAGACTGGCTGACAGGGGATACTTACGACCACGATACTTTTAAAGTAGAAGATTTTCCTTTTGTATTCCTAACTGTAGAGCAGTGCAGAGCATGTGTGGCGGACAGTGGATTAAAGGCGTTGCATGAAGTGGCATCTGACGGGTTAAGTGAATTGTTAGAAGCAAAAATTGAGCAATTCAGTGAGGAAGCTTATGATCAGTATTTGAAATATCATTTCTATAGCTGTGAAAAAACGGAAATGTTAGGGCACAGTAATCATTTATTATTTGTGGGACAGAAGTAAAAGGAGATTCATGTACTTAATTTCAATTTATTTTGATGAAAAAACAAATCAGAAAATCGGACAATATATCAAACAGGTTGCAGAAAAAAGTGGAAACAGATTTATGCTGGTGGGAAATGTTCCACCTCATATTACGATTTCCTCTTTTGAAACAAGGCAGGAACTAGAAGCAATTCATTGTTTGGAAAAATGTGCAGAAAAACTAAAGCAGGGAACCTTGCAGTGGGCATCTGTTGGAGTTTTTCTGCCCTATGTGATTTATCTTGCTCCGGTGTTGAATGAATATTTGCACACCATGTCTGTAGAAATTTATAGCAGCATGGCAAAGATAGAGGACATATCCATTAGCCAGTATTATCGCCCGTTCCAATGGATGCCTCATACCACCATTGGAAAGAAGCTGTCAAAGGAAGAGATGCTTGCGGCATTTCATGTATTGCAGAATCAGTTTGGCTGTTTTAAGGGAACGGTAACAAAAATCGGACTTGCAAAAACGAATCCATATGAAGATTTAGTTACTTATGATTTGAAAAGGAAGTAGATAAAGCCTGACATGATTTTGGGGTCAGGAGGATAACTTAGAAATTCAGTGTGAAAAGAGGAAACCATTGATGAATAACTTAAACGTAGCATTATTGCAGATTGCATCCACAGGAACCATGGAAGGAAACTTAAAAAAAGGAATGGAATATTGCAGAAAAGCAAAAACTGCCGATGCAGATATTGCACTTTTCCCGGAAATGTGGAATACCGGATACCATATCTCGGAGAATATAGAGGAATTAAAGAATAGTGCAGTGTCAGCAGACAGCGAATTTGTGAATGCTTTTGCCACGCTTGCAAAAGAACTTGATATGGCAATTGGAATTACTTTTTTAGAAACTCATGAGCCGCTGCCAAGAAACAGTGTATGCTTATTTGACCGTTTTGGAGAAAAGAAATTTGTTTATGCCAAAGTACATACCTGTGATTTTGGAGATGAGCAGAGATTAAGTGCAGGAGAAGATTTTTATGTTACGGATTTAGATACGAAGCAGGGAAAGGTAAAAGTCGGTGCAATGATTTGCTATGACAGAGAGTTTCCGGAGAGTGCCAGAATTCTTATGCTCAAAGGTGCGGAGATTATTTTAGTGCCGAATGCGTGTCCAATGGAAATCAATCGTTTATCACAGCTTCGTGGCAGAGCCTATGAAAATATGCTGGGAATTGCAACCACAAATTATCCAAAGGAGCAGCCGGATTGTAACGGTCATTCTTCGGCCTTCGACGGAATAGCCTATCGGTTAGATGGCTCCGGCTCCAGAGATACCTTGATTGTGGAAGCAGGCGAAGAAGAAGGAATTTATATGGCAAGCTTTCCGTTGGATGACATTCGTGCATATCGTAATCGTGAGGTGCATGGAAATGCATATCGTCGGCCAAAGAAATATCAGTTGCTTGTTTCAGAGGAAAAGGAAGAGCCTTTTATAAGGGCTGATTTTAAAGAATAAAAAGGGAATAGATATAACTACGAGGAAATAAAGGATAATATTTTATAAAAACATTAGGTGAAGAAATGAAACATTACGAAATAATACATTTACCAAAAGAACAGTGGAAAGGACATCCAATTCCAATTACATATACAACAGAAGCATATTATGATGTAGCTATGGTAGGAAAAGAGGATGGTTTTTCCATAGATATTACAAAGAAAAAGTTAGTACAGCCGGTAACACATTCACCGGAAACAAGCGGCATCATGGACAGGCTGTATGAAGACTGGTGGGAAAATGCCTGTGCCTGGGGTGTTGTAGCAGAAGGAGAGCTAATTGCAGCAATCGAAACAGCACCGGAAGAATGGTCAAATCGTCTGCGGGTGGTGGATATCTGGATTGCACCGGAATATCAGAAGCAGGGGATTGGTCATGCATTGATGGAAATAGCAAAAGAGCAGGCAAGTCTGGAGCGAAGAAGGGCAATTATCTTAGAGACACAGTCCTGCAATGTGAATGCAATCGGATTTTACCTGCATGAAGGATTTTCATTGATTGGAATGGATAGCTGCTGTTACACAAACCGAGATTTAGAACATAGGGAAGTGCGTCTGGAATTCGGTTATTTTCTGGAACGGAAGGAACGTCTGAAACGAGAACAGGTGGAAATTCGAAAGGAAACACCGGAGGAATATCATGCGGTAGAGCGTGTGGCACAGGAAGCATTTTGGAATAGACATTTTCAAGGCTGTAACGAACATTATCTGGTACATCTGTTGCGGGATAGCAAAGAGTATCTGCCCCAATTGAGCAGGATTGCAGTAGTAAATGGCGAAATTGTCGGAGCAATTATGTATTCCAAAGCATGGGTAAAGGACGGTGAAAAAGTACATGAAATAGTAACCTTTGGACCGTTATGCATAAAGCCTGAATGGCATGGATGCGGTATCGGAGAAATGCTGCTTCGTGAAACAATGCCTCTTGTAAAAGCGGCAGGTTATCCGGGAATTGTAATATTTGGTGAGCCGGATTATTATCCGAGAATCGGATTTAAAACCTGTGATAATTTTGGAATTACAACACAGGATGGAAAGAATTTTGACGCATTTATGGGAATGGAATTGTTTACGGATGCAATGAAAGATATTCATGGAAAATTTTTTGAGTCGGAGGTTTTTGCACAATCTGACAATGGTGGTGCAGAGGAATATAATCAGAATTTTGAACCGATGAAAAAGCAATATTTCCCAAGCCAGTGGTAGAAATATAAGTAAAATAGAAGAAACGAGGTAAAAGGTATGGAACACAAGGGAACGGTTCAGCTTGAAACGGAAAGACTTATTTTAAGACCCTTTGTTATGAGTGATGCAGAGATGGTTTTTAATAACTGGACAAATGATGACAAGGTAACAGAATTTCTACGCTGGCCTACTCATAAAGATATTTCTGTTACAGAAAGAGTTTTAAAAGACTGGGTGGAAGGTTATAAAGATAATTCCTTTTATCAGTGGGCAATTGTATCAAAAGAATTAAATGAGCCAATCGGGACAATCTCGGTAGTAGGTATGGACGAGAAAACAGATAAAGTCCATATCGGATATTGTATTGGGAGCAAATGGTGGCATAAAGGTTATACGAGCGAAGCTTTTTCAGGTATCATTCCCTTTTTCTTTCATGAGGTTAAGGCACAGCGGATAGAGTCACAGCATGACCCGAACAATCCTCACTCTGGAAATGTCATGAAAAAATGCGGATTGAAATACGAGGGTACGTTAAGAAAGAATGATTGGAGTAATCAAGGAATTGTGGATGCCTGTATGTATGGATTATTGGCAGAGGAATATCTTATGAGCAGCACAGGTTGAAGATGAGAAAGGTAAAGTGAAAGCTTTGGGAGGAATTTTATATGATAGTCGCAGATGCTAAAGGAAATGAACTTCTTGATATTGTTAATATTACCGAAGAAAATGCTGTTAAACAATATGCACCAATCAATCATTGTTTAGCAGTTGTAAGGATAGGAAATGATTATCTTATGGGGTGGAATAAATGGCGGCAAGATTGGGAAATATTTGGTGGTTGTAGAGAAAATAACGAAACTATGCGAGAATGCATTTTACGTGAATGTAAAGAAGAGCTAGGATTAACAAATGTTGATTTTGAATATCTGGGATTGATGTACTATAAAATGGCACCTGGGTATTTTAATTCAGAATGGCATTATGAATATGGTGGTTTGTATGGAATTACGTTGCCGGAGGAATATCTTGCAATCATTGAAAAACACAGGACTGACAAAGAAGAGGTTGAGAGGCTTGCTTTTTATAATGAAATTAAAGGTAAAGAAACAATAGCACCTATTGATGAAAAGTTGTTAGAATATTGGAAGTGAGATAAATTACAATTTGTTAGTTAACATTTAATATCCGCTTTATTTATCAAGTTTGGGCATAGTAAAAGGATATTTTATTATTACGCCCAATCTTTATCTGGTTTTTTAGATGTAACGGGTTTAAAAGCTGTATTCGGGCGTTGCATTCTAATGTTTATTTCAACGCCCAGAAAATGAAGGAATTTTGGGCATTGATAGCGAGAGAAAGGTATGGATGCCCAAAAAGAGAATAAAAATGTATTTAGTAAATGGTTTTTGGGCGTGGAATGGCGAAAACACATCTTTACCGCCCAAAATACAGTTTTCTAGTTACACTAACGAATCTTAATTTCTTTTCCCAATATGCAGATAAGGTCATTGATATAATTTGTTAATAGATGGAAATATAAAAAGTGAATGGAGAAAGAAATACATTTGAGTATGGTTGCTTTATGAATGAGAATGAATTCAAAAAATTAGCAGAAGAGATAAAAAAGGAAGTTTTAGAAAAGATTGATTTCAAAAATGGAGTTGTTCAGGAAGTGAACGAAGAAAAATTCAATAGTGGATATGTACTGGATGTTCGCTGGAAAAAGGATGTACATTTTATTTTATATGTAAACAGATGGGCTGCAAAATGTTTATACTATGTTGCACGAAACGGAGAACAAGTTTCCAGTGGTTATTACAATAAAAAATGCGAAGAAAAGTTTTTTGAGTCAGTGCAGCAGTTGGTAAATGAAATTGACAACGGAGACTTTGACCATAAGAGAACAGAAAGTGAAAGAATAGCGGAAATTATTAAAGAGAGAAATTTGACAGGATGTATGAATAATACCAAATGGAAGGAATTTATCAAGGCAATAAATGAAGAAATGTCCGTGCTGATTCCATGTAACTATTTAACGTTATTCGGTAGTGGACCATTCTTTATAGATGGTTTTGATGATGAACATTTGGGATATAAATTAAAAGCTATTGAATGGGTGAAAGTCAAGCCAAAATTTTATATTAGCAAGCATAGAGGAAGACTGCTGGATGATGAAAAAGAGCTTTGCGATGTTGAACAGGAGTTTCTTAATTTGATGAGCAAGTACTCTATCCCATATGAATATGATAGTGAGAATGAAATATATACCATATATGGGTATAAATAATGGCAGAAAAAATTGCGTTGTGAAGTTGGAATTTATGGGGGATAATAATGGAAAGGATTGAACTTTGCTATAACAGAGTTAATGAAGCAATTTCTGTAATGAAAGAAGTTGCAGAATGGGGAAGAAATAAAGGATTTAGAGTTTGGCTAGATGAATGGCTAACACCAGAAGAACTGCTTACTGAAGAGGTCAGACCACAAAATTTTTATATAGGAAAAGTAAATGGTAAAATTGCGTGTGCATTTATTCTACAAAATAGTGATGTGACATATTGGGGAAATAAACCATCAAACGAAGCAGTTTATTTACATAAACTATGTGTTAAACGAGAGTTTGCACACAAAGAGATGACAAAATCCATTGTTGAAGCGATAAGAAACGAATGTAGAAATAATGGGGTAAAGTACATTCGGTTAGATACTGGACTTGATGAAAAAGTGGTTAGAAAAATATATTTAAGAGCAGGCTTTAAAATTGTTGACATTATTGATTACAATAATGGAAATTCAATGGCACTGTATGAGTTGGAAGTATAATTAAAAAATTCCAACTTGTAGAGGAATCGAGACTTACAATTTCACAAGATAAAACACGGTTAGTTTATGGAGATATTCAATGGTTGAATTTAGAAAATTTACAGAGTTTCCAAAGGGAACTTTATATGATATTTTACAGGATGCGTATTCTTATGATTCAAGAAATAGAGAAATTTGGGATAAAGATTGGTCATAATGGTATTAGAGAGAAATATAAAAGAAAAGGCTATGGTCATATGCAGTTAAAGGAAGCAATTCGTAGAATTAAAGAATATGAAGGGCTTCAAAGGATAATCTGATGTTAGCATCTAATTAGTACAAAACAAAATGAGATATTCCCCTGGTACAAAT
>CAYMIS010000053.1:0-22578 GCA_964390485.1 uncultured Roseburia sp. | reverse complement strand
GTAGCAACCTTGATTCTATGGTCTGCCGGACGTGCGATTGGTCTTTTGCTTTGCAACAGCCAGATTGTATATGTCAGAGTACCATCCTTCCAGGTATTAGGCTCTTATGTGGGAATTATTCCAACACCGATTATTGTAGCTGCTGTATGTGTATTAGTAATTTCACTGGTACTTCGTTTTACGGCACTGGGAACCTATATCCAGAGTGTAGGTATCAATAAAAAAGCATCAAGAATTTCCGGATTTAATTCTTCTATTATTATTCTTCTGTGTTATGTAATCTGTGGTCTTTGTGCCGGATTAGCAGGAATGGTAGAGACCTCCAGAATTTATTCCGCAGACACAAATAATATCGGATTAAATATGGAACTGGATGCAATTCTTGCAGTTGCATTAGGTGGAAACAGTTTAGGCGGTGGTAAATTTAATCTGGCTGGTTCCATTATTGGTGCCTATACGATTCAGGCAATTACAACAACCTTGTATGCGTTGGGAGTTTCTTCTGCACAGGCGCCGGTATTTAAAGCCATTGTTGTTATCCTTATTGTTGTGATTCAGGCAACACCGGTAAAAGATTACTTTAAGAAGCTCTCTGGGAAAAAGGCTTCTGTAAAGGAGGCGACAAGAGCATGAAAAATTTAGCTAAAAAATTAAAAATCAATAATAATAACGTTTTATTAATAATAACGATTGCATTGTTTATGGTTATGTATGCTGCCGGCTGTATTGTATATTCAGATAAGGGATTTACCCATTTGCAGACCTTTTTAAATATTCTGATTAACAATGCCGGATTAATCTGTATTACTTGCGGAATGACTTGCGTAATGCTTACCGGTGGAATTGACATTTCTGTTGGTTCTGTTGTAGCGATGGACTGTATGATTATGGCAGTTGGTATTGAGCAGTTGGGACTTAGCAGTCCGGTTTTGATGATACTGATTCTTTTAATTGGTATTGTATTTGGACTGGTGCAGGGATATTGTATTGCCTATCTTGAAATTCAGCCCTTTATTGTAACAATGGCAGGTATGTTCTTTGCAAGAGGTATGACCGCTGTTATTTGTAAAGAACAGGTAAGTATTGTCAGTGATAAAATATTTTCTACCTTGTCAGGTTTGAAAATCACACTTCCTTTTGGCGGTTATATGAACAGAAGGGGAATTATGCAGATGCCATTTTTGCGGGTAACAGTAATTGTGGCAATGCTTGTAGTAGTTGTTGTCTATTTAATGTTAAAATATACAAAATTTGGACGTAGTCTTTATGCTGTTGGCGGCAACCAGCAGTCAGCGACATTAATGGGACTTGACGTTAAGAAAACAAAACTGAAAGCTTATGTGTTATCCAGCTTCTTAACCTCTATCGGTGGTATCTGTTACTGTTTGAACACAATGAGTGGAACAACCACTCAGGCAGTAGGTCTTGAGATGGATGCCATTTCTTCAGCTGTTATCGGTGGAACACTTTTAACCGGTGGTGTGGGAAATGTAGTTGGTTCCTTGTTTGGAGTATTAATTAACGGAACAATTTCCACTCTGGTTAAGACAAATGGTAAGCTTATCAGCTCCTGGGCAAATATTGTAACTGCATTATTACTTTGCTTCTTTATTTTGTTACAGGCAATCTTTGCAAAAATTAAAAATAGTAAAAAAGCATAACAGTTAAAAAAGCCAGAGACTGGAATAGTTTCTGGCTTTTTTCAATTATAGTAATTTTTACCATAGGTTATTTAGTTAATATATTTTTATAAACCGGACATACTACTTTCGAGATTCCATTATTTACTTGTAGAAAAAGCACATCTGCTATGTTATCTTTGTTTTCTGAGAAGATATCGAATCAAGGGAAAATAACATATTAAAAACAGAATGCGCATTCTAAAATCTACAGGTGAAAGTACACAGTGGGAAAGGAAAGAAAAATGGGTGTTCAGGGAACAGAAAAGAGAGAATTTGGTTTTAGGGACAAATTAGGGTATATGTTTGGTGATTTCGGAAATGACTTTACCTTTATTTTGTCCTCCATGTTTTTAATGAAATTTTATACCGATGTTATGGGAGTATCGGGAGCTGTGGTAGGGTTAATGATGATGCTGGCGCGTTTTGTGGATGCATTTACAGATGTGACAATGGGGCAGTTAGTAGATAGAAGCCGGGTAACTCCAAAGGGAAAATTTGCTCCGTGGATTAAGCGAATGTGTGGTCCGGTAGCAGTGGCATCCTTTTTGATGTATGCCAGCTGGTTTCGGGATATGCCGCTGTGGTTTAAGATTTTCTGGATGTTTTTTACCTATATTTTATGGGGCAGCGTGTTCTATACCAGCATCAATATTCCCTATGGTTCCATGGCATCTGCCATATCACCGGAACCGGAAGACAGGGCGAAGCTTTCCAATGCCAGAAGCGTTGGTGCAGCCTTGGCGGGGACAGCTATTGGTGTTATTCTGCCATTAGTTGTTTATTATACGGATGAAAACGGAAATCAGGCATTGTCAGGAACGAAAATGTCAATAGCTGCTTTTTTATGTTCTGTAGCAGCAGTAATCTGTTACATTTTATGCTATAACTTAACGACAGAGCGTGTGCAGATGGAGCAGAAAACAGGAAAATTTTCTTTGAAAGAGCTTGGAAATACATTGTTTCGCAATCGTGCTTTAATTGGAATTGTTGTCAGTGCATTGTTCCTTTTGCTGGCAACCTTATCTCTTTCAACAATGGTTTCCTATGTCTATCCAAACTATTTTGGAAATATTGGTGCACAGTCCCTTTCTACATTATTGGGAACGATTGTAACCTTAATCTGTGCGACTTTTATTGTACGTCTTTCAACGAACATTGGTAAAAAAGAGCTGGCAATTATTGGCTCCTTTATCAGCGTAGTGTCTTTTGTGGTACTATTTTTTATCCAGACAAAAAATGTATGGGTATTTACTGCTTTTTATGTACTGGCATATTTGGGACAGGCGTTTTTTACATTGATATGCTGGGCAATGATTACAGACGTGATTGATGATACAGAAGTAAGAACCGGGGAACGCTCCGATGGAACCATTTATTCCATTTATTCCTTTGCAAGAAAATGTGGACAGGCATTTGCCTCAGGACTGGCAGGTTTACTGCTTACGATGATTGGTTACTCGGAAGCAACCCAGTTCGACCCGGAGGTAGTAAAGGGGATTTACAATATTACCTGTCTTGCACCAGCCCTGGGTTTTGTTCTTGTTATTATTGCTTTATGGTTTTTGTATCCACTGGATAAAAAGAAAGTAGAAGCAAATGCCGCAGAACTGGAAAAAAGACGTCAATCATAAAACAAAAATAAGAATACACATTAAATTGGATACGTGTTACAATAAACAGGGAATGCAGTTTTTGCATTCCCTGTTTGTGTAGTTATAAAAAAGTACTTCGGGAGATGTTTGTTTTCAAAGTCTCTTAGAAGGAGCATAATCGGTAAATGACAGAGATATTTGTTAACTGCACGTTAGAGAGAAACATGTTGTTTATAGACAGTGATAAAAGAGGATAAAATTATGGCAAAATTATACTTTCGATACGGGGCAATGGGAAGCTCGAAAACAGCAAATGCATTAATGGTAGAATATAATTACAGAGAACGGGGAAAAAGAGCCCTGTTAGCAAAATCACAGATTGATACCCGGGATGGGGAAAAGGTTATCAGTTCCCGCATGGGGCTGGAAGAAAAATGTATCTGGACAGAAGAACTTGTACAGATGAAGGATGAAGAAATTTTACAGTATGACTGTATTATCATTGATGAAGCACAGTTTTGTACCAAAGAACAGATTGAATTTTTTGTACATGTGGTGGACGATTTGAATGTTCCGGTTATCTGTTATGGACTTCGGGCAGATTTTCGTAATGAGCCATTTCCGGGAAGTATCTGGTTGTTGTCCTGGGCAGATATTATCGAAGAGATTAAGACAGTCTGCTGGTGTGGAAAAGCGGCAAAATGTAATGCGAGATTCAATGAACAGGGGATTGTAAGAGAGGGTGCCCAGGTGGTACTTGGTGGAAATGATTCCTATGTGGCATTATGCAGAAAACATTTACGGGAAGGTAATTTAGGACCTAATTTTCATATAGATGAAAAATAAAAAAGGGTGCTATCAGCGGGATTTTGTATAAATAGGCAGGCAGACAGAAAGGCATGGAGTCAGTATGGCGTTACAGTTTATTTTTGGCAATTCAGGAAGCGGTAAATCAAATTATCTGTACCAGTGGGTATTAGAGCAGGCAGAAAAGCATCCAAAGCAGAATTATCTGGTGCTGGTGCCGGAGCAGTTTACGATGCAGACCCAGAGGGAATTAGTACGGCTGCAAAAGACGCATGCCATTATGAATGTGGACGTGCTTAGTTTTGCCCGCCTTGCATATCGTGTATTTGATGAACTGGGAAAACAGGATTTAGTGGTATTAGAGGAAACAGGAAAGAATCTTGTTTTAAGAAAAATTGCAGAGGAAAAGAAGGCATCCCTTAAAGTGTTAGGGGGGAATATGAATAAGATGGGCTATATTGGTGAGGTGAAATCTTTCATTTCTGAGCTGGCCCAGTATAATATTGAACCTTCGGATTTAGAGACTTTTATACAAAAGGAAGAGATAAATGAGACATTACGCTTAAAATTACAGGATATACTTATCATGTATAAAAGCTTCCGGGAGTATTTAGAAGGACGTTTTATCACCTCAGAAGAAGTATTAACGCTGTTATGTGATGTGGCAGGAGAATCCGCTATTATTAAAAATAGTGTGGTGGTATTTGATGAATTTACCGGATTTACTCCGATACAGAATAAATTAATCAAACAATTGATGACCTTGGCAGAGCAGCTTGTGTTTTCCGTTACGATGGATATTCGGGAGGATTTTTATCATTGCAGAGGACCGCAGGAGTTGTTTGCCATGAGTAAAAAAACAGTAGAGCTGCTGCTTAAGATGGCAGAGGAGGTATCCCTGCCGGTATCTGACCCGTTGATTTTAGAGGGAGCAGATAAAAAACGCTATCGAAATGCGGGAGAACTTTTTTTTATGGAGCAGAATTTGTTTCGTCCTGCTTTTCAGAAATGGGATAAAAGGGCAGATGCGTTAAAACTTGCAGCCTTAAGAAATCCGCGAGAAGAGCTTTTCTTTGCAGCAAAGGAGATTGTGCGGCTGGTAAGGGAAGAAGGCTTCTGCTATAAGGATATTGCAGTGGTAACGGGAGATGTAAACTTATATGCAAGCTATGTACCGGAGATTTTCGAACAGTATGAGATACCCTTTTTCATTGACCAGACAAAAAATATTTTGTTTCATCCATTAACAGAGTTTATTCGTGCAGCATTAGAGGTGGCAGAGTATGATTTTTCCTATGAAAGTGTATTTCGTTTTCTAAGATGTGGATTATGTGGAATAGAAGATACAGAGATTGACCGGCTGGAAAACTATGTGCTGGCAAAGGGAATCCGGGGGATTAAGAAGTGGAAGATGTCCTGGACCTTTGTAAACCGGGATGGAAGTATCGATGAAATGGCAGAAATGAATCAGGTACGGGAAACAGTACTTAAGGCGTTAGAGCCTGTTTGCATGGCTTTTAAAGAGAAAGGACATACGGTAAAAAGCCAGACCTATGCCCTTTGTAAGATGCTGGAAGCTTTGGAAGTAGAGCGGCGCTTGAAAGAAAAGGAAGAAGCCTATCAGGCAGCAGGAGAGCAGGCAAAGGCGAAGGAATATTCCCAGATTTACCGTATTGTCATGGAACTTTTGGATAAGGTAGTTGCATTGCTTGGTGAGGAGCAGATTCCGTTAAAGGAATACAGTGATATTTTAGATGCAGGCTTTCAGGCGGCAAAGGTGGGAGTAATTCCACCGGGAAATGATAAGGTGACCATTGGTGATATTGAACGAACCAGATTGAATCATATCCGGGTGCTGTTTTTCCTTGGAGTAAATGATGGCGTAGTTCCTAAGGCGGGAAATGCCGGGGGAATCATTTCACAGTTTGAGCGGGAAAAAATGGCAGAGAACAAGTTAGAACTTGCACCGGGTACAAGGGAAAAGGTATTTATACAGAAATTTTATTTGTATTTAAATATGACAAAGCCTTCCGATTATTTGTATGTTACTTTTTCTAAGGTTAATTCTGAAGGAAAAGCCCTTCGCCGCTCTTATCTGATAGGAACCCTGTTAAAAATGTTTCCACAAAAGGAGATATTAGAATTTGAAGAGGAGATGGCAGAGGCTGCTGTGCTGACACCGAAAAGCAGCATGAACTTCTTTTTACAGGGATTGTCCGCAGCGTCCAATGAGACAAATCATAAAAAACTCTGGGATGCCCTTGCAAAGTGGTATTTATCCAACGCAGAATATAAGGAAAAGGTGGAAAAACTTATCGATGCAGCTTATTCCTATCATACGGATGAGCCAATCAGTCATGCTGTTACAAAAGCCTTATATGGTGCAGTGTTAGAAAATAGTGTTACAAGATTAGAACAATTTGCTTCCTGTGCTTTCGCCCATTATCTTCATTATGGGCTGAGTTTAAAGGAGAGGGAATTGTTAGAATTTGCCAGTGTAGATATGGGGAATATTTACCATGATGCCTTAGAACAGTTCGGAGAGCGGATTGAAAAGTCAGAATATACCTGGTTTAATATTCCAAAGGAAATACAGGAACAGTTTATTGACGAAAGTATGGAAGCAGCTGTTCTTGCCTGTAAAAATACAGGGGCTTTTGAAAATGTAAGAAACCGTTATCTGTTAGAGCGTATGAAAAATACCATTCGAAGAACGGTTTGGGCGCTGGCAACCCAGGTACAGAAAGGTCGTTTTGTGCCAAGTGAGTTTGAGGTATCTTTTTCCAGAGCAGACAGATTAGAGGCGATTCGTTTTACTTTAAGTGACGAGGAAAAAATGCAGCTGCTTGGAAGAATCGACCGTATAGATACTTACGAAACTGATGATAAGGTATATGTGAAAATTATTGATTATAAATCCGGGAATACCAGTTTTTCCTTATTGAATCTCTATCATGGCTTGCAATTGCAGCTGGTGGTGTATTTAAATGCAGCGATGGAGCTGACGGGGAAAAAGCATCCCCAAAAGGTGGTAGAGCCGGCAGGTATTTTTTATTACCACATCAAAAATCCCATGGTGGAGGGTGTCGGTACCGAGTCTGAAGCAGAAATCAGGCAGGCAGTTTTAGAGCAGTTGAAGCTGAATGGACTGGTAAATGCAGAGCCGGAGGTTTACCGGGCGATGGATACGGAGTTTGCAGGAAATTCTGTAGTAATACCGGTGGGACTTAAGACAGATGG
The DNA here is from genome assembly GCA_964390485.1 of uncultured Roseburia sp. Taxonomy (GTDB): domain Bacteria; phylum Bacillota; class Clostridia; order Lachnospirales; family Lachnospiraceae; genus Roseburia. The sequence goes on along the minus strand of CAYMIS010000053.1, from coordinate 15,257 downwards.
CAGCTTAAAAGCAACCTCGAAGGTGGCAAGCACTTTTGATTTTAAAGTAATGTCTGATTATGTGAACCAGAAAATGATAGAGACCGGCAAACGGATTTATGCCGGAGATATTGGAGTAAAACCATATCAGCTTTCGGGAAAGACAGGCTGTGATTACTGTCCATATCATACGGTATGTGGTTTTGATGCAAGAATGCCGGGCTTTTCCTATGAGAAATTGCAGGAATTTGACAGCAGTGATGCCATTATGGAGAAGCTGAAGGAGGAAACCGCAGGAAAAGAGTCGTAAAACATCGGCACAAATATAGAGACAGATGCAAGAGAAAATATTGGAGGAATTGTCATAGATGGGAGTATCATGGACAGCGGAACAGCAGCAGGTAATTGACCTTCGAAACAGAAATATTTTAGTTTCTGCGGCAGCAGGTTCGGGAAAAACAGCTGTGTTAGTAGAACGAATTATTAAAATGATTACTGACAAAGAGCATCCGGTGGACATCGACCGTCTGCTGATTGTAACCTTTACAAACGCAGCAGCAGCAGAGATGAGGGAGCGAATCGGAGCAGCAATTGAGAAAGCATTGGAAGAAAATCCGTCAGATGAGCATTTACAGCGTCAGCTGACGTTAATTCATAATGCCCAGATTACCACCATTGACAGCTTTTGTCTTTATGTCATACGGAATCATTTTCATGAGATAGATTTAGAGCCGAATTTCCGTATTGGGGATGAGGGGGAATTAAAGCTTTTAAAAGAGGATGTATTAAAGAAGCTTTTAGAAGAAAATTATGAGAATCAGACAGAAGACTTTACCAATTTTGTGGAAAGTTATGCCTTCGGACGAAGTGATGCTGCCTTAAATGATATGATTTTACAGCTTTATGAGTTTTCGAAAAGCTATCCCTGGCCGAAGGAGTGGCTGACTTCTTTGACAGAAGGATATGCTGTTACCAATGAGGAAGAATTAAATCAGGCGGAGTGGATGAAGCCTTTATTAGAGAATATTAAGGCAGTAATCAAAGATGTTGTTGTAATGATAGAAGAGGCGCTTGCATTAACACAGGCAGCAGATGGACCTTATATGTATGAAAAAGCAATTAGCAGCGATTTGGAAAAATATCAGGCAATTGCAGAGCTTGACAGCTTTTCAGAATATTGCAATGCCCTTACGAATCTGACCTATGATCGTATGGCAGGAAGTAAGAAGTATGAGGGAAGTGTAGAAAAGCAGGAACGGGTAAAGGCATTACGGGATAAGGCGAAGGATGTTGTTAAGAAAATATGTAAGCAGTATTTTTTCTGTTCCACGGAAACTATGATAGAGCAGTTAAAGCAGACAAAGGAAATGGCAGCAGAGTTAGTGCGCTTAACCCTTGATTTTTCCGATGCCTTTGCAGCAAAAAAGCGGGAAAAGAATCTGGTGGATTTCCATGACCTAGAGCATTTCGCACTGGAGATTTTAGTGGATGAAGAGACCAGGGAAGTGAAAAAAACAGCGGAAGAGTTCCGGGACAGCTTTGCAGAAATTATGATTGATGAGTATCAGGATAGTAATCAGGTACAGGAGACGATTCTTCGTTCCATTTCCAAAGAGGCTCGTGGAGAGAATAATATCTTTATGGTAGGGGACGTGAAGCAGAGTATTTATCGTTTCCGTCTGGCAAGACCGGAGCTTTTTATGGAAAAATATGACACTTATTCCATAGAAGAAAGTGCTACACAGCGAATAGACCTTCATAAGAATTTCCGAAGCAGGAAGGAAGTGTTAGAGTGCACAAATGATATTTTTTACCGGATTATGGACAGAGACCTTGGGAACGTGGTTTATGATGCAAAGGCGGCGTTATATCCCGGGGCGGTGTACCCGGATAAACCAAAGGATTCTATGGGAAAGACAGATTTTTCGGAGGAAGAATTACAGGCTGCTTGTCATAGCTCCGTTACCTTTGCACCGGAGATTCTTTTGACAGATAGTAATGAAGAAGTGCTTGAGGATACGGAATATACAGATAAGAAGCTGTTAGAAGCCAAGATGGTTTCGGAAAAAGTAAAGCAGCTTATGGAAAATCAGCAGGTGACGGATAAAAAGAGCGGAGAACTTAGAAAACTTCGATATTCGGATATTGTAATTCTGCTTCGAAGCTTAAATGGCTGGGCAGACCAGTTTGTGTCCGTATTAAATGATGCAGGAATTCCGGCTCATACCGTATCTTCTACCGGATATTTTTCTGCAATTGAGGTGCAGACGGTGCTTTGTATGCTTCGGATTTTAGATAATCCAAGGCAGGATATTCCTTTGGCAGCAGTGCTTCGTTCTCCAATTGCAGGCTTGACGGACGAGGAACTGGCAGAAATAAGGCTGACAGATAAAAGTTTAAGCTTTCATGAGTGTGTGCTGAAACTGTGGGAAACAGAGGATGCAGTTTCAACTGCGGGTGAGAGTACAAAAGAAAACGTTAACAGTGCCTTAGGAAACGAAGAAGAACATTCTACCGGAAATGCTGATATAATGCGTGATGCATCCGGTATGAGAAGAAAATTGCATGAATTTTACAAAATGTATTCACAATTACGACAACTGGTGGCAGATACTCCAATTCATGAATTAATAGAGATTATTTTAAAAGTTACAGGCTATGGAAATTATGCAGCTGCCATGCCGGCGGGAGAACGTAGAAAAGCGAATTTAGAAATGCTGGTGGAAAAGGCGATTGCTTATGAAAATACCAGTTATAAAGGACTGTTTCATTTTGTAAGATATATTGATGAATTGCAGAAATATGACGTGGATTTTGGCGAGGCAGATTTAATTGGGGAAAACGAGGACGTTGTCCGCATTATGAGTATTCATAAGAGCAAAGGTCTGGAGTTTCCGGTGGTTTTTGTGTCCGGTATGGGCAAAAACTTTAACAAGCAGGATGTCAGAAGTAAAATGGTACTGCATCCGGAGCTTGGAATCGGTCTTGATTTTATGGATGGAAATCGCAGAATCAAATCGCCGACCATTATCAAAAAGGCGATTGCAAAACAGATTGATTTGGAAAATTTAGGGGAAGAATTACGTGTTCTCTATGTTGCTTTAACAAGAGCAAAGGAGAAGCTGATTCTTACCGGAAATAAAAAGGATGCCCTAGAGGCATTAGAAGAGCTTAGAATAGAAGTAGAAGGTTATGCGCAGGAAGAAATAGAAACGCAGAAGAAAGAGAAAAAGAAAGATTCCGATATAGCGGAAGATGTTTTTGCAGTTAAGAGAACCCCCCTTTCCTATCTTACAAGAGAAGAAGCCATGACCTATTTGGACTGGGTGCTTCCGGCGCTTCTTTCTTATGGAGAGAAATATCAGATAACTGTTGTAAATACCGGGGAACTGGTGGTGCAGGAGATAAAAACGCAGATGGATTCTGCTACAGGAAAACAGGAACGTCTGTCACAGATAGAGCAGGCGGAGGAAGCATTGTTAAAAGAACTGGAGGAGCGTTTTAGACAGCAGTATCCTTATGAAACAGATGTCGCAAGAAAAAATAAATACTCTGTTTCGGAGTTAAAGCATCGTGCCATGCGTGAAAATTTTGAAAGAGAGCAGGAGGAACTGATACCTGCCTTTGCAGAAGAACCAATGGTTCCCTGCCGTCCGAAATTTATCCGTGAGATAGAGGGGGAAGAATTTGAGGAAGTAAGCCGGGGAGCCCTTCGGGGAACGGCGGTGCACCGGGTGATGGAATGTTATCAGTTTACATCTGAGGATACAGCCAGGGAACAGATAGACCGGATGCTGAAAGCCGGCATGATGACAGAGGAACAGGCAAAGTTAGTAAGACTTCCGATTATCGAGGGCTTTGTTCAGTCGGAAACTGGAAAAAGAATGAAAAACGCAGAACAGGCAGGTTTACTTTATAAGGAGAAACCATTTGTGATGGGATTTACCGGAGAAGAATTAGAACAGTTTGGTTTTGGCGATGGAAGTGAAGGGTTAAGAAAAGCAGATGCTGCAGTCAATTTAACAGAGCAGAAAAAAATCTCAGAGGACTTAACCTTGATTCAGGGAATTATTGACGTTTTCTGGATAGAAGAGGATAAAATTACGGTGTTGGATTACAAGACAGACCGGGTAGCCACTTCAGAAGAACTGGTACTTCGTTATAAGGCTCAGATGGATTTGTACGCAGAAGCATTAAACCGGGTATTTGCAGGACAAGGGCTTAAGGTAAAAGAAAAATTACTTTATTCCTTTTGCTTAGAACAGATAATTCCTGTATAATTCACAAGACGTAACGAGAAATATTAACGAATAAAAGCAAAGAGATACTTTTATATGGAATGCTGTTATGGCAGAAATATGAAGTACCAAAGCGAGGCAGAAAAGAGGAAAATAAATATGGGACAGATAATTTTAGCATCACAGTCTCCCCGAAGAAAAGAACTGTTAGAGCAGATTGGACTGGAGTTTGAAATATGCCCGGCAAAGGGAGAAGAGGTTATTACGAAAAATGTGCCGGAAGAGGTAGCCAAGGAGCTTTCTTTGCAGAAAGCAAAAGAGGTAGCCGCAATGGTAAGTCAGTATGGCGATAATCATAAGGAGCTGATGACACCACAGGATATATTAGTAATCGGAGCGGATACTATAGTGGCAGTGGATGATGAAATTTTAGGAAAACCAAAGGATGAGGCAGATGCCTACCGGATGTTATCCTTACTTTCCGGCAGAACCCATGCAGTATATACAGGAGTAACCTTCGTATTTATAGATTCTACAGGAAAAGCCGGAGCCCACACTTTTTATGAAAAAACAGAAGTGCAGATGAAGGAGTTAAGTGAAGAAGAAATCAGGCGTTACGTGGAAACCGGGGATTCCATGGATAAGGCAGGAGCCTATGGAATACAGGGACGCTGTGCCATTTATATCGAAAAAATTAACGGTGACTACAACAATGTAGTAGGGCTTCCGGTAGCGAGAATTTATAAAGAATTACAAAAGCTTGGAATTGATGTTTATTTGTGGTAAATTATTAGCGTAAATGGAAAATTTTTGATTCCGTAAAATAGGTTTTGTGTATACGCTGCTTACACAAAACGGATAAAAACACAAAGCGGCGTAGAAGAGAGGAAATATATGAGCGCATACGATGAGGTTTGTTTAAAATATTTTTTAGAAAATCAGGAACAGCTGCTTCCGGAAAGAGTTGCAGAGAATTTAGAAGAAGCAGAAGAATTTTTAGAGGACTGCATGGCGGTTGTCTGCAAAAATATAAAAGAAGTGCGTAAATATTTCGATGAAGAAGGAGCCGATATTGCAGGAATGAGCACAGAAGAGTTAGCAGAAGCAAGTGAAGTATTCGCATTGCCGGATGGACGTTTTCTGATTGTGGAAGCATAAGTATTACAATTTTGCGGAAGATGATTTTTAATGTAAAAATTGTGAAGGGACTTCATACAATTGGTGATGAGAAAAATGATTAAATTATACAAAAGAGTAGCGATTATAACAGCTGCAGCAGGAATGCTTCTTTTTAGCGGATGTAAAATAGGCAATAAAGATATTGTAGTGTCGGGAACACTGAATAATAAACAGGTTTTTCAGATAGGTGACACAACCTGCGGAATTAAAGAGGCAAAGGTTTATCTGGTAAATTACCAGAATATCTATGGAACTGCCTATGGACTTGATTTGTGGGAGCATGATTTTGGCGAGGAATCCTTAGAGGATTATGTAAAAGATATTACGTTAGATGAGTTAGTGCAGGTTGTATGTATGAATCAGCTGGCAAAATCGGAAGAAATGGTGCTTACCGAGGAAGAGAATCTGCTGGCAGCAGAGGCTGCAAAGGAATATTATGCAACTTTAACAGAAGATGAGATTGTCTACATGGGTGTTTCAGAAGCGGATATCTGTGAGTATTATGAGCATTATGCTTTAGCCCAGAAACTGTATTCTTCCTTAACAAGCGAAGTCAATGAAGAGGTTAGTGATGATGAAGCAAGAGTTATGGAAGTGATGCAGATTTTTGTGTCAGAGGAGGTAAAAGCAAAAGAGGTAGAAGCAAAGCTTTCTGCTGGTGAAGATTTTGCCAGTGTTGCCAATAATTATAATGAGTTAAGCAGTATACAGCTTTATATTTCAAGGGATTCCGTTCCGGAGGAAGTGGAAGCCGTCGCTTTTTTACTGGATAATAACGAAATTTCAGGAAAGATAGCAGTAGAAGACGGATACTATTTTATTCGTTGTCTGAACAAATACCATGTGGAAATGACAGAGGCGAATAAAGAAAATATTGTGGAAAAGCGTGAAGAAGAGGCTTTTGACAATGTATATAATGAGTTTGTATCTTCTCTCGGCTCGAATATCAACGAGGAAGTATGGCAGGGATTGAATCTGGATACAGAGTCGGAAATTCAGACCGACAGTTTTTTTACCGTATTTGAAAAATATTTTGGTTAGCAGGGTGGCATTCGTTACTATGGAAACTGATTTGGACTTTAGAGTGTTTGAGCAGTAGAAATATCGGATGCCGGAATGGAGAAAAAATGACAAAGGATATGACAAGCGGTTCACCAATGAAGCTGATACTGGGTTTTTCGGTGCCGCTTTTGTTTGGATTTTTATTTCAGCAGTTTTATAATCTTGTAGATACATTGATTGTAGGACGTTTTCTCGGCGTAGATGCATTAGCAGCCGTTGGTTCCACCGGCTCCATCAACTTTATGATTCTTGGATTCTGTATGGGTGTCTGCAATGGTTTTGCAATACCTCTTGCCCATAAATTTGGTGCAGGAGACTATAAAGGAATGCGTTCATTTATGATGAATGCAGTGTATCTGTCGGCTGTTTTTGCAGTGATAATGACAGTGTTAACGGTAGTTTTTTGTATGCCGCTTCTTAAACTGATGCGTACACCGGAAAATATTATTGATGGTGCTTACAGTTATATTGTAATCATTTTTCTTGGAATTCCGGTCACATATTTATACAATATGATTTCGGGAATTATCCGTTCCATGGGAGATAGTAAGACACCGGTTGTTTTTCTGGTGATATCTTCTTTTTTAAATATTGCACTGGATATTATTTTTATCAATTCCTTTAAAATGGGAGTAGCAGGGGCAGCCTGGGCAACGGTAATTTCCCAGCTGGTATCCGGTGTGGCTTGTGTTATTTATAGCCTGAAAAAATTTGAAATTTTACATACAAATCAGGAGGAGCGTATAGTAAACCTTTCTTATATGGCAACCTTATGTGGAATGGGTGTGCCGATGGGACTACAGTATTCTATTACAGCCATTGGAAGTGTTATTTTACAAAGTTCTGTAAATACCTTAGGCTCGAATGCGGTTGCTGCCATGACAGCAGCCAGCCGTATCAGCTGTTTTTTCTGCTGTCCATTTGATGCATTAGGTTCTACCATGGCGACCTATGGCGGACAGAATGTGGGAGCGAAAAAGTTAGATCGTCTTTCCACGGGGCTAAAATCCTGTTGTATTTTAGGAATTGTTTATGCGGTTTTTGCTTTTATTGTATTGTTATTTGCAGGAAAAACCCTTGCTTCCTTCTTTGTGGAAGGGGCAGTTCAGGAAGTAATTGATAATGCACATTTATCATTAGTTATTACCAGTGCATTTTATATATTACTTGCCTTTGTAAATATTGTCCGTTTTCTGATTCAGGGAATGGGATACAGCAAATTTGCTATTTTAGCAGGAGTCTGTGAGATGGTGGCAAGAGCCTTTGTGGGTTTTGCCCTTGTTCCGGTCTGGGGCTTTAAAGCAGCCTGCTTTGCAAGTCCGGTGGCATGGGTATTAGCAGATGCCTTTTTATTCCCGGCATATTTTTATGTGTTAAAGAAGACAAAACAGATGATGGGATGGAACAATCTGACAAATGCTGTGAAGTAGTAAATAGAATGAAATAATGAAGGATAAGAAGAAATGAATATTAGTGAGATAAACAGAATTTTTGAAGAGACAGCCTATATTCGTACCGGTGGAAGTAAAGAGGAATTGGTCTGTGCAAATTATCTAAAGGATAAATGTGCCCAAATGGGGTTAAAGGCAGAATTAGAGCCCTTTGAAGTAGAGATGGCAGAGATAGAGCAGGCAGTGCTTCTGGTAGACGGAAAAGAGATTCCGTGTAAAGGCTATTTCTGTTCCGGCAGTGGGGAAATAGAAGCGCCAATTTATTATATGCCGAATAGTGATAAGTTTTCCCTGTCTGAATGCAAAGGGAAAATTGTATTATTAGATGGTCACTTAGGTTACTGGTTATATCAGGATATGATAGAGAATGGTGCAGTTGGATTTATCAATTATACCGGAAATGCCAATTATGCGGATGAGGAAATTGACCAGAAAGAGCTGCGTTCTTATGTGAGTAAAGGAAACAAAATCTTAGGTGTTAATATCAATGCAAAGCAGGCGATTTCCATTGTAAATTCCGAAGCAAAAACAGCAAAAATTATATTAAAACAGAAGGAATATAAGGGAAACTCCCATAACGTTGTCTTAGACCTGCCGGGAGAAACGGAAGAAATGATTGTTCTGACAGCTCATTATGATTCCACTGCCCTGTCTCAAGGGGCATACGATAATATGTCAGGAAGTATCGGACTTTTGGCAATGGCAGAAAAATTTGCAAAGGAAGCACATCGTTATTCCTTACGTTTTATCTGGTGTGGTTCTGAAGAGCGGGGACTTCTTGGTTCAAAAGCCTATGTGAAAGCCCATGAAGAAGAACTGAAAAAGATGGTATTAAATATTAATCTGGATATGATTGGTTGTATTATGGGGAAATTTATTGCCCGTTGTACATCAGAGGAAAAGCTGGTGCATTATATCGAATATATGGGTCTGGAAGAGGGCTTTGGTATGGATGCGGCACAGGATGTGTATTCCAGTGATTCTACTCCTTTGGCTGATAAAGGAGTTCCGGCTGTGTCCTTTGCCCGGATTGCACCGAATAATACTGCAACCATTCATAACAGCTATGATACCTTAAAAGTAATGAAGGCAGAGCATATGGAAAAAGATATTGCATTTATCAGTAAATTTGTGGCACGAATGGTAAATGCAAAATGCTGTCCGGTGGGCAGAGAGATTCCGGAAAACATGAAAGAGAAGCTGGATATTTATCAGCTGCGTAAACGTGATAAAAAGTAATAGATTGGAGTAATTTTTTTATGAGTATTTTAAATGTGGAACATTTAACCCACGGATTTGGAGACCGTGCAATTTTTGATGACGTATCCTTCCGTCTGTTAAAGGGAGAGCATATTGGTTTAGTTGGTGCCAATGGAGAAGGAAAATCTACTTTTATGAACATCGTAACCGGAAAGCTGATGCCGGATGAAGGAAAAGTTGAGTGGTCAAAAAATGTCCGTGTTGGATATTTGGACCAGCATTCTACCCTGACAAAGGGAATGACCATTGAAAGTGTTTTAAAATCAGCCTTTGCATGGTTATTTGAAATGGAAGAGAAAATGAACCAGATTTGTGACAAGCTTGGAGAGGCAGATCCGGAGGAGATGGATGCCATGATGGAAGAGCTTGGTGTGATTCAGGATACCTTAACCCTTCATGATTTTTATGTCATTGATGCAAAGGTGGAAGAAGTGGCAAGAGCCTTAGGTTTACTGGATTTAGGACTTGACCATGATGTAACGGATTTAAGTGGTGGACAGCGTATGAAGGTTCTTCTTGCAAAACTTTTGTTAGAGAAACCGGATATTCTATTGTTAGACGAGCCGACCAATTATTTAGATGCAGAGCATATTGCATGGTTAAAACGTTATTTACAGGAATATGAGAATGCCTTTATTCTGATTTCCCATGATATTCCATTCTTAAATGAAGTAATTAACATTATTTATCATATGGAAAACCAGAAATTAGACCGTTATGTCGGGGATTACTATAAATTCCAGGAAGTTTATGAGGTGAAAAAATCTCAGTTAGAGGCAGCCTATCGCAAACAGCAGCAGGAAATCAGTGAGTTAAAGGATTTTGTTGCCAGAAATAAAGCCCGTGTTGCCACCAGAAATATGGCAATGTCCCGCCAGAAGAAATTAGACAAGATGGACGTGATTGAACTAGCAGCAGAGAAGCCGAAGCCGGAATTTAACTTTAAGCTGGGCAGAACACCGGGAAGATATATTTTTGAAACAAAAGACCTTGTGATTGGTTATGATGAACCACTATCAAAACCATTAAATATTTCCATGGAGCGTGGTCATAAGATTGCTCTCGTAGGTGCAAATGGTATTGGTAAGACAACACTGCTTCGCAGTATTTTAGGCTTGATTCCTGCCTTAAAGGGTTCGGTAGAGCTTGGAGAAAACTTAGAAATCGGTTACTTTGAACAGGAAATCAAAGGCGAAAATAAAAATACCTGTATCGAAGAAATCTGGGAAGAGTTCCCTGCTTTTACCCAGTACGAGGTACGTTCCGCCCTTGCCAAATGCGGTCTTACCACAAAGCATATCGAAAGCTTAGTCCGCGTATTAAGCGGTGGTGAGCAGGCAAAAGTACGCTTATGTAAATTAATCAATAAAAGTACCAACGTTTTATTATTAGACGAGCCAACCAACCACTTAGACGTGGATGCAAAAGAAGAATTAAAACGTGCCTTAAATGAATATCGGGGAAGTGTTCTCTTAATCTGCCATGAGCCGGAATTCTATCAGGACGTGGTAAACGAAGTCTGGGATTGCTCGAAATGGACAACCAAAATTCTATAATTTGAAATTCAGGGACGCAGCCTTTTTTTCGAAATTTGGGGACGTAGCCTTTTTTTCGAAATTTAGGCTACGTCCCTAAATTTCGAAAAATGGTGTTGACTTTTCAAAAAGGAAGTGTTAGCCTAATGAAAATAACATAAGAAAAGCAATGACGGAAAAGAGTAGTTTATGTGGAATCATCCAGAGAGAATGACATTTGGTGGGAGTCATTTATGAGACAGTAGACGAAAACCATTCCAGAGCTGTAATGCCGAAGGTGAGTAAGTATTACCGTATGCCTGCGTTAAAGGATAGGATTTGTTGGAATCTGAAGTGAAAAGTTAAGGTGGAACCGTGCAGAATACATGCACCCTTAAGACTACGTATTTGTGGTCTTAGGGGTGTTTTTTGTTTTAAGATAGTGCACATTCTTTTCTTATGTTGTTGCAAATAAAAAGCAGCAGTGCTGCAAAAAAGAAAGGAGCAACATATATGAAGGTTCTACAGAAAAACGGAAATTTAGTAGAGATGGAATTTGAAAGTCAGGAGGGAAAGAAAGCATTTTGGCATACAAGTGCTCATGTGCTTGCACAGGCAGTAAAGCGGTTGTATCCGGATACAAAATGCGGGATTGGACCAGCGATTGAACAGGGATTTTACTATGATTTTGAATTTAGTTTTCCTTTTACGGAGGAAAATCTAAAAGAGCTTGAGGAGGAAATGCGAAAAATTGTAAAAGAATCCTTGTCCTTACAGGTTTATGAGGTATCAAGAGAGGATGCGATTGCTTTTATGGAAAAAATAATTGAGCCATATAAGCGGGAAATGATTCTTGAACTTTCAGAGGAAGAAAAGATTACTTTTTATAAGCAGGGAGATTATACGGAATTTTGTGCAGGTTCCCATATTTCGAACACATGCCAGATAAAAGCAATTAAACTGCTATCGGTGGCGGGAGCTTACTGGAGAGGGGAAGAAAATAATCAGATGCTGACAAGAATTTATGGTATTTCCTTTCCAAAAGCCTCTGAGTTAGAGCAATATCTTAAAATGTTAGAAGAAGCGAAGGCAAGAGACCATAGAAAATTGGGGCGGGAATTAGGATTATTTACACTTATGGAGGAAGGACCGGGATTTCCATTCTTTTTACCCAAAGGTGTAGTGTTAAAAAATCTCTTAATTGAATATTGGAGAAAGCTTCATGTAAGGGAAGGTTATGTAGAAATCCAGACACCAATGATGTTAAACCAACAGCTTTGGGAGACATCCGGCCACTGGGAGCACTATCGGGAAAATATGTATACATCGGAAATTGACAAGACTGCTTTTGCAATTCGTCCAATGAACTGTCCCGGTGGAATGCTGGTTTATAAAATGCAGCCCCGCTCTTATAAAGAGTTTCCAATGCGAATGGGAGAATTAGGATTGGTGCATCGTCACGAAAAATCCGGACAGCTTCACGGTTTAATGAGGGTTCGCTGTTTTACTCAGGATGATGCTCATATTTTTATGACGGAAGAACAGATGCAGGGCGAGATTCAGGGAGTAGTAAGACTGATTGATGAAGTTTATTCAAAATTTGGTTTCTCCTATGACATTGAACTTTCTACAAGACCGGAAAACAGTATAGGAAGTGATGAGGAATGGGAGCTGGCAACAAGGACACTGGAGGAAGCAGTAAAGGGCTTAAATCTTTCTTATAAAGTAAATGAAGGGGACGGCGCTTTTTATGGGCCAAAGCTGGATTTTCATTTAAAGGATTCCATTGGAAGAACATGGCAGTGTGGAACAATCCAGTTGGATTTTCAGCTGCCGGGAAGATTTAAAGCAGACTATGTAGGGGCGGATGGAAAAATGCACCGGCCGATTATGATACATCGTGTAATCTTTGGTTCCATTGAGCGTTTTATCGGAATTTTAATTGAGCATTATGCAGGAAAATTTCCAGTCTGGCTGTCTCCGGTGCAGGTAAAAATAATTACTGTTTCAGACAAATATGGGGCATATGCAGAGGAAATTGCAGCTAAGCTAAAAGAAAAAGAGATACGTGTAGAATTCGATAACAGGGATGAGAAGCTGGGCTATAAAATTCGTGAAGCGCGAATGGATAAAGTACCATATATCATTATTGTAGGCGAAAAAGAACAGAATAATCGTACAATATCAGTAAGAAGCCGGGATGCGGAAGCCGATAAGCAGGATATGGGAGAAATGCAGCTGGAAGAATTGCTGGATATAATTCAGAAGAAATGAAATTCAGGGACGTAGCCTAAATTTCGAAAAAAAGGCTACGTCCCCAAATTTCAAATTTCATTTTAAAATAAAGCTGTCAAAGATAAATAAGTCGAAGTGTGGGCGGGCTTTTTCGTACTGTTTTTGGGATTTGATTGTCCAGGTAACAGAAAGGGCACCAAGCTTGCGGCATATGCGTCTGGAAAGATTTGACGCATCGGAATGCTGATAAGCGATGAAATCCGGGCGGGTGGCTACATTAGATACCAGATAAGAGAGCAGGAGATATAGGAGTTTTCCGTGATATTTTTCCTCTTTCCAGTATTCCATGCAAAGCTGTCCCCGGACAACATCCGGTCGATGTTTTCGATACCAGATAAGTGCTAATGGGTGGAAGCATTCAATACAATAAGCTCCATGATAGGTATCCACATATTGGTTCAGTAATTCGTTGCCAAGCTCACAAACCTTGGTCTGAGCCACATCCAGCTTGTATTCTACGATAATTGGAACTTTCCCGGCGATGGTTTCTAATGCTTCGGAAAAAGTTGGAATTGTTTCAGTGGAAGAAGCTAACTGCATTTTTTGTAATTCTTCTAAAGTATAATCCCATACATTTCCATCCACACCACACATGCGTTTTAAGGTGGCATCATGAAAAACAACAGGAATACCATCTTTACTTAACTGGACATCCAGTTCAATTCCATAGCCCGCATCTACTGCTTTTTTGAAAGCGGCAAGAGAGTTTTCCGGAGCATTTGTTTTGTTATCAAAAAGACCGCGGTGGGCATAATGCACACCATATAAAGAACTGCGGTCAGGTTTACCCGTCATTCTTGGGGCAATTAGGAAAAGATATAAAATTATTAAAACAATCAGAACAATTACTGTAATTAAAACAATATTTTTAAATAAGATAACATCCATAATGATTCATTTCCTTTACATTAATCATCAATATCAAAATTTTCCAAAACACTGGATTTTTTCATCGGTTTGGAGTCACCATGTTTTACCATAAGCATGGTGCAGAATGCCATTGCAGTAAAGATGACTGCATATGGGAAAAGGGTGCGGTAGGACACATGCTCTAATAGAAAACCGGATAAAATTGGTGTAATAACCTGAGCAGCCATGGAAAAAGTATAGTAATAACCAGTATATTTTCCGACATCTCCGGCAGCAGCGATTTCCACTACCATAGGCAGAGAATTGACACTGATGGCTGCCCATGCAAATCCGATAATTCCAAAGAAAATATTCATGGAAAAATGGTAAGTGTTATAGAAGGATGCGCATAAATAGCAGGAACCTAAAAGCACAATACCAATTAAAATGGTCTTTTTACGACCAAGGTGGCTGGAAATGGCACCAATTGGAATGTAACTGATAATAGCGGCAACGGTGGCAACCATCAGGCAGTTGGCATATTCTCCATTCTCAAGTCCCCATACATGAGTAGCATAGCGGGAAAATGCAGTTGTTACAGCATTGTAGGCGGTAAACCATAAAGCAATGGAGAGTAGCATAAATACTAAGCTTCGCTTCACATCCTTTGGAAGGGCAGCAGTAGACTTTGGGGCATCCTCGGGTTCATTTTCCGGTGCAATTGTCTGACGCAATTTATTTTCTTTAATAGTAAGGAAAAGAATTGCTACACTGACAAGCATCAGGAGTCCTACGGAAAGGAAAAGTGGAAAATAGTCTGGTCTTGTGCCGCCACCTACTAACAGCTGAATCATAATCAGTGTGTAAACGCCACCAACAGCTCCCATCAGATTGATAACGGCATTTGCCTTGCTTCGTAGTGGTTTTTGGGTTAAATCCGGCATTAATGCCACGGATGGGGAACGGTAAAGTCCCATGGAAATCAACACCAGAACTAATGATATTACAAATAAAACAAGATTCTGTGAACGGTCTGCATATGGAAGCAGCAGCAGGAAAATCAGTGCCAGAGCTGTTCCGGTTAAAATAAAGGGCATTCTTTTTCCGATAGGAGTATCCACCTTGTCGGATAAGGAACCAAAAACAGGAAGCAGAAACAGTGCAAGTACATTGTCGGCTGCCATAATAGCTCCGGTAATGGTTTCTCCGAGACCAAAGGTATTTTTCAGAATCAGAGGAATCACGTTGTCGTACATCTGCCAGAAAGCAGAAATAGATAAAAATGCCAGTCCGATGAGAAAGGTTCTCTTGTAATTTAGCTTCATATGAATTCTCCTTGTGAAATATTGAAATACATCTATGTAAATAGTATACAATATCTATCAGGAAAAGTAAGGTTTTTTTGCATACAAAAAACACCAGTATGACGG
>CAYMIS010000052.1:0-22763 GCA_964390485.1 uncultured Roseburia sp. | reverse complement strand
AGTAAAAATACTTTCAATATCTTTATTAGTTATTTATATTATTTATTTTCTATTTTTAAATTATCTATTAATTTCAAAAGCTATTCTCTATGCATTGAGAAGGAATCCATGTTATAATTTGTAAGATTTTCATGAATACCCCGCTCATCTGCCTGTGCGATTAATGCATCGCGATTCTTCTTAGAAGAGAACTGGTCATTAAATGCACTTGGTCCACCAACGCAGCCGCCTTCACAGCACATTCCTTCGATAAAGTCCTCCGGTAATCTTGCCGCTTTCAGCAATAACAGTGCTTTCTTACACTCTGCCGCGCCATTTGCCACACAGACCTTTGCATCAATTTCATCCTCAGATTCTTTTAAGCTCTGTAATACTGCCGCTGTAACACCACCGGAATTTGCAAATCGTTTGCCATATACCGATGAAGTCTGGGTATTTTTCTCAACCGGCTGTAATACCACATTGGCAGCCTTCATAATGGCACGAATCTCAGAATAGGTTAATACATAATCTGCATTTCCTTCAATCTTCTGGTCTACCACTTCTGATTTCTTTGCAAGACACGGTCCAATAAATACGGTTACTGCATCCGGTTCTTTTGCCTTAATCAAGCGTGAAACAGCACACATCGGCGAAACTGTGGTAGAAACGCATTCAGCCAGTTCCGGATAATGCAAACGCACCATATTAACAAAAGCAGGACAACAGGAGGTAACCTTCTTCTTACCATCTTTATACGCCTCTGCCCACTCCTCTGCTTCATAGGCAGCTGTCATGTCTGCACCAATTCCTACATCATAGAAATCAGTAAAACCAACTTCTAACATTGCTTTCTTCCAGCTATCCATTGTAATATCCACACCAAACTGTCCCTCTGTTGCCGGAGCCGCCATTGCATAAACTTTTTTACCAGCTTTAATAGCGTTAATAACATCAACAATGAAGGTCTTAGAACCAATCGCTCCAAATGGACAGCTATGGATACATTTACCACAACGGATACATTTTGATTTATCAATAACAGAAATACCATGCTCATCATATGTAATTGCATTTACCGGACAGGAAAACTTACATGGCCGTTTCAAATGGGCAATGGCATTGTATGGACAGGCCTGAGCACATTTTCCACACTCCTTACACTTAGAAGCATCTATATGGGAACGATGTCTTCCAGCTTCAATTGCGCCGAATTTACAAGCATTAATACAGGCTTTTCCCAGACAGTTCTGACAATTTTCTGTTACTGTATAACTGGAAATCGGGCAGTCTTCACAAGCGGAACTGATTACCTGAATAATATTACCATCATCTACTGTCCCCGGTGCTTTGCCTTCTGCTAATCTGACACGCTGTCGGATAATTTCTCTTTCTTTATAAATACAGCAACGGAACTTCGGTGTTGGTCCGGGAATTAATTCAAAAGCAATATGATCTCTCTTCGCATCAAGCTCTCCGGCGAAGGCAAGCTTTGCAACTTCAAAAAGAACATCATGTTTAATTCGGATTACATTTTCATCTGCATACATCGTCTTTTCCTCACTTATAAATCTTTGTTAATTTTTTAACCATCTATTATATTATAAAGTGCTGTATACAAAATTTCAAGTAGTTGCGATGTATTTATTCCTATACACACAAAAGTACCAGATTCTGGTTATTATGCCTATTACTCAAAGGGGCTGTTGCAAAATTATTCACCAATCCGCCTGTCATAATTGGTATTATCACAAGGTTATGCCATTCGCATTTATTCTTTCGACAAATAAAAGTTCAGCGAGCGATGTCAAAAACCTTGAAATTCTATTGCCGTTTTCGCTGAAATCGCGATATTTTATGTCTGCTCAAGGTGTTTACAAAAAGCAGCAAAGCGTTCGCATGATGGCGGAAATTTGCATTTCTCAGTTTTCTTAGTACATCTTTAGGTTTGCTTTTACAAAACGGAATCTTGCGGACGCAGGAGAACACTACGTGACAATTGACAGTAACGTAAAGCCCTCCTTTGCGGTAGCAAGATTCCTATAGCGACTTTGTAAAAGCAAACCTATTAGATGTACTTGAAAGCTGTGACTGAAATTTCCGTCTCAATGCGGACGCTTTGCTGCTTTTGGTAAAACGCGTGAGCAGACACAAAACGTTATTCAGCGAAAACGGCAAAGAATTTCTAAGGTTTTATCCAACACTCGCCGAACTTTTCTTTACAAAAGAACAAATGTGAATGCTCTAAGTTTCTAATAATACCAATTATGACAGGAGGATTGGTGAATAATTTTGCAACAGCCCCTTTTCATTTTTACAATACCTTCAAGTCATGTTCTAAATCGAAGTTCCGTTCCAGTGAGTTTAGCAAAACATTAATGGTAAGGTTCGCTTTTTTGGAAATATCGTTGTGGATGACTTTGATATCTGCCGGAAGGGTAATGTCATGTTCCCGGGAAGTGATGACAGTCAGGCGTTTTTTATCCAGATAAGGCAGCAACATTAAAGCCAGATAAGAGCCGACAACAACAATATTTTTATCCGAAAGGGAAAGCAGCTGTTTTGGTGTATCCTTTGAAAAAAGAAGCACACGTTCTTTAGGAACAGTTTCACTGATGAAATTTAAAAATTCAGTATTTGCAAAGCGGTCTATTATCAGATAATAGTCGTTATCAAAATCAGCCGCTGCCTGGTTTATCATAGAAGGATAATCGGCATAAATCTGATAAAACAGATTATCATTTATCAGCATATCCACTGCAATAACCGGAACAAGGTATTTGTCCGCTAAGGAGCGGAACTGTTCGTGGGTAAGGTCAATAGCAATAATGGCATCGATGTTACGGTTGACGTGCAGATTTTCTTCTGTAGTCATAAGAGAAACATATAAAACATCATATTTCATACGGTTTAGACGTTCTATTAAGAGATTGGCAAAAGTTGTGATTTCCAAATTACGGGAAGGAGTGTGCTCGCTTAGACTATAAGCAATCCCAATAATATTATTTCTGCCGGTAGCAAGACTTTTTGCTGCATGGCTTGGTCTGTAATTTAACAGGTTTGCAATTTGTAAAACCTTTTTTCTTGTCTCAGGGCTGATTTTCTGGTCAGTTCTGTCATTCATAATATAAGATACGGTTGCCACGGAAACCCCGGCTTCTCTGGCAACGTCACGTACAGTCACTTTTTTATTCATGATAATCTCCATAAAAAATATTACTTAAATTTCAAAAAAACAGTGGTAGGCAGACGGAATTTTAAAGATTTTATGAAGTTTCGGGAAAGCCTGCATTTTACAAGGTTTCGTATAAACAGAGTAGTTTTAGTAAAATACAAAACCAGTAAAATCAACTACTTAACTGTATAAGTGTATGATACAGATGAGGCAAAAAAATGTCAATAAGATGTTGACACTGAAACGGTTAAGTGATAATATCAGCTTAACAAATACTTAAGCGGTTAAGTTAAAATGTAAAACAGGAAGGATAGGGTATTTTTATGAAAAAGAAAGTAAGAAACTTATTAAGTATGGCAGTTGCATGTGTGACCATGACAGCAGTTTGTGCCTGTGGGACACCGGCAAAAGAGGAGATTACCGTTACATTTTTTAATGGGGAAGAGACACTTGGTACCGTAACAGGTGTGGCGGGAGAAGTCTTAAGCGGCTATGAAGCTTATGAGACAGTAGAAGATGCGGAATTCTTAGGCTGGTATGAGACACCAACCTTCTTAGAAACAAGTAAAAAAGATTTAGAATCAGCAACCTTTGAAGCAGATACCAATCTTTATGGAAGCTTCAAATCAACAGCAGTGGCAGAGGATACCAGAGTATGGTATGTTGTCGGAACCGGTGCAGGAGAAGTTTTAGCGAACAGCAATTGGGCAGGCGCAGATGCATCGGATGCAGTAAAGGAAGCCTGCAAATTAGCACCAACCGGAAATGCAGTGAATGAATTTGCACTTACCCTTGACCTTTATGCCGGAGATCAGTTCCAGGTAATTCATGACTGGGCATGGGATGGACAGAAAGGCTTTGGCTGTTTTACCACAATTGATACCACACAGATGGAAAATGGTGGTGGACTTGGCGGTTCCGACACTACCTCTAACATCAACGTATTAATGGATGGAAATTATACGATTACTTTAACAACAGACCCGGAAAATGAATTACAGGATACCTTAGCAATTGTCCGTAATGGTGATGCAGCAGCTGCACCGGCTCCAGTGAAAGAAACAGAAAGCAGCTACGAAGTTTCCGAAGCAACCGGAATCGTGGTAAAAGGAAGCTGGGTAGAAGACTGGTCTGAAAATAAGGATTTAGCAAGAGAAGAAGGAACCAATCTTTTCTCAATTACAATGGATTTAGAGGCAGGAACAGAGCTTTACTTTATGGTATATGAAAACGGTACAGATACCGGTTTGGGCTTAAAAACAGAGAATGTTGTGGATGATGCTTCGAAAGCTCTTTTAGAGGATTCCTATAATGTGAAAGTTGCAGAAGCAGGTACTTATACTTTTACCGTAGATGCAGATACCATGACAATTACAGTGACAAAATAGGAGTTAAGAACAGAATATGAACAGATACGCAATACAGCATATTGTCGATTCCTCCTATTGCTTTCCGATCTCTCCGAATGAAATCGTACTCAGACTGCGCACGGCAAAAAATGATATTACCTGTGCGCAGGTAATGTACGAAAGTAAGTATGTAATTGGAGAGATACAGAAAACAGCAGAGATGCGAAAAGCATATACAGGTGAGTTTTTCGATTATTACGAAGTGAAACTCACCTTAGAGGATACGAGACTGGCATATGTTTTTTATGTAAATGATGGAGAAAAAAAATACTTTTTCTCAGAGGACGGAGTCACAGAGACTTATGATTTTACCCTTGGATTTTATAATTTTTTCCAATATCCATATATTAATGAAGCCGATATTATGGACTGCGTGTCATGGATGAAAACAGCAGTATTTTATCAGATATTTGTGGATCGTTTTCATATGGGAGATAGGGAAAAGGATACTTCTTATATTAACTGCAAATGGGGAGAGGTTCCAAATCCGAAAACCTTTGCAGGGGGCGATATCAGAGGAATTATTGAAAAGCTGGATTATATTAAAGACTTAGGCTGCAACGCAGTTTATCTGACTCCGGTGTTTGAGTCAATTTCCAATCATAAATATGATATCAGCAATTATTATCAGGTAGACAGACAGTTTGGCAGAAATGAAGATTTAAAGGAATTAGTAGAAAAAGCCCATGAAAAAGGCATGCGGATTGTATTAGATGCGGTATTTAATCATTGCAGTGAGAGAATGGCAGAATTTCAGGATGTTTTGGAAAAAGGCGCAGAATCCGAATATTTTGACTGGTTCGTGATTCGTGGCGATAAGATAAATAAAGAAAAAGATAACTATGAGACCTTTGCAGCCTGTGATTATATGCCAAAGCTCAATACTTCGAATTCTGTGGTGCAGCAGTTTTTAATTGATATTGGAACCCATTATCTGACAGAGTATGATATTGATGGCTGGCGGCTGGACGTATCCGATGAAATCAGTCATTATTTCTGGAGAAAATTCAGAGAGGCAATCAAAAATACGAAGAAGGATGCAATCATTATCGGAGAAAACTGGCATGATGCCAACAGCAATCTCCGGGGTGACCAGTACGATGGTATTATGAATTATTCTTTTACAAAGGCTTGTCTTGATTATTTTGCAACAGAATGTAAAGGGGCAGAAGAACTGGCATGGAAATTAAATGAGATTCTGATGCGCAATACAGATACGGTAAATGCAATGATGATGAATCTTTTGGACAGTCATGATACCCATCGCTTTTTTAAAGAGGTGGGAGAGAACCGCTTTAAAATGAAGGCTGCGCTTTCTCTGCTGTATCTTTTCACAGGAGCACCATGCATTTTCTATGGAACAGAAATCTTAACGGTTGGTGGATATGACCCGGATTGCAGAAGGTGTATGGATTGGGAGCGAACCGGAGAAGAGGGCGACTGTGCAGATATTTTACATTTATTGCAGGAGCTTTCTAAACTGCGAATAGAGCAGAAGCTTTCTGAGGGAACGGTAAAAATTTATGCAGAATCTGAAGTATTTATTTTGCAGAATGTTACGGAAAAAAGAGAGATTATGTTATTAATTAATAATACAGATAAAAAACAAAAGGTTGATTTTTGCGAAATTGAGCCCTATAGTTTTTGTATTAGTTTCGATGGAGGTGTTGTGATACATGGGTAAGTGGAAAAGAGCAGTATCTTGTACAATGGCAGCAGCTTTACTTTTGGGGATGACAGGCTGTGGTTCAGAAGGAGCGAGTGCTTCCGAAGAAACAATTGTACTTCGTATATTAGAGAATGATACTGCAAAAAAAGAAGGGTATTTACAGGAATTATTAGATGCTTTTAATGAGGCTTATGTAGACAAAGGAATTCAGGCAGTAGATGCAGATATGGATGAGTACTCCAATCTTGCAGAGAATGGTCCTTACGGTTATGGACCGGATGTGATTTATCAGGCAAACGATAAGCTGATGACCTATGCAGAGGATAAACATATTCTTCCATTAGAGGTAGAAAATTTTGAATGTTATGAATATGTGCCAAAGGAGGCCTGGGAGGCATTTAAAATCAACATTGATGGCGAGACCTATTGCTGTGGTATTCCGGTCAATATTCAGGAACCGATGCTTTTTTATCGCGAGGATTGTATGCCGGAAAACTGGGAAACAGAATGGGATGACAACACAAATGGTGTTGCTGACTTCTTTGAAAACTGGAATGATTTATATGCCTATTCCAAACAGCTTCGAGAAAGAGATGAAAGTGCCAATAAGGACAGTCAGTATGGATTTATGTCATCCTTTAATAATCTATATCTGAATGGACAGTTTCTATTTTCCTACGATGCTTATGTGTTCGGGCAGAATGAAGACGGTACCTTAAATGCTAAAGATATCGGTCTGGCATCCGGGGATGTAACAAAGGGCTTACAGGCAATGCGTCAGTTTGCAACGCTTATGAATGAAGGCTGTATTGATGATACCATTATTATGAACCGTTATGAAAAGGTTGCAGATGGTTCTTATTTCTGTGCAGTTTCTACACCGGATACTTATAGTCTTTTTATTGAAAAGCTTGCGCTTGCCTATGAAGAGGAAGGGCTTAGTGCAGAGGAAGCAGTGACAAAAGCAGAAGAAAATTTAAAAATGATTGAGCTTCCGGCTCTGATGCCGGCAGATGGTGATTTGTCGAAGGACAGTGCTGCAATGTCCGATTCCGACTGGGTAGATACTACGGTTATGGGCGGTATCAATGGATATGGCATCAGTTCTTATACCAAGCATAAGGAAGCCTGCATTGAGTTTGTGAATTTTGCAACAAGCTATGAAATGATAAATACCCGTATGGATATGCTAGGAATTGCGCCAACCCGCTCTGATGTAGCAGGGGATTCTGGCGGTATGACTGATATGATTTTTAACAGCCTCTCCAGTGGCAGAATTTATCTGATGCCATCCATTAAGGCAGTGGACCAGATCTGGGTACCAACTCATACATTAATGGGTGATATCGCCAAAGACCCATTCCGTGAAAATAATGGAGAAACGCCAAAATATGTGGATGAAGCGGCAATTCAGTCAGCCATCGAAAAGGCAGGACAGGATGTATATGATGCCATATTTACTTTGGCGGAATAGTGTGAGGAATTAGAATTGTTTCGACAGGAGATTTATGCTCGGACATAAGTCTCCTGTTTTTGAAAGAAGGGTGGTTATTGATGAAGAAAAAGAGGAATCTTTTGAAAGCGTCCTTTCCGGTAAAAGCCTCCATGTGCGTGATGGGAACAGGACAGCTTCTGCAAAAACAGTGGATAAAGGGACTTTTATATCTGGCGTGCTTTGTCTGCTTTGTAATTTATCTGGTAACAAACGGAATCAATGACATTGGCGGATTTTTCACCTTGGGAACAAATAAAGCAGACCCATGGCTTGGAACAGAAGGTGATGATTCCATTATGATGCTGCTTCGGGGAATTTTAGCATATATTTTGACGGCTGTATTTGTGGGAATTCACATTTCTAATGTAAGGGATGCCTACGAGAGTGACTGTAAATTAAAGCAGGGAGCAGCTTTGCCGAAATTTTTTAAAGCAGTTTCTGTATTTTTTGATAAGAAATTTTATATTGCTGCCTTGGCAGTACCGGTAGCAGGGGTACTGATTTTTAATATTCTCCCAATCATATTTATGATATTAATTTCCTTTACCAATTATGGGGGAGAAATTGTTCCACCGGAGTTAGTAGACTGGATTGGCTTTGGAAACTTTTATAAGATACTTGCCTTGTCTGAAATAAAGGGCACATTTTTTAAGATTCTTTCCTGGAATGTGGTCTGGGCAGTGATTGCAACGGTTGTTAATTATTTTGGAGGTCTGGGTCTGGCACTGTTATTGAATAAGAAATGTGTGAAGGGGAAAACCTTCTGGCGTTCTTTTCCAATTTTAGCTTACGCAGTGCCGGGATTTATTACCTTACTTGGTTTTAAATTTCTGTTTTCTTATGGCGGTCCAATTAATTACTACATAACAATGAATGGTGGAAATGCCATCGGTTTTCTGGATATTGATGCGGGATTAAAGGCAAAAATAATCGGTATTTTAGTAAATGCGTGGATATCTATTCCAACTTCCATGCTGCTTGCTACCGGAGTTTTGTCAAATATCAAGACTGATTTGTATGATGCGGCAAGCATTGACGGAGCCACCAAATGGAAACAGTTTACAAAGATTACATTACCCTTTGTGATATTTTCCACAACACCGGTACTGATTACAAGCTTTACTGGTAACTTTAATAATTTTGGTACGTTTTATTTTTTAAGAGGCGGCTTGTATAATGAAGGATATTTCCTTGCCAGTGATACGGATTTATTAATTAACTGGCTTTATAATCTGTCCATTGCAAATAACTATTATGGAATTGGTGCGGCCCTTAGTTTAATTATTTTTATTATCACATCCGTTTTTTCTTTAATCGTATATGTAAGAAGTGATGCCTATAAGAAGGAGGATACATTCCGATGAAAAAAAGTTTTTATAAGCGAAATCTGATAGACTCTGTCGTGACACATATTGTGCTGATTGCAGTCTGCTTTCTTTTCTTTTTTCCGGTATTATGGATTGTAATGTCTTCTTTCTCGAAAAGTGGTTCGATTTATGACATTCATGGATTTTTCCCGGATAAATTAAGCATGGCAAGCTATGTGAAGCTCTTTACGGATACAACCATGTATGATTATCCAAACTGGCTGAAAAATACATTGTATGTCGCAGTTTTTTCCAGTCTGATTGGAACAGTGCTTGTGATTTTAACAGCCTATACCATCAGCCGTTTTCAGTTTAAAAGCAGAAAGCTTTTGATGAAATCCACACTGGTTTTAAGTATGTTTCCAAGCTTTATGGGAATGACAGCGGTGTATCTGATTATGGTTAATTTTGAATTGATTAATCAGCTATGGAGCTTGATTTTGATTTATGCAGCCGGTGCACCAATGGGATATCTGGTACAGAAAGGGTATTTTGATACAATTTCAAATACAATTTATGAGGCGGCGCGGATTGATGGTGCCACGAATCTTAAGATTTTTACAAGCATTACATTACCGTTAGCAAAGCCAATGATTGTCTACACCGCGCTGACACAGTTTGCATGGCCGTGGAGTGACTTTATATTGCCAAGTCTTTTACTAAAAAATAAGGATTTATGGACCGTGGCAGTGGGACTTACCAGCCTGGATGAAACCCAATTCACACGATTTGCAGCAGGTTCTGTATTTATTGCAGTACCGATTGTTATTTTATATTTTGCTCTATCAAATTTCCTTGTAACAGGAGTTTCCTCCGGGGCAGTAAAAGAATAATTTTGAAATTTAGGGACGCAGCCTTTTTTTCGAAATTTAGGGACGTAGCCTAAATTTCGAAAAAAAGGCTGCGTCCCTAAATTTCAATATTGATGTTTTAATTTGTATGAAATACAATAAAGAAAGTATTGCAGAAAAGAGGAGAAGAATATGGGTAGTTTATTTATGAGATTTCCGGGAGGAAAGGTAAAGGCAGTTACCTTAAGCTATGATGATGGGGTGGAGCAGGACATCCGGTTAATGGAGATTATGAAAAAACATGGCTTAAAGGGAACCTTTAACTTAAATGGCGGACGCTATGCGGAAGAAGGAACGGTGTATCCGGCAGGGACGATTCAGCGTCGCATGAGTAAAAATCAATGTACTGATTTGTATAAAGAAAGTGGAATGGAAGTGGCGGTGCATGGTTACAGCCATCCATTTTTAGAGCAGCTTCCGGCAAATTTATGTACTTTAGAGGTTGTAAAAGACCGAGAAACTTTAGAGGAACAGTTTGAAAGAATTGTGCGGGGAATGGCTTATCCCTTTGGCACCTTTAATGATGAAGTAGTAAATTGTTTAAAGGCAGCGGGAATTGCCTATGCCAGAACTACGATTTCATCCCATAAATTTAATGTTCCGACAGACTGGCTGCGGTTACAGGCAACCTGTCATCATGCGGACGAGAAATTAATGGAATTGGTACAGACCTTTTTAGAGGATGAAAAAAATCGTGCGCCGATGTTGTTTTATATGTGGGGACACAGCTATGAATTTGAGAAAAAGGATAACTGGGATGTGATTGAAAAATTTGCAGAAGTGATGGGAAACAGGGAAGATATCTGGTATGCCACGAATATGGAAATTTATGATTATACAGAGGCGTTTAAAAGATTAGTATTTAGTATGGATGGAAAAAGAGTTTACAATCCGACGGCATACACCTTGTATTTCAGATTTAATGACAGGGATGAAGTAATACAGCCGGGAGAGACAAAAAATATATGAAGATAACAGTATTAATTGAAAATACCACCAATTCAGACTTAATCAGTGAGCATGGTTTAAGCTTGTTAATTGAATTTGAAGAAAAAAAATATTTGTTGGATGCAGGCAGCACCGGGGTATTTTTACAGAATGCAAAAGCGATGGGTGTGTCCATAAAGGATGTGGAATGTGCTGTATTATCTCATGGTCACTATGACCATGCCGGTGGTTTTGGTGCATATTTAAAAGAGAATCCGCAGGTAAAAGTATACGGAATGAAATCAGCCAGGGAGGAATATTATTCCGGTTCGGGAGGCAGTATTCATCCGATTGGAATTCCGGAAGATGTGTTTCCAAAATATGAGAAACAATTTATTTTCATTGAGAAAATTACAAGGCTTGCAGAACATGTTTATCTGATTCCCCATAGCACAAAGGGGTTAGAGGTAATTGGAGAGCGCACGAAGCTTTATCGAAAGAAAGGCGAGGAATATGTGCCGGATGATTTTTCCCATGAGTTAAGTCTTGTATTTGAGATGGAAGAGGGACTATTTATTTTTAATAGCTGTTCCCATGGCGGCATCCTCAATATTATGGAAGAAGTAAAAGCAGTGTTTCCAGAAAAAAGGATAGTTGGTTTTTGTGGAGGACTTCATATGAAGGGCACAAAGAATGGTATGGAGTACTGCACTTTTTCCAAAGAGGAAGTAGAAGAGATTGCCTTTTACCTTAGGCAGGAGGGTTTACAGAAGCTTTATACCGGACATTGTACCGGACTGGTGGGACTGGCATTATTAAAAGAATTTTTAGGAGAACAGGTGGAAGAACTGTTTACAGGAAAAGAGATATGTATACAAAAGAAAAATTAAAACAGCAGTTAAAAGATATGGGATTGAAAAGCAATGATGCAGTGATGGTGCATTCTTCTATGAAAGCGCTGGGAGATGTAGAAGGCGGGGCAGATACGGTTATTGATGCGTTTATGGAATATTTTTCGGAAGGGCTTTTGATGACACCGACCCATACCTGGAAACAGATGAGCGCGGAATACAATTTTTTCGACCCGGAAACAGAGCCGGCATGTGTTGGAATTATTCCAAATCTTTTTATGAAAAGGGAAGGGGTGGTACGTTCTCTTCATCCAACCCACAGTATTGCTGCCTATGGCAAAATGGCACAGGAATACATCAAGGGAGAAGAAGAGGCGACAACGCCATGCCCGCCGGGTGGCTGCTGGGACAGACTGCGTGAGATTCATGCAAAAATATTACTGGTAGGAGTGACGCATATCCGTAATACATTTATCCATAGTGTAGAAGAGGTGTTTGATGTGCCGGAAAGATTAACGGCAGAACCAACAGTATTTCAGATAAAAATGCCGGAGGGTTCTGTAAAATCAGTACAGATGCATCGTCATTATAATCCTAAGACGGACCATATTTCAGAGACCTTTGATAAAATGAAAGAGGGATATTTTGAAACCGGGGCAGCGAAAGCAGTACGTCTTGGAGAGTCAGAATGTATTGTGTGTGATGCAGAAAAAATATTTGAAGTGACCGAAAGGATTTTAACAAGAGAAAAGAATTGTTTTATAGATTGTGAGAAGATACCAAGGGAGTGGTATTTGTAAAAATAGCATTTTAATAAAAAGAGGTCTGCTGCAAAAGAAGCTTGGATGATTTTATGATTTGTATTATCGAAAGCTTTGAATATTCGTATTTATTCTTTTGCAACAGACCTTTTTAAGTTGTACGGAAGACATTTACCATGTGCTGCCCGTGAATCTGAGAAACTTATAAATTGTGTTTCTCAGAATAATATATTTGTTTCCTGATATCACATAACAAGGAAGGCACAGCTTCCGGCTGCTAATTCCATAGTTCCTGCCGGCAGTGTAACAGGAGACATATCCGGCATTTCGTCATTATTGCCAAGAACTAATGGTTTCCCGTTTAATAACATAACACGGGAGCGGAGTTTTCCATCACCGGAAAGAATATAAGCCTCGGCATCCTTTGGAAGATCAACGGTTGTTGGATTAGCAGAGTTGTTGATAATGAGATATACATAACCCTCTTTTCCATCCTTGCGGGAATGGGCATATACATGTGCACCTTCGGTAACAGCACCACAGTCATAAACAGTCTGACCCATAAGTCGATTCCAAAGTAGTACAGCAAAGAAATTTGGACGAGGCTCAAAGGTGGAATGCTGTAAGTATCCGTAGTCAGAGGAGGCTAATGTGTTGTGGAAAATAATACCGTCGGAAACAGTGGAGAAGTCTCCAAGTTCATTTAAAGTACGAGGAACGTCCATATATGTGGAAGCCCAGGTATTACCACCGCAGCCTGCATCACCGGATTCCGTTACCCACATCTGACCACCCGGAACATATTTATCACGGACAGCAGCGTAATGACGGGCACATTTTCCGGCAACTGCAAGATAATTTTCGGTGAAAGCTTTGTCAGCAGTCCAGTGTCCACCCATGGCAGCACCACGTTCAGAAACACCATTGTAATAGTGGTAACTGAAAACATCCAGTTTTGCTTTTCCGTTACCAATTAACTGGTCAGTTGTAATGATTTCAAGAGCAGAAGCGATACCACCACCAACATTGTCACCATCACCGGTGTTTAAAAGACCACCGGGAATATCTCCACAGGTACAAGGACCAACTAACATTGTTTCCGGATAATTTTCACGGATATATGCACAGAATAAATCGTGGTCACGGGTGAAATGTTCTGTTGTGTAGCCTTCCGGTAATCCGCTCATTGCCATCAGGTTTGGCTCATTTGTAAATTCAGCAGCATCAATTGGTACGCCATAGTTACGGCTATAGTCAAAAATAAGCTTTGTCTGTGCCGGGTCCCAAGGTTCTTTTGCAGAATGAATACCCGGACAGTTAGCAACAGATATTAAAAGTTTGCCGTCAATGGCTTTTACAAAATCAAGGACACCCTTCCACTGGGCTTCTGTCAATAAGTTCTGGAAACCCTCCGGAACCTGGCCATTGGTATGACCATCAAAATCGTAATAGGTTTTATTTGCCCATGTACCGGATACACGAACCCATGCTGTCCCTAATTCCTTTGCCAGCTTGCGGAGTCTTGGATTGTAAAGGTCGATTGGTTCATAATACTGCTGGAGATTTCCCATGTTTCTCCAGTCAGCAATTACAGGAAATTCCTCTGTTCCATCTACTTGCTCCGGTGTGTAGGCTTTCCAGAAAGTACCCCCCGTAACTTCTGTCATTTCTACATTGTAGGATACCAGACGGGTATCCATCTTATGCAGTGCTTTTAACCCCACAGGATTTAATTTAACAAATTGTGACATAGTATTCTTCTTCTCCCTTCTCAAAATAGTGGTTCTTTTTTATTATATAGTCATTAGTACTTTGGTACAAGGTAAAAAATATAAAAAAAAATGATATTTTTTATTGTTAAATCATGAAATTATATCTGTGATTGACAGTTTATTTTTACCGCAATATAATTTTTCAGAAGGATAATTTATAAATCAGAGAAGACTCGGAGAAAATACAGTTATGAAGCTTACAACCTTATGCTATATCGAAAAAGAGGAAAAATATTTGATGCTCCACCGGGTAAAGAAAGTCAACGACCAGAATCATGACAAATGGATTGGAGTTGGCGGTAAATTTGAAGATGGAGAAAGCCCGGAGGAATGTCTTTTGCGGGAAGTGAAGGAAGAAACGGGACTGACTTTAACAACGTATGCTTTCCGTGGATTAGTAACCTTTGTTTCAAATGAATGTGAAACAGAATATATGCACCTTTATACAGCAACAGAATATGAAGGTGAGATAACAGACTGCGACGAAGGAGAACTTGTCTGGATTCCAAAAGCAGAAATTGATAACTTGAATCTTTGGGAAGGGGATAAAGTATTTTTCCGGCTATTAGAAGAGAACCGGGGATTTTTCTCATTGAAGCTAAGATATGAGGGCGCAGAACTGGTGGAGACAAAGGTGGAACAGTATGAAATAAGAAATCGATGAATAATGGGGAAAGACATGATTCAGCCTCTGGCGGGTCTTTCTATGATAAAGAAGGATAATATATAATGAACGTACTCTACACAGCCTTTAAAGGTAAAAATAATGCATCTTACCAATTAGTGAATAAAATTTCAGGAGAGCATCTTTTTCTGACAAATTCATTTATCGGATTAGAAAAGGATATAGTGTCAATCAACAAAGATTTTGACCAAATCTATATGTTTGGCGTAGATAAAACTTTAAAAAATACTATTCGTGTGGAAAGGTGTGCCAGAAAAGAAACACAGTTAGTTTATACAGATGTGAAGGTTGAAAAAATAATAGATAAAATAAAGGAATATCACATAGATTATACGGTTTCAGATGAACCTACACATTATTTGTGTAATGCGGCATATTATGAGATGTTGATGCATTTTCCAGGAAAGGCATTATTCATACACATTCCAACAACAAAAAATATGTCAGCGAAATTAGAAAACAGCCTGCTTTCACTTATGCAGGAATTATAAATAATAAAAAGAAAAGAGGATACAGCCATGATTAGACACATTTGTATGTTCAAATTCAAAGAGGAAAACAAAAAGCAGAACTTAGAAGAAGCGGTTCGCCGAGTAGAAATGTTAAGAGAACTGCCACAGGTAAAAAGATTTGAAATTGCATTGAATGATGAAGCTGCACCGGAAAGCAATTACGAATTTGCGCTGATTTTTGATTTTGAATCCATGGAAGAGTTAGATGCGTATCAGAAGGACACAAAACATTTAGAATTTGGTGCATTTATTTCACAGGTAAGAGAATCAAGAGCATGTATTGATTTTCAGATATAAAAGCTTATAAAGCGGTCAACTTCCAAAAGAGACGCGCATAACGGCAAATGGAAAGTGTCACTGCGTGACTGCGCGTTAGCGTGAGATTCTTTGTTCTAAGTAATGAAATGCGTGTGTATCAGAAAGTCCGGCAAAAATGTCGGACTTTTTGTAGTTTTGTAAAGAAATATGGGCAAAAATGTGTCAAATTACCTATTTTGAGAGTACATTTATTAGAAAAGTATGTTATAATAGGAAAAAAGTAATGGGAAACCATGCAAAAAAATAGCCCTAGAAAAGGAGACTGCTATGAGAATAAGTATTTCTAAAAAAATTTTATTGTTAGCATTGTTACCATGTTTGCTGATAGGTGTGATTGTTTCGGTTATGGGAACAAATATCTTAGAAAAAACAATCACTGGAGAAATAAAAAAACAGCTGCATATGTCAGCATACAGTATGGTACAGCATAATAATGAAAATACGGCGGTTGATGAACAGATTATAGACTTTAAGTCAAAAACAGGGGTTGACCTTACAGTATTTGAAGGGGATGTACGTGTACATAGTACAATTGATGGTGCGATCGGAACAACTATGGATCCTGGAATTTTAGCAAGAATTCAGACTGGCGAAGATTATTTTGCAACAAATGCCAATGTAAATGGTGCACCATATTTTGGATATTATATACCAATGATAAATAATGGTACATATACAGGAGCGATGTTCTCTGGTATACCTCAGGCAGAGGCGGATGCAACAATCATGCTTGGTGTTACGCAATTAGTAGCAGGAATTGTTATAGTTATTATTTTATTGTGTATTGCAGCGATTGTGTTTATACGCCAGATTGTTAAAACAATTGGTGCTTCAAAGGGTATTATTGATGAATTATCAGCAAATAATCTTCATATTCAGTATGACAATAAATACCAGCACCGTAAGGATGAAATCGAAGAAATATATAACGATGCCTATGAGTTTGCAGAAAACATTAGAGGAATTGTAACGGATATTAAATCTGCATCCACAACCTTAAAAGGAATTTCGGCTGAATTAAGTGATGCTTCCGAAATTACCAATCAGACAACGGAAGGTATTACCAAGGCGATGGAGGATGTGGCAGAAGGTGCGACAAATCAGGCAAGTGAGACCCA
This sequence comes from uncultured Roseburia sp., assembly GCA_964390485.1. GTDB lineage: Bacteria > Bacillota > Clostridia > Lachnospirales > Lachnospiraceae > Roseburia. The sequence goes on along the minus strand of CAYMIS010000052.1, from coordinate 5,874 downwards.
GGGAGCAACAGAAAGGGTTGTGGACATGGGAACTAATATAGAGACTATTCAGGCGAATACCCAGGAACTTGCAGGAACAGCAGAAAATATGAACAACACAAAAGAAGATGTGCTTCATACTATGGGTATTCTTGAAAAAACAAATCAGGAAATTATTAAAGATGTAGACAGTGCTAACGAACAGATAAAGGTTACAAATGAAAGTGTTGCAACAATTCAACGTGCATTAGAATTGATTAAAAGTATTGCAGACCAGACAAATCTTTTATCATTGAATGCAAGTATTGAAGCTGCCAGAGCAGGAGAAGCGGGAAGAGGCTTTGCGGTAGTTGCAGGTGAGATTAGTAACCTTGCACAGGAAAGTACGAATTCATCAGCAGAGATTGATAAGTCTCTGAAGGATTTATTAGAAAATTATGAGTTGATTGTTGAGAAAATGAGCGTTACAACAACCAATATTGTAGAACAAAATGAGAAACTGGCAGATACCAAGAAGTCCTTTGCTACTTTGGAAGGGGATATTGATAAGACTATTCATAAGATTGAAGAAATTGAGCAGATGGTAGCTGCGTTGAATGAAGAAAGAAATTCTATTATTGATACCATTTCTAATCTGTCTGCGATTAGTGAAGAAAATGCGGCAAGTACAGAAGAAACGATGTCTAGTGTGGAAGAATTAAATCAGATAGTAGGTCAGGTAGAGTCTGAAGCCCATACTTTGCGGGATATTGCAGAGGATTTAATTCAGAAAGTCAGTATTTTTAAGACAGAGTAGCAGACAGCATGATTTTATTATAATAACTGTCAAAAGATTTGTTGTTTTCGCTGAAAACGCAATGATATATGTACCAAGATATTTATAAGAAAATAAAAAGTGTTCGCATGATGACCGAAAATTCTGTCTCCATGCGAACACTTTTATCGTTTGTGTAAAACAAGAGAGTAGATATAAAACTTTATTCAGTGAAAATATTTGTCTTCTTTGAAGGTAATTAAATTAAAGTATCTTTTTGTCAAACTCCGGATTCATATAATAAAAGTTTTTACTATCCAGTTTCTCTTTTGTCATTTCAAGGGCTTCTCCAAATCGCTGGAAATGCACAATTTCCCGGGCGCGCAGGAATTTTAATGGTGCCCGGACATCCGGGTCATCAATTACTCGTAATAAGTTGTCGTAGACTGTACGGGCCTTCTGCTCAGCGGCGAGGTTTTCGAACAAATCAGTGATGGCATCCCCTTTGGACTGGAACTCTAAAGAAGTAAAAGGTACACCGGCAGCAGCCTGAGGCCAGAGCCCTTTCGTATGGTCAATATAGTAGGCATCAAAGCCTGCTGTTTTTACTTCTTTTTCTGTTAAATCCCTTGTCAGCTGATAGACCATGGCACAGATGATTTCCATATGGTTTAATTCCTCTGTACCGATATCCGTTAATAAACCACCGACTTTTTTTACCGGCATGGTATAGCGCTGAGAGAGATAGCGCATGCTGGCAGCAAGCTCGCCATCAGGACCGCCATACTGACTGATAATTAATTTGGCAAACTCCGGATTTGTATTTTTGATTTTTACCGGAAATTGTAAACGTTTTTCATAAGCAAACATTAGATACACCCTCCTTCCCATGGCATTGGACCTTCCGGCCAGCCATATCTGTTTTTATCAAAATCTCCTGTAATCATGGAAATCTGAGTTAATGGATAAAAAGAATTTGCACAGTCAGACAGCAGCTTTAAACGCTGTTCTAACAGTTCGTAAAACAGTGGAATTCCCTGTTCACAGTCAGGATGGGTGTCCAGATAAAGTGTCAGGTCATTAAGGGCAAAGCTGATGCAGTCTAATTCGCTGAATACTTCTTCTCTGTCCTGTTGTGCAGAAAGAGGGGAAGTGCTGCAAGGCTTTACATTGCTGTCTCCTAAAGGGGCTTTGAAAAAAGGCAGATTTAAACAGGGAAAAATAGTGCCTTCTTTTAATGCGGTGCACCAGTCGTAAGGCTCGCACCATTTCTGTTTTGGTACACTTGCCATGGCAAGCTGTTCCGGGCAGGTACATAAGCTTGATGAATTCATAAAAACCCTCCTTTGTAAAATTTTTGGCTACAGAAAATAGTTTTTCCGGAAGAAAAAAGATTATAAGAGAAGATATTGCCAGATGGTTCTCAAATTGGAAAAAATATAGTATAATGGCGGATGTTATTATGTTAAAATAACAGGAATTGGAAGTGAAAACTTTTATTTACATAATTAAGATGAATAAGATAAACGGAGAGATGACATGTCTATTAAAAAACAATTTGCAAAATATGTATCACAGAATATTTTTGGAATGTTAGGTGTTTCCTGTTATATTATTGTAGATACTTTTTTTATTGCCAAGGCAGCGGGAACAAATGGAATTACGGTTTTAAATCTGGTACTTCCTATTTTTAATTTAATTTTTGCAATTGGGGCAATGACAGGTGTTGGTTCGGCTACCAGATTTGCGATACTACGGGCGCAAAAGGACGATACAGCAGACCGTTATTTTTCTAATGCAGTATTTTGGGCGTGTATCTTAGGTGGAATTTTTGTTTTGGCAGGTGTATTTATGCCGGATAAAATTCTTGCCTTTATGGGCGGTGATGAGACAATCGTTGCCCTTGGAACCGGATATATGCGAATTATACTTATGTTTGCACCATTTTTTATGTTGAATCATGTAATGAGCTCCTTTGTGCGTAACGATGGTGCGCCATCTTTGGCGATGGTAGGAACACTGGCAGGAAGCCTGTTTAACATTGTGTTTGATTATATTTTTATGTTTCCGATGAAGTTAGGATTAGTGGGTGCAGCCTTAGCCACAGCGGCGTCACCGATTGTCAGTATCATGATTTGCAGTATTCATTTTATGGATAAAAAGAATACCTTGCGTTTTCAATGGCGTATCCCTTCTGCAAAGCATTTGTTTGAGTCCTGGCAGCTTGGTGTATCAGCTTTTGTAGGAGAAATATCCTCCGGTGTGACAACGACAGTATTTAATTTCCTGATTCTTGGACTGGTAGGAAATGTTGGTGTTGCAGCATACGGTGTGATTGCGAATTTTGCTCTGATAGCGACTGCAATTTTTAACGGTGTATCTCAAGGTTCGCAGCCATTACTCAGTGAGTATTATGGAAAAGGAGATAGCCAGTCGGTGAAAAAAATTCTTGGACTTGGCATCAAGACAGCAATAGCCTTAGCAGGAGCTGTTCTTGTGGTCGTATATCTCTTTACAGATACCCTTGTTGCGATATTTAATAGTGAAAATTCAATTGCCATGGCGGAGTATGCTTATACAGGAATCCGGCTGTATTTTATCGGATTTTTATTTGCAGGCTTTAATATTGTCGGTACAGGCTTTTTAAGTGCAGTTGACCGTTCCAAAGAAGCCTTTCTTACCTCTATTATGCGTGGGTTTGTGGCAATTATTGCATGCTCATTATTATTGGCATATATTTTCGGTTTAAATGGTGTCTGGATGTCTTTTGTAGCATCGGAAGCCTTAACCGCAATATTAATGATTGGAGTGTTACAAAAAAATGACAGAACTGGAAGAATATTATAATAAATTTAATGAAGAAAAACGTTTAAATTCCAGACATGGGCAGGTAGAATACCGTATTTCCATGAAGTATATCCATGCGTATCTGCCAAAGGAAAAGAAAGCAGAAGAGATAAAAATATTAGATATTGGTGCAGGTACCGGACGTTATTCCGTCGCACTGGCTAATGAGGGTTATGATGTAACAGCCGTAGAACTGGTGAAATATAATCTTGGCATTTTAAAATCCAAGGGCAGCAGTGTAAAAGCAATGCAGGGAAATGCACTGAATCTGTCAAAGCTTTCTGATAACCAGTTTGACGTAACGCTGCTGTTTGGTCCGATGTACCATCTTTTTTCCTTCGAAGAAAAGAAGAAGGCATTGGAAGAAGCAAAGCGTGTAACAAAGGATGGCGGTGTAATCTTAGTGGCATACTGTATGAATGAGTATGGTGTTCTCACTTATGCCTTTAAAGAACGCCACATTTTAGAATGTATGGAAGAAAAGCGTCTGACCGAGGATTTTCATACGATTTCTGAAAAGAAGAATCTCTATGATTATATGCGTATTGAAGACATTGATAAACTGGTGGAGGCAGCAAAACTTACTCGCATTAAGATTTTATCCCCGGACGGACCGGCAAACTATATGCGTCCATTCCTAAACCAACTTACCGACGAAGAATTCGAATACTTTGTACAATATCAGATGGCAGTTTGTGAGCGCCCGGACTTAATTGGTGCCGGTTCCCACACCCTTGACATTTTGCGAAAAGAATAATATACCTGTCCCGAAATATAGTATGATATTTTGTTCAGACATAATGGGTATTATCGGTACTTTGAACATTCACATTTTATTCTTTTGTGAGAAAGCCTTTTTGCTGTTCTTGGATAAAGTTTTAGAAATTCCTTGTTTCTTCCGCAGAATAATCGTATTATGTCTGCTCATGCGTTTTACAAATAAGTAAGGCTGTCCACAGTTGAACGGAAATTTGCGACTGCAGCTTTCAAGTACAGCGTAGCAGGACACTTTTACAAAGTCGATATTGGAATCCGGCTCCCGAAAGGGATTTGTAACTTACTTAAGAAATCTAAGTAGTGTTACCCTCGTCCACCGGATTCCGTTTTGTAAAAGTGTCCTGCTCGCTGTGCTAAGAAACCTGCGAAAGCAAAATTTCCGTTTCAATGCGAACAGCCTTACTTATTTGTAAATACCTTGAGCAGACTTAATTGATAGCGTTTTCTGCGGAAGAAATAATGAAATTTCAAAACTTTTGACAGACAGTAAAAAGGCTTTCTTGCCAAAAGAATAAAATGCGAATGACGTAAACTTATGATAATACCCATTATGTCTGAATAAAATTTTAAAAACTTTTATTTCGGGACAGGTATGTAAGTCAATTTTTGTTAAAATTGAAAGTGTTCGAGGGCAAGCTTGATGCCGTCGGCGCTGGCGTTGGCAGTGACATAGGATACCTGGTCGAAGAGGGAGCGTGGGGAGGAGTTTCCCATAGCTACACTATTTGGCAGGTAGGATAACATCGGAAGGTCGTTGTTGCTGTCACCAAAGGCATAGGCATTTTCCTTACTGATACCATAGTAATCTAATACAAACTGGATTCCGGTTGCTTTGGTATAACCATAGGGAACGAATTCCCGGAAGGTACCGCCTCTGTCAATACAGTCAAAATATAAGTCACTGACTTTACGGAACATCTCTAATTGCTCCGGACGTTCGAACCAGATAACGAACTTGTCGCAGAAAAAGGAAGGATGTTCCAAATCTGTTGGCATATCGTAATTTCTATTTACAAATGCCTGATACTGGCGGATGGCATCCGGATGATGAAGGGGTCTTGTTAAATCAAAACAGACCTCTTTTTTTGATTCAAAAGCAATGTCTACATCAACAGCCCGGGCTGCTTTTAAAATTTCTACTGTAACGTCATGGTTCTGGGATACATAGAATACTTCCTTGTTGTCACAGTAAATATTTGTTCCGCAGCCGCAGACATATCCATCAAAGCCTACTTCACGGAAACGTTCCTCTACGTTCTGAAAACAGCGTCCGGTATTTAAAAACATCAAATTTCCATGTGCTCTTGCATTTCGTATTGCAGTAACAGCACTTTTCGGTATTGAGCCGTCTATTTCTGAGGTTAAAGTTCCATCAATATCAAAAAAAGCAATTTTTCTCATAATATAACTCCATCTATATATTTTAAAACGAAGCTATTGTAATGCTTTCTGATGAAAATGTCAAAAAATATGAAAAGATAAAGGACAGATTAGAAAATAAGAGCGAAGGATAGATG
>CAYMIS010000051.1:0-22818 GCA_964390485.1 uncultured Roseburia sp. | reverse complement strand
TTGTGAATGACCTCTTTCTTCTGTTTCCAAGGGTTCTTACCTAACAATTCGATGCAGCCGGCAGTTGGTCTCACAATCGAGCAAATCATGTTCATCGTTGTACTTTTTCCTGCCCCGTTCGGCCCTAATAACCCGAAAATCTCGCCCCTTTTAATCTCTATGTTCAAATTGTCAACGACTGCTTTATTATTGTATTTTTTTGTCAAATCTGTGGTTTTTAAAATAATTTCTTCCATTGTTCTCTCCTCACTTCGTCGCTTTATTGTAATGACATCATATCAATTTTACGATTTCCATGAAAGTGAAAAAAGAACTGTTTTGCACATGACTTTCGTCATATTTGCAAAATTTGAAATTTAGGGACGTAGCCTAAATTTCAGAATTTGGGGACGTAGCCTAAATTTCGAAAAAAAGGCTACGTCCCTGAATTTCGTTCACTTTTTCCTGACCGGAAATCACATCCAGTGCCGCCAGATAGAGTCTGCGACAGCGGATATATTCTCCAATGGAATATCCCGTCATAATACTGAAGCCCTTTTGCAGATAATAGGACGAGATGTGCACACTCTCTGCCACGTCATCTGCTCCGATATCATCCAGTAAATGCTTTTCCATATATGCAATTGCACTGCGCAAGCTTTTTGTCCAATCCATTTTTCTGTTCTTCTTCCTTCTGTGACTATCTTAGCGAAAGTGAGGATTTTGTTCCTGTCATTTTGTGGTTTTATTTGTCTGAATGTAATAGTAGTTCTTTCCAATTCTCTGGAAATCCCATAGTTTTGATATTTACTTCTTCATATTTTTCAATAAATAATTCCAGTTTATCAACAAAAAATTTCCAATGACTGTCCATCTTTAATAATTGCTTCATACATAAAAGCACTGCAATCACCTTTTTATCTTCACTTTTCATATTTTTATAAAGTTTAGATAATGTTCCAAAACTTATTATTTCAACCAATGCATATACAGGAAGCTCGCCCCCTTCATAATTTTCCCTGTAATTCTTAACAAATGGTGCCTTAGAATTGCGTTGCAGAATTTCCTGCACATCTGAAAGAAACTGTTCATGATAATCGGCGTCTATAAAATTTTCTATATTTTTGTATCCGAATATTCCGTATTTTTCAGCAATATAATTAGAAATACGGCACCTTGCGTTTACTTCGATTTTTTCAATTTGAGGAAATAATATTTGCCGAAAGTTGGCATTGAAAAGATATAAATCTACGATATGTTCAAAAGTGACTGCATCATGATATCTTCCGTTCTTCTCTTTTAAATTTAAACTATATGCTTTTATCAAACGAAAATACGAAATATCATTTAATATATGCTTTGCCTTCGCTTCATCTGGTATAATTAGACCAATTTTCTTTAAATTATGTATCTGTTCTTCAATAGATAAAGGAGGCTGATGCTGCTTTCGTTTTCCCATTCACTTCTCCTTATAATAAAATGACCCGACGTGGTCCGCATCATCATGAGAGGCGTGTCGGGTTCTGTTAAACTTATTATATGCAATAAAACTACACTTCGTCAACAACTTTATAATTATTTTATACTTTATCCCACCGGCGTAATCGCTGCAATTGCAATCCCCATATTTATCACTATAAATAGTACTAGTGCAACCGCAGTAATCGCATACAGATACTGCTTCTTTTCTCCCCGATTGTCCTGCACAAATCGGATGAGTATTTTTCTTTTTTTGCATAATATGATAATTGCGGCAATTGCACCTGCAATTAAGATTGCATTAAAAATTCCATTTTGAACCTGCTCACTAAAGCCGCCTAGAGCCATTCCCAGCAAGTCTCCCAAGACACAGTTATTAATAATATGTAAAACAATTGACCAGACAATCGAATATTCCAGCGCCACATATCCTAAAATCAAACCTACGCCAAAGGCAAAGATTCCCTGTGGTAAATTGGCATGCATGACTCCAAATAATACGGATGAGACGATAAGTGCAAACATTTTTCCATATTTCTGAAAGCTGCGTAATACAAAGCCCCGATAGACCAGTTCCTCTACAATTGGTCCTACAATCGATGCATATAAAAACATGGAAACCGTCGTACTTGTGGACGTTGCACTTTCTATGCTCTCCAATGCACTGTATCCGATTCCATTTAATCCAAGCTCTAATCCTTGTGCCATAAAATCAAACAATAGCTGTGCTCCAAGGAAGATGCACACAAGCCCCAACAGTATTTTAACATTCATTTTCTGATTTTCTTGAAAAAGTTCTCTAAATCTGATTGATCTTCGGAAAAATAAAACCAAAAATGCAAGTGCAACTAAAACTGCTACAATAGAAGATGTTCCGCTTTCTAACATTTTTGCAAAATAGTCATCATAGAACGCATCAAATTCTGTATCCTGTTCTAACATTTCCACGTTTTGTATCAGCAGAATTATCATTTCAATAATCATAAATACCATTACTACCAGATACATTAAAATTTCATAGACAAGTAAGCCTGCACCTACGCGGTTTGCAGCTTTTCTAATTTGTTTTTTCTCCATTTTCATGTCCTCCACTTGTTTTTTTACAGAATATTCCATTTCTATAAATTAACGGTGGAATTTGTTGTGAAATGTATCAAATCTGTTGTGACTGACTCATTAGCATAAGCTCCAATGCAAAAACTGCCACGCCACCCTGACTTTCCTCGCGTATTTCCATTTTTCCCTGATATTTCTCCACTGCCCTGCGGATATTCTGTAATCCGAAGCCATGATTGATACTGTCTTTCTTGCTGGTTCTTTCACCAAGCCTTTTTGCATTCTCCGACAGCATTGAATTTGTAAATTGCAGAAACAGGATATCCCCCTGATTCTGTATTTTTAACTTTATCCATCGGTTCTTTATCTCTGAAATTTGCGTAGCTGCTTCTATTGCATTATCTATCGCATTTGAAAAAATGGTGCAGACATCCATTGCTTCCATCTGCATATGCTCTGAGATTCTACCGTCAATCTCAAAACGAATCTTATTTTTTTTTGCATACTGGTTTTTCTCATTACATATGGCATCTGCGATATGATTGCCACAATGCAGCTCCATATCAGTCTGCTCTACCAATATGTTGAGTCCATTCAGATATCTGCGCAACTCCTCCAGCTCGTTTTCATTTGCCAGATACATTATACTTTGTAAATGGTTCTTCATATCGTGCCGGACTCTTCTTGTTTCAATCTGACTTTCCTGATAAGTCTGAAAATGCTTTAATTCTGCACGCAGATAATGTTCATTCAGCTCTGCAATCCCTTTATAATAATCTCTTTGATTTCCCTGCATTACCAGAACAATCACCGAAACCGTTAATATAAGGGTAATGATTAAAATCACAGCCAGATACATTCGAAGCGAAAAATCCAACTGCATCAAATCCTCGTTATCTAACACCGGATATGTTACAACATAAATCAATATTCCTATTCCAATTAATAATCTGCTCTCCCAACGCTGCAACGTCCGATACTGCATTTCTAATTCAAAATGTTCGCGCCAGCCTTTTCCTCTCCAGACAAAAAGAAGAAGCAGCACAAATGTGAGCAAATCTATGAAAGCAGAATAGCTGTCATCCGCAATACCAAACAATAGCTCCGGTAAAAATATTGCTGACTGCATAATTCCCAGACAAATTCCAAAAATTGGTATAATTAGAAAAAATCCTCGTATTCGCCGTTTTTTTCTGGCAAGGCTGATATTGAAGCCTACCCAAAATAATCCGGCAAAAATTTTCGCTTCGTTTTCCACAAAAAATTCTATGTATACCAGAACCGGTATGCTTACTGCATTTAGAATCCACTGCCATTTTTTCCATTTCGGTTCCAAAAAGACATAATGGGCAACCATCAGCATAGCAGCCATTATTAACAGCTCTCCGTATATTTGATAAATGTGTTCTGATATACGCATTCCTTATCCTTTTCCCCTCATGTATTTCATCATTTGTTCTGTAAAAAGCTCCTTATTTCCCTTGCTGACTGGAAGTATCGTTCCATCCGTAAGCATCACCTGATTTCCCTGAAAACTTTTTATGTACTTTAAATTTACAATATAACTTCTATGTATCATGACAAATAACTCCTGTGGCAGCTCCTTTGCCATGTCCTTTAATTTTCTGCGAATCAGATGTTCTTCTTTTGGCATTACAATTCGCAGATATACATTCTGACTTTCTAAATAACAGATTTCATCACAAGACAGATAATACTGCATACCATTCTCCGTAATTGCGATTCGAATTTCTTTGCTGACGCACTCCTGAAATGCTTTTAATGCAGCATATAATTTTTGTTGTTCCACCTGCTTTCCCAAAAATCGAAAGGCTTCTACCTCATATCCTTCCATTGCCAGCTCTGTATGACTTGTCAGAAAAATAATTTTTGCCGTTGTATTCTTTTCCTTCAAATATTTTGCCGTTTGCAGCCCATCCATTCCCTGCATTTCAATATCCAAAAAGATTAAATCATATTTATTCTTTTCACTTGCTTCTAACAACGCTTCGCCAGAGGAAACGGAATGTATTAATACATCCAGACTTCTATAGTATGCTTCTAAGTCATTCTTTAACTGCTCCCGGAAAATATCCTCATCATCACAAATTGCGATTTTCATAATGGTGTCTCCTTATGCTTCCTTAATCCTTTTCTTTAATTATCTTCTTTTTGTCATGATTTTTCCGCTCCACTCTGTTTAAAATCGCCTCGCTCAATCACTGGAAATAATGCTTATGATTCATTCACTAACTTTCCCGTAATATGCTCCGGACATAATTCATAACATAACGTTGCTTTTCCAAACTTCTGAATCTCCTCTTCGATATATTCAACATTCGGAGTATATTTCAGGCTTAAGCACCGGCAGATTTCCATCGCTTCTTCAAAATTTTCCACAACGCGCACCTTACCAAAAACAATTACGCTGCTGATATTTAATGCCCATTCACCATCATTTCGATAGCCCTCATCATAGACACAAAATGAGACCTTATTATTTGCAGCCATAGCATCAATCTTATGACCTTTTTTCCCGCTGTGAAAATATATCTTTCCATTTTCTTCGTTGTACCAGTAGTTCATTGGCATTCCGTATGGATAGCCTTCATCTCCTATCACGGATAAGACGCCACGCTTTTCCGTTTTTAATATTTCTATTATTTTCTCCTGTGATAAACACTGTTTTTTCCTCGCAATTTCTCTAAACATAATTCCTCCACACAATTTATTCTATATTTTTAATATTGCATTACCATATAAATGGAAAAAGTCGATACTTCACCCGCTGTTTATACTCTTTGTATCCCGGAAGTCCATTCTCAAGAATCACTTCCTCATTTTTAATTCGCTTTACCAGCACGATTGGATAAAAGAGAAAAATAACAAATCCTGCAAGGGAGCCCAGCACGATTGGAAAGGACAAAAAAAGTAATGTCGTTGCAAAATACATCGGATGTCGGACAATTCCATACAGTCCGGTATCTATTACTTTCTGGTTTTCCTGAATCTCGACGGTTCTGGAAAGGTATGCATTCTCTCTCATGACTTCTGCGTACAGCCCGTAGGAAATCAGAAGAATAACAGCTGCTGCTATTACTATCCCTAATGGCAGATTTGACCACCGAAATCTGAAATCTAATGCAGACACTACAAATCCACCTACAAACAAAAGAAATGACAACGCAACTACCTGCTTCTGTTCCTTTTCTTTTTCCTTATTATTTAATCTTTTTTCCAATAGCTCCGGCGCTTTTAGTAAAAGGATTGCTCCTAAGAGAAACATTGGTATAAAAAGCAGCCCTATGAAAAGCCATCCATTCCAGTAATAAATTGTTCCGGCTGGTAAAAAGAGCAGCAGACTTATCATAATTAGTCCAATTATAAATTTGCTGATTGCCGATAATAAAAGTTTTCTACGCATTTTCCCCCCTATAAATTAGCAGACCTAGGTTTTAAGTTCCCAATCACAATCATTGCAAGCTATGCTACTCTTATGCATTTTTCATAACTTCTCTCGCCTTAGCAGCAGCTCCACAACCTCTGTCTCTGTTCCATAATTTAAAATATAATCCACAACATTTCTTCTTTGGAGTGCTTTTTTCAACAATTCCAAGTCCAGTTGGTGGAAAACCTCTGGCATACTCCGTTTTGTCAGTGTATTGATATTTTTTAGCATAACGGTATCTTTTTTCTTCCGCCTGGCATCTTCTTTGGGATAGCCCTCTCCAAAGGGACCCTCAAATAATTTCTCTAATGTGCACTGCAAATTAATCTCGCCGGACCAGCCAAAATTAAGCCCCAAGGGAAAAGAAACTGCGTTTCCACCATTAATTCTTCCAAATAAAAATGCATCCTGGGGATTTTCCACATACCCACAAAGAATACCCGGCAGACTGTTGCAGGCAAGCATCATCCCCTGACCGGAGGAACAGCCTGTCACAATAAAATCGACTGCACCACTCGATAAGAGCAAACTCGCCTCCAGTGCAATTTCTATGTAAGAATAGTTCTCTGTTTCATCCTTAAAACAGCCAAAATTAATAACTTCATGCTCATAGTTCTTTGTTGCATTCACTACGCATTCATATAATAACTGATTTTTATTTTTTTGTGAGGTTGCTTGTATTACTCCGATTTTCATTTTCACTTCTCTCCTTTTGAAATTCAGGGACGCAGCCTAAATTTTGAAATTTAGGCTACGTCCCTAGATTTCGGAATTTAGGCTACGTCCCCAGATTTTGAAATTTAGGCTACGTCCCTAGATTTCGGAATTTAGGCTGCGTCCCTAAATTTAAAAACTTGCGCTATTTCTCCGGAACAGGAATCAATATCTGCAGCATAAAAATCTGATTCTTTGCTTGTACGGTTACAATTCCGTTGTACTTTTCTGCGGTGTGACGTATACTCTTCATTCCAAAGCCGTGGTCTCTCTTATTTTTCTTCGTTGTTATCGGAAGACCATCTTCAAATTCTAAGCTTTGGCTATAATAATTTTGAATCTGTATCATCAGCAAGCTGCTTTGCTCTAATATTTTTACACTAATCACACGCTGCTCCGTATCTTTCAGCTCTAATACTGCTGTCACTGCATTATCAAGCGCATTGCCAAAAATAGCGTAGATGTCCTCCAATTTCATAAAATCAAGCTTCGTTCCATCCACCATACACGACCACTGAATGTTGTGATTTTTGCAGAACAGCCCTTTCTCCATTAAGACCGTATCCAGGGCTTTATTTCCTGTCATAAGTGCTACATCATAAATCATGATATCATTTTCCAGTTCATCCAGATAGTCACTTTTCTCCTGTTCGTTTGTCGCCTCCCGTAATGCATGTATCTGATGCTTTAAATCATGACACTTTCGATTGATACTGTCAATTGTTTCACTCGTAATTTCGTATTGGCGGCTCTGTAGTCTTGCCGCTGCATTAATACCGTCCAATTCTCTCTGTAATGCCATTTTCTCCCGTTGGTTTATCTGTACCCACAGCACATAAAGACAGCACAGTCCATCAATGATTCTATAGATAATATGATTGTAAACACCTGCCTCAAAGCCTTCTAAGGATGACAATTCCAATATACTGATTACCCACACCAACAGTATCATCGTAGTAATCGGGAATACCGCATCTTTGCGGACAACTACCTTATCATGCACCACAAAACGCTTCGCAAAGAAATGGTAAAAAAAGATGTAAACCACTACATAAATTACAATAGATACCATACTGCCTTTCACATCCGGCATTGGATACTGACCACCGGACATGAGCTGGTATATCATATACACATCAAATGCAACATGCTGCATCCCGCAGCTGCATATTCCTAAATAGACCGCCTGCATAAGAGAGTATTCCAGCCCATTCCATACAAAAGCAACTGCTGCCAAAATATATACTGCCCAGTAAAGCAACGATAACACACTGAATTCATCGTTCTGCAGGTTCGATAAACCATATGCTCCGCTAATCAATAGCAGCGCCGCCATACCGGTTCTTACTGCAAAGTGCTCTCTTTTTTTTGCAGCCGGAACCATAAATACCATACATGCAGACAAAATCTGCACCATATAGGAAATTTTAATCCAAATATTCCACATCATAGCTGTATCCCTCCCATATAGTTTGCCAGTGTCTGTAAAAACTCTTTCTTTCGCGGCCGGCTGATTTTTAGCCACTCCCCGTTGATGCGCAGTTCATCCTTATTCACGCAATTTACATATTTCAAATTTACAAGATAACAGTTATTGCAACGCTGAAAGGACAGCCCTTCCAGCCTGTCCTCTAATTCTTTCAACGATATTTTTTGTTTATGTATTCCATCCTTTGTGTGATAATACAAATAGTGCCCGTCTACTTCCACATAGTACAAATCATTCGTAGATATTTTTACAACATTCCCTGCGCTATTGATAATAATGTTTCGGCTTTTTCTGTTGCTGATAATATCAAATGCATTACGAATCTTCATTTCAAAGGAATAATAATTCACCGGCTTTAATATAAAATCCAGTGCCTGTACTTCATACCCCCGAATTGCCATCTGCGCCATATTGGTAATAAACATAATGATCACTTCCGTATCTTTTTTACGGATTTCCCTTGCAGTCTCAATTCCATCCCGTCCGTTCATATCAATATCCAGACAGATTAAATCAAAATTTCTATCATCCTCAAAAAGAAACTGCTCTCCCGATACAAACAATTGAACCTCTATCTCTTCATGTACTTTCGTTTGCAACTGTTCAAAAAAACGTAATAACTTATTTCGCTCTTGCTGTTCATCATCTACAATCGCAATTCTAATCATTCTGCTTCCCCTAACATTTCTCTTTCTAAAAGTAGTACTATTATATCACACTAGACCTCCTTCTTTGCATCTCTCTCCGGAAAAATAATTTTAAAAACAAAGAAGTAAATTACCATAGAAACTCCGCCGGTAATAAAGGTTACCAGAATATTATAAATCTCAGGTGCAAAGAAATTTTGTGCAATCGGCATCCACAATCCATTCAGCCCATTGCAAACCAGTGAGATTAATACCCAGGCAATAAAATACCACATAATCTGCCAGGACACTTTTCCCTTACTCTTAAATGTAATATTTCTCTGCAAAGGAAAATTAATGCATTGTGCCAAAAAGGTTCCCACTTCATAACTGATAAAATAACCGAGGCCACCGCCAATTACAACTTCACCTGCTGCATTTCTTGCCACCTCATAGCCAAGAATATTCCATTTATATGAAATCCCTGCAAAATGAATCGGAATCTGTGGCCACATAAACTCGGTTCCCGCCAGACGAACTCCAAGCCAATGCGGCATAAAAGTAAATATTAAATACTGGAATATTGTAACACTCATGCTAAACACCCAGAAATAAAACAATTGGTAAAGCCATTTTGCAGTTTTCGGATGCTTCGTCTCAAATTTCTGCCATTTTGTCTTTATCTGTTCTACAATACTTCTTTTTTTTGTACTCATGACTTTCCTTTCATCAATCTTTTACTGTAATCCGCGTCGTGGCGCTGCCATACGGACTGTCCGCTTTTACCACAATCTCTTTCTCCTCTGACGGCTTTATAATTGCGAGTGCTTCTCCATAATAGGTGTCTGTCACATCGGACAGGTAACTTTTGGTGTAAAATGGGCAGGCACTTCCTAATCCCAAAAGAACGCCTCCTTCTACCTGTACCTGAATATCTCCGCGCATCAGAGGTTTTACCTGTCCCTTTTCGTCGGTATATTTCAGTCGTACATAACATAAGTCCTGTTCCCTGTGCAGACATGCAAGCTCCGGTTCTAAGGTCAGTTTTGTCTCCTGACCGGCTGTTTGCAATGACGTTTCCGCAATCACCTTTTTATCTTTATCATAAGCAACCGCTTTCAGCTCGCCATTCTGATAGGTGGTGTGAAACACTACCTTGCAGTCTCCCTTTGGTTTCTTTGTTCCTACGCACACGCCATTCACAAATAAGGAAACCTCGTATGCCCTTGCATAGACCTCTACAATGGCGTCTTCTCCCTCGCAGCCGGACCAGGACCAGCTTTCTATTGCATTACTCATCTTCCATGCTGATGGTGAATGCTTTTTCTTTGCTTTACCAACCGGAACAACACCCATACCAATCTTATCCAGCTCAAATGCCACTCTTGTATATTTCATTTCACAGAGCGGCTTTCCGGTTAAGTCTATGCGGCCGGAGCCTGCACTCACCCAGCCTTTTCCTAAGTCCATCCGCGGTGCATAATCCTCGTATTCCCACGCACCGACTCCGACTTCTCCCAGATAATCCATTCCTGCCCATACAAAATCGCCAATTAACCGCGTGTTGTTCTTGGCTTCCTCCCAGAAACGGTAAGCATCTGAGCAAAAGGTCTCACTGCCGAGAATCAGTCGTTTCGGATATTTCTTTAAATCATGCTGATAGCGAAATATTCCATAGTTATAGCCTGCAATATCCATATTTGCAAAAGCATCCCTTGTTTTCACATCACATGGGTATAATGTGGCACCAAATTTCATGAAATTTGCCCCCATAATGCCTGCAAGTGTATTAAAAAATTCGCTTCCAACCGCTTTTTTCTTTTTCGCATTCTCTGCTGCCTGTTCCGCCTTTTTGTCACTATACACCCCAAAGCCCATAGAGCTTAGGAAGTTAAAAAAGATATTGATTCCACAGGTTACGGGTCTGGTGGAATCCAATTCATGCAAACGCTCTGTCAGCTTTCCGCAGAGTGCAATTCCCTTTTTCTGAGCGGTTTCTGCCACCTCGTTTCCGGTGGAATACAGCACAACCGATGGATGGTTATAGTCTTTGTCTACAATTTTCTTTAAGTCTTCTTTATAATTTTTTTCAACCTGATTTGCATAGTCAAATTTTGTCTTGTGTATATACCACACGTCCACATACTCGTCCATTACCAGCATTCCTAATTCATCACAGGCGGCAAGCATCGCCTTAGAACATGGATTGTGCGCCGAACGAAGGGCATTGTAACCACTATCCTGTAAAATTTTCACCTTTCTTCGCTCTGCAAAATCGTAGGTACAGGCACCTAAAAGTCCATTATCATGATGGATACAGGCACCGCGTAATATGATTCTTTCCCCATTAATACAAAAGCCCTGGCTCTCGTTACACTCTACCACTCGAATGCCAAAGCGTTCTTCCCGCACATCCTCTCCATATGTCACACGACAGGTATACAAATATGGCTGTTCTGTACTCCATAGTTTTGCCTTTGGTAAAGCTACCTCACAGGCATACTGTGCCTGTTTAGTCTGTGCTGCCTTTGACGACGCAATCACTTTTTCTTTATCTAAAATTTCAATACAGACATCCGAAGCAGAGGCTTCCCCCTCAACTTCCACCTCTACGCTTATCCTTGGATTCTTATAATCTAAGGTCGTAATGCGAATACCTTCCATTGCAATATGCTGTTTTGGCATTACATACATCCACACCGGACGATAAATACCGGTTCCCGAATACCATCTGCTGTTTGGCTGATCGCTATTGACAGCCTCCACACGAATTGTATTATTCTCTCCGTATCGGATTGCATCCTCCGGGTTTACAAAAAACCCAAAATAGCCGTACTCCTGATAACCAACTTTCACATCATTGACGTATACGCTCGCCTTATGATAAATTCCTTCAAACTCAAAAATGATTTTTTCTTCTCTATATGAATCCGGTACAAAAAACACTTTTTCATAGGTGTAATCCTTTGCATCATACCACCCTGTGTTTACGCCTCCCGGACAGTTTTCCTTTTTTTCATCCAGTAGCATGGCATCATGGGGAATGTTTACCGCAAATGCCTGCTCTCTATGTCCTGTTCTATAACAAATCCAATCCTTTTGAAATAATATTTTTTTCATATCTATCAATCCTTTTATAATAGGAAATCCTTTAGCGACTATATCCCTAAAGGATTCCCATTATCTTATCACTGTTCTACTTTGTTCTCTTTAAAAAACCTGCACTAATTGATAAAACAATACTAATCATTATTACTGCTGCAATGGATACAATTGTTCCTACCTGTGTGGCATCCCCAAACATATTAATTCCCTGAAAAGCATCTACAAAAGAACCAACGGAATTGGTCAACACCTTTACACCGGCAATGCTATAGCAGATGGTAGCCAGAATTTTTAAATACGCATTCTCTTTCAAAACAAGTATAATATCCAGCAAAATGCCCATTATCAGCGAACCGACAATTATATAATCCATACAGTTATGTGCCGGCGCCCAGAGCAAAAATCTCACAACGGAAACAATTGCAAGTATTCCTGCCAGTACAATAAAATAGAATCCCAATGCTCTTTTCTCTTTCATTATTCCTGTGCCTCCTCTACTATGATTTCCGCTTTTTTCTCTTTTTTCACAAGTAATACAACACAAGCGATGTCAAGTATTGCAAATACTGCAATCAGTGCATACATCAAAGACTGCCACCAAGGTGTAATCGAAACTACTTTAGAATTTGTACTAAATCCGTTCATTACAGCACTATTGGCAATAATATACAGATAATCATGTGCCGATTCTCTTAATTTACCAAGCAGATATCCGTCATCTGTTTCTGTAATCTGCTGTACCAGTGCTCTAGAGCTGCTTCCTGCAAAATCCAGACAGTAAGTATCTGTTCCTGCTGCAAGCGTCGTTGCAAAATGTACCTTATATGGTTCTCCTGATGCCACTGCATCTGTTTCCTGCTGACCTACAAAGCCCCATTCATTTTCCACAATCTGTGTACAAAGTGTCTCACTTGCAGAACACCAGACCATTCCCAAACGGTTAAATCCATGCATAACTGCTTTTCCTTCTGCAACTGCCAAAGCTCCTTCGAAGCCTTTTAACGCACCCTCACGGAATGCTTGTTCATTAAAGAATACACTGATTCCCTGACGGTTATTCTCCTGATCATTTCCAGCCAAATGCTTGATTCCGGCATGGACACCTTTTTCTTCCATTGCCTCAATTTCCGGTATTTCACACAGATAGTTCATCACTGCATCTTCGGAATAATATTCAAAATTTCTTCCGGCAAATGGTGTTCGGTGAATATTTCCTCCCGGCATCCATACGCTTGCCAGACCCAGATAGAGACTTTCCTCTGCCATAAGCTCGCCGCGTCGTCTTAAAAGATCCTTATTAAATGTTGAAGCTAATATCATCTCACAAGGGAAACAGGTATCGTCTCTGCCATCTCCATAGGTGCTCTCATTAAATGTACCGCCTACACCATCCGGTCCGTCTCCCACAACAACTGCCGGTTTTCCTACGTTAGCAATCTCAGCCGTTCCAAAATTATCCGCAACCAGTGTAGCAAGTTCTTCTAAGGTAAACTGATTTAAATAAGTTTCCCACAACGCATCATCATAATCCGCACCAATCAATGCTGCCAATGGAATATCCTGATTTTCACCCAGCGTATAATCACTGACCGCCAATGCATCCTCCGGTTTTGTATAATACTCACCATTCAATACTTCTATCATTTCTGCTGATGCCGCCACCTGTGTTGCCTTTACAGGATAAGTAGCCTCCCAGTCATTTCTGGATAAATAGGTAACCGCATTTTCTACCCAGTAATTAATGTCGCAGTCTTCAAACTGATTTGTTACTTCCTCTCCGGTATATTGGGAATTCTTATAAGTTTCTGCATCAAAGCTTTCCTGCCATTTATAAGTATTTGCTGCATTTCCTGCCACTTCTGCGCCTGTTATATCTACCATACCGGTCGCACCCTTTGCAGCCAGCACATTATTTAAGGCATCATGAGCATTATCACCAATTGCAATATAATAATCTCCCTCACTGAGGATATATCCTTTCGCATTTACATAGTCATAGCTTGCCAACAGATATTTATCACAAGTAATAGTCAAAGTCTGGGATTCTCCCGGTGCAAGCATATCTGTCTTTCCAAAGTCAAGCAGCTGAATTGCTGATTTCTCAACAAGATTTTCTTTTTCGTAGTCTCCATACGGTGTCTGTGCATAAATCTGAACGGATTTCTTTCCCGCCACATTTCCGGTGTTTGTTACCGTTACTGTCACATGGATGTCCTCACCATCCAGTTCCACGCTATCGAGTTTCTCCTCAAAGGTTGTATAAGACAGTCCATATCCAAAGGGATAGGTTACCTCCGCATTATAGTTCCACGCCTCTCCGGTAGAAGAACCAACACTTGCACTGGCATTTCCCTGTCCGAGAATACTATCCTCATATCGTGTCTCATAATATTTATATCCTACATAAATGCCCTCAGCCTGCACTGTATACCAGGAAACATCGCTCTCGCCTTCTGTCGTTGTCGCAAGAACCTCATCCAAATTTGTCCAATTCTGGTTATTGTAACTTCCATTTACTACTGCCGGTGCAGAAAGAGAATTTACCGCATAGGTATCGGTGAGACTTCCGGATGGATTTGCTTCACCGGTTAAAATATTGACTACACCTTCAAACCCACGCTGTCCCGGGCATCCAATCCAAAGACACGCATCTACCTCATATTCGTCTAACCATCCAAGCTCCATCGCCCATCCACTGTTGATTAATACGATTGTCTTGGAAAATTTACCGGAATCTTTAATCATCTGTAATAAATCTTTTTCATCCTGATGAAGTGCCAACTGACTAATGCCCTCGGCATCCTTGGTCTGAAGCTCGATTCCTTCACCACCTTCTCGTGCAAGCATTACAATCGCAACATCATTGTAATCCTCTGCCCATGAATTCTGAATCTCCTTTGTGTAGAAAGCAATGCTTTCTTCCCCCATCGAAAGCTCACTTGTGGTCTGTGTCTGGAAATCGAATGCTCCTGTACCCCGCATTGTTTCACTGTTCATATATGCATCATAAAGCGTATCGTTAATTGAAAATCCCGCATTTTCTAATGCAGTATAAAGGCTTATACAATATTCCCCTTTGTATCCTTTGGAACCTGCGGATGCCGGTTTATACAATGGCTGCGCTACCGCATGTCCAAATAACGTTACCCGTGTTTCCTTCGAAGTCAACGGAAGTGCATTGTTTTCATTTTTTAAAAGTACTGCTCCCTCTTCTTCTTCCAAAACACTTTCATCGTAAGTATCCTGAATCAATTTCTGCAAATTCTCTGCATTTAATTCTCCATATTCACTTTCATAATAAGTCGTATTTTCGCTTGTCTCCCCATCATTTACTACCTTGCTGGTCACAATTCCAAGTGCGCCATTAACAGTTCCCTCATAGCTCATCATACAGTCCATTGCCAGAATTAGCGTCACAAGAAAAAAGGAACACAGCGATGTTAAACCTGTCCAAAGTCTGGATTTTTTCATGAAACTTCCCTCCAATTATTTTCTTTTGATTCACATATAAGTTTTATGATTGTTCCGGAACCACACACTTTTGTGTATTGCACAAAACTTATGATGATATCTTACCTTTTTTGTACACTTTAACGTCATTTTGTTCCTAAACTGTCACTTCACAGGTCATAATTTGCATAATGCCTGGTGGCGCTTTATCTAAAAAGAAATCTCGCTTACGAGATTCTCGCGCTAACGCGCGGTCACGCAGTGACATTTTCCATTTGCGCGTTATGCGCATTTATGCACGAAGTGCTTAATTTATTCTATAGGAAGTTCAAAGAACTTTCTATAGAATAAATTAAGGGCTGAAAGCTCAATAAAGAGCCTTCAGCCCAGTCATTACCATCAAAGTTCCATATTTACAGACTTTTTTTCACATTTCTAAGTTTTATATAAGTGAGTTCTGGATTCCCAGATTATATGGGCAGATATCTCTGCATTTATGGCAGGCAATTCGCCATTTCTGTTTTTCCTTATCATCTCCAAAGGCATAATCCCAGCAGGTTTGCTGTTTTATCTCTGGTGCTTCCAGTGCATTCACCGGACAGACCTCTACACATAGATTGCAGTTATTGCAAATGCTCTCTTTCATAGCATCCGGTTCTAACTCTTCCTCACATAAAACTGCACCTAGCCAGACCATACTTCCAAACTCCGGTGTTATCAGCAGTGAATGTCTGCCAATTGTCCCTAAGCCTGCTGCCTGTGCCGCATGTTTCTGGGAAAGGATAGAACGCCATCTTCCGGTATTGCTGTCCCACTCGCTCTCGTTTGTTGGAATCGGAACACACACAATCTGATGTTTTTCCATTTCTATACAAAAATCCAGTGCTATTGCATCCATTTTCGGTGTAATGGAATTTCTTATTCTGGTATATACCGTTGGATTTTCACATAACAGTGCCCCTACCGGAAACCGGCAGCCAAAGGATATGACTGATTTGCAGGATGGCATAACATCTAATGGATGATAGCCCTTTGGCGCATCCGAAAACCTGTCTACACTGGCAATTCCAGCCAAATCTGCTCCCAATGAAAATAATATTTCTTTTACCTTTTTACTATCCATTTTTTTACCTTCTTCCTCTTTTAGAGAACACAACACCAAACTGCGTCGTTCTCCTGTAAAATTGATAAGCTATATATGAATCTGGAAATCTCCAAAATCAAATACCCCTTTTCCCTGCTGCAGCTGTCCTTCCTCTTCCAGTTTTCGAAAGCCCGCAGCGACCTTTCCTATCAGCTCCGGCTGAATATGTAGTTCGTGATGTGCAGGCAGAAGTTTCTTTACTTCCAAAGAACTCACCTTTTCTACTGACCGATAAAATAACTGTGGGTCTGTTGTCGGATAAAAGGCATCCAGACAACCTTTGTATATTAAATCACCGGAATACAAATACTTTCTTTCCGGCTCATAAAAGCAACAATGCCCCGGTGAATGTCCCGGTGTATGGACAACATTTAGTTGTCGTTTTCCCAAATCCAGACAATCACCGTCTTTTAATATTTTCTGTGGCATTCCCTGAAAAATCTGATACTCTTCTACATGAAACTCTTTCGGAAATTCACAAGGCTTGCACAGAAGATTTCTTTTTACGGCTTCCAAAGGAATCGGAAATCCATTCGACAGCCATTCTTTTTCCGTCTCAAACACTGCTATGTTTTCAAAGTATTTATGCCCCCCAATGTGATCCCAATGTACATGTGTTGTAATTACCAGAACAGGCAATTCTGTTAATTTGCTGACCACTTCCTGTATATTTGCAACACCTAAGCCTGTATCAATCAAAACTGCATATTCCGTTCCACATAGTAAGTAACAGTGGGTTTCTTCCCAATGCTTGTACTCACTAATGGCAAAGGTATCATTATCTATTTTCTCTACGGTAAACCAGTTATTCATTTCTCCCCCAATTATTTTTCAGAATCCATTCACAAATCATATTTATCTAAAAGAAAGGTCTCTTAATTGCTAAAACATTTTTTCTGCCTGCGCTTCTGTTTCAAAATCTGGAATCATATAAGTCTTTTTTATATCATTGTCTGTTAGCAGTTCTATTACCTTATCTCGGTCTCTATCTGAAATCTTTTTTAGCTCTAATCGTTCAGTTTTTATGTACATTTCGTTAAATTCTCTCCTTACTTTCATATCTTGGGATTTATTGCATTAGTCAATTCATTTTACATTCTGCGTTGGGCGTATATGCCATTCCTGCGTGTCTACACCCGAAAAATCCTGATTTTCTGGGCGTAGACGCGATATTTCAGCGAATAATGCCCAATTACAGCTTTTAAAACTCGATATACCTCTAAAAAAAGATTAAAATTGGGCATGAACAAAAACATTCTTAATATACGCCCAAAATATAATTTTTCTATGCTTAGTCGAGTCATACCGACAGCTCCGCATTTCCTTTCTCTATAATTTGCTAATCCTCAATAAAGTCTGAAAAATTCCCACGAAGAAAATGTCTGTATTCCGGATGCTCTAATACTTCCTCATATTCCTTTTTTATTGTTTTTCTGGTACATTCCCGCATTTTCTCTGTCATTTCTTCATATCGCGTTATTGTTATAAGACCATTTCTTTCCGCTTCTAAAATGGCTTCATATGCGTCAGAAATAAACTCCACGTCTGATATCTTTACGGACGTACTGCTCGCAGCGGCATCAGGAATCTGGGTTTGAAAATTAGATTCCGTTATTTCATCAACACTATAAATATACCCGGATACTCCTTTATATGTTTTTTCGAGTGCATTCGGATAGTATTCTTCTAGGCGTTGTCTGCCATCCTGATTAAAACCATATGCTGCCCATTTTTGCCAAATTCCTTCATATGAAAAATTTGTTTCTTTGCAGTATTTTTCTATTGCATTACTTAGATAAACCAGTACATTTTCACGTTTTTTTGAAAAGTAGATTAAGGGTATTCCATGATTTGAAATTCTCGGTTCAAGTTCCTTAATATCTTTTACTGCTGAAGCATGATAATACATTCAAAAGTCTCCTCCAAAGTTGTATTTGCTGTTTTTTATGTCTCTTCCTTGTTCATTCCTGACCACACCAGCTACAGAGATAAAAAATATATATTTCTACTATTTTACCTCACCCAAATATAATTCCTGCCCAATGACAATTGCCTTTGCATCGGTTCCATGCCCGATATTTTTTGTAACCGCGATTGGCAAATCTCTTCTTACCATTCTTTTTACAAGGGTTTCCATATTGGGAGCGCAATTTTCTGCTTCCATCTGCGTAAAGGTTCCTAATAAAATACCTGCCACTTTATCGAATGCGCCTAACTGCTGCAGCTGGCATAAATATGTCTCCATCTGGCCAACAGTTCCTCCATAGCTTTCTAATAGCAATATTTTACCATTTAAGTCCGGCATATATTCTGTTCCCGCCAATTTCAAAAAACATCTGATATTTCCGCCAACTACAATTCCCCGCATTTCTTTTTGCTGAATCAATCTGTAATTTAACTGAAACAAGTTCTGTCCCTGTTCTAGCATCGTATTGCGAAAATCTGCTATCTGCTGTTCTTTACAATCATAGATTAGATTTCTGATTTGGTATAAAACAGATGCTTTTCCTGTTTTGGCATAAATGGCATTTATAACCGTTGTCAAATCACTGTAGCCCCAGAATCTTTTGCAACTATTTGCAATAACATCATAATCAAGATAGGGCAATATTCCATTTGCAACATCTCCCCCTGAAATATCAAAGCTTTCTTTTATCTCATCATCTCTATAAAATTCCATAAGAGCTTTTGCCCGTTCTCTGGCAGTGCCGCTGAATACAGCTTCTTTTTCGTAAATATATTCGCTGAATACAGGTTGAAGCCCTATATTTAATAAGGTATTTTCTAAGCGTTTCATATTTTCCGCATATGTCCTTTTCTGCCCATTGGAACAACAGACAATTCCTATCTTCTCTTTCTGTTTTGTCATCTATGCTGCTCTCCTCTATACGATATCAAATTCCCCTGTTTCCAAACTACCGATACTCCACATACTCATAACTTATCTCCGTCTTTTTCCCATCCTTCACTACTATTTCGCTTGGGTCAACGTAACATTTTTCTCCCCAGGTAGACACTATGTATCTGCCATCACATGTAATTCCGGTAACAACCATGGAATGACCACCTTTATTATAAGCTCTCAGTCTTCCATCTTCATGACGTATATTTCCATCTCTAAGAGACATCAGTACATATCCTTTTTGTGACAATTTCTTAAATTTTCCCGGTGACATTCCTCCGCATTCTCTGACCCTGACTTTAATCCCCTTCTTTTTAAGATATAATTGCGCTCTGTAGTTCCTGTCTTCACTGGTTGTTCCATAACCGGTAGTATCCAGACTGTAATTATAAGGACTGCCTTTCTCAGCCTTTGACCTATCTTCCTCATAATTAATCCAATCAAAGCCCAAGCCACAATAATGATTATCCGTTGCTGCGTAAAAATCTACCAGCAGCGCATTAAAATTCAAGTCTCCATTTGTTCCATACATTGGAAAACCTAATTTTTGTTCAAACTCATCCTCTTTCCCCTCAAAATGAGCAAACAGTGTATTTAAAACTGCTACATAACCACAGCCTTCGCTATTTAATTTCTTTAAAAACGCATCCTTCTGCGTTTCATTATAGTTCGGATAATACCGGGCTATAATATCTCTTAAGCGCTTTCCTTCCTCACTTTCCGCCGGGATATCCTTCGGCCTTCCCTGCATTGCTCCATAACTTCCTTTTTCATCAAAAACGCAGGAATTCATCTCATAAGAAATGGTATAAAGTTCCTCTTCGACACCAGCCGCTACAATAGAACGTCGAATTCCCGTTTTACCTTTTAAAAAAAGAGCCTTTAAAGCAGAAGCTTTAAATTTCTTCTTTTCATAAAGGTACTTATATAAATTTATTGGAACACTGTTATCTCTATAATATAAATATCCCTGTCCATCTGGGCGGTCTTCAAGAATATATATACAGTAATTGTCCTGATTTTCATCGAAAATTGTCTCTAAATATCGTTTCCCATCAATTGGTGGCGTTACTTCAAGACGTACAAATCCGTTTCTTTTCCTAAGTAAATTTTTCAGATTATCTTCTACCCACCAGAAATCCTCTACCGGTGTTCTCCCATCCGGTGTTAAAAGCGTAAATGTATATGATATGTTCTCTTTTGGGAATATCATTCCTTTTCTTCCTCCGCAAATTGCTCATTTTTTTCCGTAATTCCGGATTTTACCCTGCAAATAAGCTTTACCTTCTTTTCATACTGTAACCCTATTCCTTCTGATATTCCAATATATCTCCCGGCTGGCATTCCAGCACTTCGCAAATCGCATCCAGTGTGGAAAAACGCACTGCCTTCACTTTTCCTGTTTTTAAGTTTGATAAATTGACTGTTGATATACCAACTTTTTCTGACAGCTCATTTAATGACATTTTCCTATCTGCCATGACTCTGTCCAGTCTTAAAATAATCGCCATGATATCCTCCTAAAGAATCTCATCTACTTCCTTTTGCAGGCTGAAGCCTTCTTCTATTAATACGCTAAAGATATACAGCAGCAAGCCCAGCGCCAATATTGCTCCATCAATCAGTACCACGCTGCTTGATAAAATCGTGAAACCGGATGATTGGTAACCGGATAATCTCGGAAATAAAACTGCTCCCACAAGATATAACGCAGATATCAATCGTATACAATAACTTAATGTTCTTGAAAATGGTTTTTCATCTACCAGCATCTTTACCAACGAAATAAATATGAAAATAATAGAAAGATAGGAAAATCCTTTTTGCACAAATTGAGCGGTTCCCATCTCTTTCCAAATCTGTTCCACGATTCCTCTTACTATAAATATTACTCCACCAATAGAACTGAATCCTGTTAATAATAAGGCAATATTAAAAGGAATTTTTACCTTTTCTAAAAAATTCTGCTTCACTGTTTTTTGTGTGTCCAATGTAAAAGTTTGATTTTCCATATTAACCCGCTCCTTTTTCCTATTTTGATAGGCTGATTGTAACTCTTACTCAATATGTTTGTCAATATATTTTTAATGATTATCGTTATATTTTTATCTTTTTTCATTTGGATTAGGATTTACAGGCATTGGAATGAAATAGGTGAAACATAATTCGAAATTGGCATTTGTAGGCAATTTGTTGACGCAGGCGTTTGCAAACCATATACTGTAAATAATTGCTAAATTTGAAGATATAAAAACTATTGCAGATAAAATCTTATCTGCATCCGGAATGTGATTTTATTGCAATGAAGCTTTCCGCCTTAATCATGGGAGAGCAAAAAAAGTCGAGATATTTGAATAGTTTTTGAACTAATATTAGCTCACAGGAGGTGAGTCATTGGACGAACAGAGAAAAGCCGTACGCTTGATGCAAGAGTATATCAGTGAACACATAAACGAAGATATCCCTATAAACAATCTCGCAAAATCTGCAAGTTTTTCTCCCTGGTATGCAAGAAAATTATTTATTAAGTACCTTGGAATGACTCCGGCAGTATATATAAGGCGCCTTAAACTGTCAAAGTCAGCTTTGAGATTACGAGATGAAAATTGCAAAATTCTTGATGTTGCCATGGATATGGGATTTGGAAGTGTTGACGGTTACCAGCGGGCATTCAGACATGAATTTGGCTGTAATCCTAAGGAATATTCCACCAGTCCTATTCCACTATGGCTCTTTACTCCGTACCTTATTTCAGATTCAGAAAGGAAAGTGAGCAATATGAGCGAAATTAGAAATGTTTTTATTCAGGTAATTGAGAAGCCTGCCCGAAAGGTTATTATTAAGAGAGGCATTAAGGCAAATGATTATTGGAGCTACTGTAACGAAGTAGGATGTGATGTCTGGGGACTTTTAACAAGTATTAAATCAATCAGTGGTGAACCTGTATGCCTTTGGTTGCCAGAGCACCTACGAAAACCTGTAACAAATGGATATGTACAGGGTGTGGAAGTTGAAGTTGACTATAGCGGCAATCTCCCGGATGGTTTTGAAACCTTAGAACTTCCTGCTGCAACTTACTTGCTTTTTAGAGGAGAACCCTTTGCTGAGGAAAACTTTGAATCCGCAATAGGTGAAATTTGGGATGCAGAGAAAAAGTATAATCCGGAGTTTATTGGCTATGAATGGGATGATAAAAATCCAAAAATTCAATTAGAGCCAATTGGCGAGAGAGGCTATATTGAACTTGTACCTGTGAAAAGAGTGAAATAATAGGATAATGCTAAAGCCCCCTTCACTTTATACAAAGTGGTGGGGGCTTTCTTGAAACCTTAACTTATTAAAAACTTGTCTGACATCTGCAGATTATATTTGGAGTCTGTGAAACTTTTTCTGTAAATAAAGATTTATAAGGTCTTCTATGATAAA
>CAYMIS010000050.1:0-24143 GCA_964390485.1 uncultured Roseburia sp. | reverse complement strand
AAACAAGAGGACTTACAGCAGCAATTGAAGCAGCAGATGCAATGACAAAATCAGCTGAGGTATCATTAGTAGGAACAGAAAAAATCGGTTCCGGATTAGTAACAGTTATGGTTCGTGGAGATGTAGGAGCAGTAAAAGCAGCAGTGGAATCCGGTGCGGCAGCAGCAAGCCGTCTTGGAGAATTAGTTGCAGAACATGTAATCCCAAGACCACACACAGATGTAGAAAAAATTCTTCCGGGATTTCCAAAGGCGAAATAATCTATGGGAAGTTCATATGGATTAATTGAGGTTTCCGGTGTAGTTGCTGCAATCGACTCATTGGATGCAATGTGCAAAGCCGCAGAAGTATCACTGGTAACATGGGAGCGTAAGCTTGGAGGAAGACTGGTAACCATTATTGTGGAAGGCTCTGTTTCCGATGTAAAGGCAGCAGTAGAGGCGGCAAACAACATTTGCCAGGTCAATAACCACATTATGGCAGCTTCCGGGGTAATCGCTGCACCTTGTGAGGAAACGAGAAAATTAGTTGCCTTAAGTGCAAAGCGTATTCAAAAAGAACCTGCACAGGAAGCATAGGCATTCAGAGCGATGCTGGAAACATTAATAAAATTAGGAAAGAAAAAGCAGTTCTGTTTTTGATATAAAAATTTTTACATGGTAAAGCATGTTACAGACAGAAACAGAATGAAGATAAGAATTTATAAACGTATCACATGATATGAAGGAGGAAAACAAAATGGCACAGGAAGCATTAGGAATGGTAGAAACAAGAGGACTTACAGCAGCAATCGAGGCAGCAGATACAATGTGTAAAGCTGCAAACGTTACTTTAGTAGGAACAGAGAAAATCGGTTCCGGATTAGTAACAGTTATGGTTCGTGGAGATGTAGGAGCTGTGAAATCAGCAGTAGAAGCTGGTGCAGCAAATGCAGAAAGACTTGGAGAATTAGTTGCACAGCACGTAATTCCAAGACCACACACAGACGTAGAAGCTATTCTTCCAAAAGTGAAATAATATAGCGAACATACCCATAGGTGAAAGCGCAGGCTGTCATACCAGATATCCCCAAAGTATCTTTGGCAGTCTGTGACAAAAGCCTAAGATGTTACAGAAAGGTTAATAAAATTAAGAATAGCAGGTGAGCAGGTTGGAAAAGCAGCAAATAGAAGCATTAACCAGAATGGTGATTGCAAGTCTGAAGGAAGAACAGAAAAAAGGAAATGGTTTTCTTGTTCCGGTAGGTGTGAGTGCCCGGCACATCCATTTATCACAGGAAGACGTGGAAACATTGTTTGGTGAAGGCTATCAGTTGACTAAGAAAAAGGAACTGATGGGCGGCCAGTTTGCATCCAATGAGTGTTGTACGATTGTTGGATTAAAGCTTCGGGCAATTGAAAATGTCAGAGTTTTAGGACCGGCAAGAAAAGCAACTCAGGTAGAAATCAGTAATACAGATGCAAGAAAATTAGGAATCAACGTACCGGTACGTGAATCAGGAGATATTGCAGGCTCAGCACCAATTGCCATTGTTGGACCAAAGGGTGCGGTATATTGCAAGGAAGGCTGTATTGTAGCAGCAAGACATATTCATATGTCGCCAAAAGATGCAAGTGCCTGTGGGGTACAGGATGGCGATTATGTAAGCGTCCGGGTGAAAAATGAGCGTGGAACCACCTTTGATAATGTAAAAATCCGTGTAGATGAAAGCTTCACCTTAGAAATGCATATTGATACGGATGAAGCAAATGCCAGTGACATCAAATGTGGTGATAAGGTGGCAATTGTAAAAAAGTGATAAAAAATTGGTACAGCAGATGTGCCAACATATAAGACGACATTAAAATTGTAAAATATAGAATTTAGAAATGGGGGATGAAAATGATTATTGGAAAAGTAACAGGAAGTATCGTTTCAACCCGTAAACAGGATAATCTTATTGGAAACAAATTTATGGTCATTGAGCCAATAAATATCATGAATGGTGAACATAAACAGCTGGTGGCAATTGATAATATCGGAGCAGGAATTGGCGATTATGTGTTAGTAGCCCAGGGAAGCGCAGCCCGGGTTGGCTGTGGTATGCCGGAAGCGCCAATTGATGCAGCAATTGTCGGTATCATTGATGATATTGGAAAGCTGGTGTAATCAGACTATGAAAATTGCAGAATTAAGTCAGATATTACGAGAGAATGGTATCGTAGGTGCCGGTGGAGCAGGATTTCCGACCTATGGCAAGTTAAGTGATAAAACAGATACCATTCTCATGAACTGTGCAGAATGTGAACCTCTTTTAAAGCTGCATCGTCAGCTGTTAAAAGAGCATGCAAAGGAAATACTGCAGGCTTTTGCGTTAATTGCAGAAACAGTTGGTGCAAAAGAAGCAATTATTGGAATTAAAGAAGAATATAAAAGCACAATAGAGGCTTTAAACGTATATATAGAAGAATTTCCGATGGTGCGTATCCATGCATTACCGGGAGCGTATCCAATGGGAGATGAGGTTGTTTTAATCTATGAGGCAACCGGAAAGGTAGTACGTCCCGGAGGACTGCCAATTGAATGTGGCGTGGCAGTTTTTAATGTAGAGACATTGTATAATGTATATCGTGCAGTCTGGGAAAAACACCCGGTCACAGAAAAATGTGTCACGGTAGTGGGGGAAGTAGAACATCCATTAACCGTCAGGGTACCAGTTGGAACTTTAGTAGGCGAGGTAG
The DNA here is from genome assembly GCA_964390485.1 of uncultured Roseburia sp. Taxonomy (GTDB): domain Bacteria; phylum Bacillota; class Clostridia; order Lachnospirales; family Lachnospiraceae; genus Roseburia. Next base: position 21,423 of record CAYMIS010000050.1, on the reverse strand, counting down.
TGGCAATGGCGGGAAACATTACCACAGAAAAGCCGGTTTATTTACTGGGAGGACCGATGATGGGAAGCTTTGGAACAGAATATCAGCCGGTTACAAAGACTACCAATGCCATTATCGTTTTACCAGAAAATCATACATTGGTATATCGGAAAAAGGTTCGTTTTTCTAATGCGGTGGCAAGAGCAGCTTCGGCATGCTGTCAGTGTCAAAGCTGTACAGATTTATGTCCAAGACATTCCTTGGGGCATCCAATTTCGCCACATCTTTTTATGAGAGCAGCAGCAAACCGGGATTTTCAGTCAATGGAACCTTTTGTAAATACCATGTACTGCAGCTCCTGCGGTTTATGTGAGATGTATAGCTGTCCCCAGGGACTTTCACCAAGAAGCATGATGGCAGAATATAAAGCCGGATTGCGGAAAGCTGGATTAAAGCCACAGCCGGCAGAACCAGCACCGGTAAGCAGTGCAAGAGAATACCGCAGGGTGCCGGAAAAAAGGCTTCTTGCAAGACTGGGATTACAGAGTTATGATAAAGATATCGTATTTGATGATAACAGCCGTAATGCCCAAAAGGTTCGTATTCTTTTGTCACAGCATATCGGAGCACCGGCAGCAGCCTGCGTAAAGGTGGGGGATATTGTAAAAAAAGATGCAGTAATTGGAAGAGCAGCGGATGGGCTGTCTGTAAATATTCATGCATCCATCGCTGGAACCGTTACAGATGTGACAGAAAAATATATTATGATTACTTCGTAGCACAAAACGTCAAACCATAGGAAACTACTGTGTGTAATGAATGCACCAAGTATTTATACAGGTACTTTGGAATATGCAGCAAACCGATAAAGATATAGGCAGATAAATAATCAAAGTGTGCAGAAAAATCTGTGGTTTAGAAAGGTATGAGAATCAAATGCATAAAGCAATTGGAATGATAGAATTTAAAACAGTATCAGCTGGAATTACAGCCGCGGATAAGATGGTAAAAAGTGCAGATGTGGAACTGTTAGAGGCACAGACTGTCTGCCCGGGCAAGTATATTGCATTAATTGCAGGTGATTTAAGTGCTGTTAAGGCAGCAATTGACTGTGCAGAGCAGACAAGAGGAGAAGAGCTGATTGACAGCTTTGTACTGGGGAATCCGGATGAATCTATTTTCCCGGCGATTTACGGAACCAGTCAGATAGAAAATGTCCGTGCCCTTGGTATTTTAGAAACCTATGATGCTGCTTCTATTATTGTGGCTGCGGATACGGCTGCAAAGACGGCAATTGTATCATTGATTGAATTAAGAATTGCAAAAGGAATGTGTGGAAAATCCTATATGTTAATTACCGGAGAGGTGGCAGCCTGTGAAGCCGCAATTGAAAAGGCGAAGGCTTCAGTAGGAGAAAAGGGAATGTATCTGGATTCTTCTGTAATTGCCAATCCGGCCCCACAGATTTGCAAATCTATCATATAAGAAAGAGGAATAGCCTATGCTGGCAGTAGAGAGAAGAAATCTGATTTTAGAAAAGCTTCAGGAGGAAAAAAAGGTAGTTGTAAGTGAATTAAGTGAGCTTTTTGGAGTATCAGAAGAAACCATAAGACGTGATTTAGATAAATTGGATAAAGAAGGACTTGCAATAAAAAGCTATGGTGGTGCTGTCTTAAACGAGAGCAACAGCATTGATATGCCTTTTGACGTGCGTAAAAAGAAAAATATGCAGGGCAAACAGAAGATTGCAGAGATTATTCAGGGACTAATTGCAGATGGTGACCATATTATTTTAGACCCAAGTACAACAGCAGTGTCCATTGTTAAGGCATTGCGGGAGAAAAAACGTCTTACGATTATTACGAATTCTATTGAGATATTAGTGGAATTAAATGATGTCAGCGGATGGGATATTATTTCCTCCGGTGGAACCTTAAAGGAAAATTATTTTGCACTGGTAGGACCAAGAGCAATGGAAGGAATCAGTTCCTTTAATGCAGAAAAAGCAATTTTTTCCTGCAAGGGAATTGATATGAATAAAGGAATTACGGATGCAAATGAGATGTTTTCCCAGGTGAAGCAGTCCATGCTTCAGTCAGCGACACAGAAAATTCTTGTAGCAGATTATACGAAGTTCGATAAGGTGGCTTTTTCACAGATTTGTGCTGTAACAGATGTTGATATGATTGTTACTGATGTGAAGCCATCAGAGGCATGGATGAAATATTTCGAAGAAAAAGGAATTACATGTTTATATGGAAACTAAAACAATTGTAATAGCTTTTGCCAATAATAAAGGCGGCAGTGGAAAGACAACGACTTGTGCCAATGTGGGATATTCTCTTTCCACACTAGGGAAAAAGGTATTGTTGATTGATGGGGATATGCAGTTGAATTTGTCCTTGTCTTATTTTGATGAAGAAAAGGTATTAGAGTTCGCCGCAGGGGAAAAGAATCTGTATCAGGCGATTAAAAAGCAGGAGGATTTGTCCGGCTATATTCAAAAGACTGCTTATGAGAATCTGGATTTGATTCCATCCTCTACATTAATGAGTGGAATAGAATACGATTTATTTACCAGGTGGCAGAGAGAATTTATTTTAAAAAGCTGTCTAAAGTCCATCCGGGAATCGGAAGCATATGATTACATATTAATCGATGCACCGCCAACTTTAGGAGGCTGGGTAATGAATATTTTATGTGCATCAGATTATGTGGTTATGCCGGTAGAAGCAAGCCCGTGGGGCTTATTTGGCGTTGCCAATATGTTTGAATTTTTAGAGGACGTGGAAAAAATCAACGAAAATCTGAAATTACTTGGAATCGCAGTAACGAAAGTAGATGCGAGAAAGAATTATTATAAACAGACCATTGATACATTAAAACAGGCAGAAAATGTACATGTATTTGAGAACATTATCCGGGTAGACAGCGAAGTGGAATGGGCGCAGGATAACAGCAAACCGATTATGGTTCACAAAAAAAGTGCCCGCAGTGCCGGAGAATACTTAGAACTGGCAAAGGAGATGGAGAGAGATGTCCGTAGGAGCAGGTAGTATCAAAAGAGCCCAGAGTAAGGCAAAAACAGAAAATACGAAAGAGTTATCCAATATGCCGGAAATGAACAATGCCGAAAAAGAAGCGTTGACAGAAGCAAAAAATACGGCAAAGGCTGTGGAAAAAACATTAGAAGAAAAAAAGTCGGTGCTGGAAGATGGAGAAAAGAAAACCAGCAGAAAAAAGGCTGTAACAGAGAAAAAAACAGCAGCTAAGACACCGGCAGAGAAACAGACAACAGGCAGTCGGAAGAAACCGGCAAAAACAGTAAATAATGCAGCTGTAATTGGTGCAACGAATCCACAAGTATTAAAACTTGTGAGTGAGTGCTGTCATCTGACAGAGGAGTTACCGGTGCATCTTCTTTAAATAGCTGTAAAAAATATAATTAATATGGAGGGTAAAATATGGCAAACAGATTTGTCTTAAACGAAACATCCTATCATGGAGCAGGTGCGATTAAAGAAATCGCAACAGAAGCACAGGGCAGAAGCTTTAAAAAAGCATTTGTATGTTCAGATCCTGACCTTATCAAATTTGGAGTAACACAGAAGGTTTTAGATGTGTTAGAGGGTGCCGGATTAGTGTATGAAGTATATTCCAATATCAAACCAAATCCAACCATAGAAAACGTACAGACCGGTGTGGAAGCATTCAAAAAATCGGGTGCAGATTATATTATTGCAATCGGTGGCGGCTCTTCTATGGACACTGCAAAAGCAATCGGTATCATTATTGCAAACCCTGAATTTGCTGATGTGGTAAGTTTAGAGGGTGTAGCTCCAACCAAGAATAAATCCGTTCCAATTTTTGCAGTACCAACAACCGCAGGTACAGCAGCAGAAGTTACGATTAACTACGTTATCACAGATGCAGAAAAGAACCGTAAAATGGTATGTGTAGATCCAAAAGATATTCCGGTAGTAGCATTCGTTGACCCGGAAATGATGTCTTCCATGCCAAAAGGTTTAACAGCTGCAACCGGTATGGATGCTTTAACACATGCAATTGAAGGATATATTACAGCAGGAGCATGGGAATTATCTGATATGTTCCATATCAAAGCAATTGAAATTATCGCCCGTTCCTTAAGAGGTGCAGTTGCAAACACACCGGAAGGAAGAGAAGACATGGCATTAGGACAGTATGTGGCAGGTATGGGATTCTCTAACGTAGGACTTGGTATTGTACATTCTATGGCACATCCTCTGGGAGCTTTATATGATACACCACATGGTGTTGCAAATGCAATTATCCTTCCAACCGTAATGGAATATAACGCAGAAGCTACCGGTGAAAAATATCGTGAAATTGCAAGAGCCATGGGAGTTGCCGGTGTAGATTCCATGAGTCAGGAAGAATACAGAAAAGCAGCCATTGATGCAGTTAAGAAATTGTCTGAGGATGTTGGAATTCCGGCAGACTTAAAAGAAATTGTAAAAGAAGAGGACATTCCATTCCTTGCCCAGTCTGCTTATGATGATGCCTGCAGACCAGGTAATCCAAAGGAAACAAGTGTGGAAGATATCACTGCACTTTATAAGAGCTTATTATAAGAATAAGAAGTATTTTATAGCTGAAAACATATTGTTATAACAAAAATCTCCGGTCACAATAGGTGGCCGGAGATTTTTAATCTTGAAAATAACTAATATATTAGCTTTTTGTTGATAAAAATTAGAATATGGGATAAAATATTAGCTATGAATAGTTATAATTTTAATATGAAAACACCAAATGAAATAGATAGAATTATTGCAGAGCGGATTAGAATAATTCGAAAACGTAGAAAACTGTCACAGAAAAAGCTAAGCGAAAAATCAGGAGTAAGTTTAGGTTCTGTGAAACGTTTTGAGCAGAGTGGAGAGATTTCGCTTAGTGCATTAACGAAAATAGCAATTGCATTAGATATTGAGAATGAATTATTGACGTTATTTGAACAGGTACCCTTTCAATCAATCGAGGAGGTTTTAAATGGATAAAATAAATCAATTGAACGTTCGGTATCATGATAGGAAGGTTGGAACAAGACGTTTTGACCATAAGATTGTGAATGGAAAGCGTGAACGTATTCACATGATTTCGGTGAGTGCTCTGTTGGAGACTTCGCATCGGATACCCAATCTGGATTATGAGATATTGATGAAATTAACATTAGAGATTACAAAGGATTTTTCAGAGGTAGAAAAAATGTATCGGAGAATGTGCTTTAATGTTTTTTCTCATAATAGGGATGATCATTCAAAGAACTTTTCTTTTTTATATAATGAGGCAGAAGAGAGGTATGTTTTATCTCCCGCATATGATATGACATATAGTAATTCTCTGGGCGGGGAGCATGCGACAACGGTTTATGGAAATGGAATAAATCCGGGAATTCAAGAACTTCTTGCAGTTGCAAAGTCTATAGGCATTAGTGAGAGAAAAGCAAAAGTAATGGCTGAAGATGTGAAAGAATGTGTAAAGGTTAGGTTAAATGAGTATTTAAAATAAAGTAAAGGTGTTGCAAAGCAGAAGAATACATAATACAGTTTTGCAACACCTTTTTAAATAAAATAAAAATAATTTAGAAAAATATAAAAAGTAGCTTGACTATCTTCCATAATCAGCCTATTCTTAAAGGTAGAAACATTGAATTTATGGGGGAAATTACATATGGAGCAGGTACGAATCAGGCTTGAGGGGATTAGCAAAAGCTACTATGCCAAAACAGCAGTAACGCAGGCACTCCGCAAGATTCATCTTACCTTTCAGATGGGAGAATTTGTTGCCATTACCGGGGAAAGTGGCAGCGGAAAATCTACCTTACTGAATATCATAGGTGGAATGGATACCTTTGATGAGGGGGAGATGTATGTGGATGGAGAGCCGACTTTTCAGTATGATGATGCTGACTGGGAGGAATATCGCAGAAATAAAATCGGTTATGTGTTTCAGGACTATAGCCTAATCGGGCATTATAGCGTTCTTGATAACATGATAAGCGGTTTACTTATTATGGGAAAAACTAAGCAGGAGGCTGAAGCGGATGCCCGGCATTATCTGAAATTAGTAGGTTTAGAAGGGTATGAAAACCATCGTGCAACAGAACTTTCCAGCGGTCAGAAACAGCGTCTTTCCATTGCCAGAGCCTTGGCAAAAAATACAGGAATTATCGTAGCTGATGAGCCAACAGGAAATCTGGATAGTGAAAAGGGCGAGCAGATAATGGCTCTTTTAAAGGAACTGTCAAAGGAGCGTCTTGTAATTATGGTTACCCATAATTACGAGCAGGCAGCGCCTTATGTTACAAGAAAAATCCGTATTCATGACGGAGAACTGGTGCTTGATACGCCGGTAAATGAAGAAGTGGCAGATAAAAAGTTATTTACCAGTAAAAAGAATCGTCGGGAAAACAAAACATCCCGGTATCAGGACTTTCTATGGCAGAATTATATCGCATCTTATTTTGCCGCAAAAAATATGGTTACACAGCCGGGACGCGCAGTGCTATTTACCACATTTCTATTTATCATTGCAGCAGCTTCCTTTTTGCTTTTAGGAGAGCTGTTTATGCATCAGGATGATATTTATACGAAGCTTTACGATGGCAAGGCATTTTATCAGCAAAGTGATACCCGTCTGGTAATGAAGCAGAAGGATGGCAGTGAAATTACTGGCGAAGAACTTGAAGAAATGGAAAAGCTTTCGAATGTGGTAATGGCAGATTCCTGTGATTATGCCAACGATATTAATTACTATATGGAAGAAGAAACCGATTATACCTATATGTACAGCTATCGCAGAAGACAAAAGGATGAGGATTCCAGAACCGTAAAGTTTTTGCATGAGGAGAAATTTATGCGTTCTGCCGATTGCATATCGGAGGAAGATTTAGCCTATGGAAAGCTTCCGGAAGCAAAAAATGAGATGGTGTTGTATGCAGAAGATGATAGTCTGCTGGGAACAACGAAGCTTTGCTATTTTACTGCCGCGAATATCTGGGATAAAGACGAATATTACCAGACAGAGCTGGAAATTGTGGGTATCTTGAAAAAGGAAACTGCTCAGGTATATTTTTCCAAAGAATTATGCGAAATGCTTTCCATGAATATAGATTCCGGTGTATATCGACTGTATTATGAATATGACCATTCTAGACAGGACTATCTGCAAAAGCCGGAATTTGTTCCCATTGTGGCAGAGGATTTAAGTGGAAATGAAATGCGCCTTTCACAAAAATTCGAAGCTCCGGTGGCAGGAACTGTACTTTTCCATTTTCAGGATTACGAAGAGGATGGAAGCCTGTCAGAGGACTTTGTTGAATGTGATGTGATGGTATTAGAGGAAAAGCACCGTTCAACCAAGGATTTTGTAGAGGTCAGTCAGGAATTTTACGATACCTATTATCAGGCAGAAAAAGTACAGGCATCTGTTTATATTACAAGCTATGCGAAAACAGATAGGGTAATAAAACAGTTAAGAAATATGGGCTATGAGCCCCTTAGTACCTTCCGTGTAGGTACTACAGAATATGTCACCGCTCTTGTGTATGAGAGACTTAAAATCATGGGAATTGCCCTCGGTGGATTAGTGGCACTTTTAATCGCTGAAATATTGATATTACGTTCCCTTATGAAAATACGTCTTAAGGATTATTTTGTGTTGAAATTTATGGGAATGAGAATGCCGATGATTCGCAAAATCAGTTATTGGGAAATTGGGGGATATTGTCTTGTGGCAACCGTTTTTACCATAATCATAATGTGGATACTGCGGGGGGCTGGAATACCGATTCTTCAGGAAATGATGTGGTATTACAACATAGGCGCATATCTGGTATTTGTGCTGTATAATTTTATACTTTCTGCACTTACCGTTGCTGCCTTCAATCATTTGGTGAAAGGACGGTTAAAGGCATGATTAAAGTAGAACATTTGCAGAAAATATATAATCAGGGAAAAAAGAATGAGGAACATGTTTTAAAGGATATTTCCCTTACTTTTGGAAAAACAGGGCTGGTATGTCTTTTAGGAGAGAGTGGTTCCGGTAAAACAACCCTTTTAAATACGATTGGCGGGCTGGATACTTTTTCCGGTGGAACAATTAATATTGACGGAATAACGCTGGAGGGCTACAATCCGTCAGTTATGGAACCGATTCGGAATGACCGTTTTGATTACATTTTCCAGAATTATTATCTGCTGGGGAATCATACGGTAGCTTATAATGTAAAACTGGCATTAAACCGCTTTGAATTAAGCGAAGAGGAAAAAGAGAAGCGGGTGGAATATGTCCTTTCCATGCTTGGCATGGCAAAATATAAAAAGAAGCAGGTGTCAAAGCTTTCCGGAGGACAGCAGCAGAGGGTTTCCATTGCAAGAGCACTGGTAAAATCACCGGATATTATTCTTGCAGATGAGCCTACGGGAAATCTGGATGAGGAGAATACCCTTCGTACCATGAGCATTTTAAAGGCAATCTCGAAAGAGTGTCTTGTAATTCTTGTAACCCATGAAAGACGAATTGCCCGTTTCTTTGCAGACAGAATTATTGAAATTCAGGACGGAGAAGTTGTACGGGATGTAGAGAATCACGCACCGGAAAATTATGAGCGGATGGATGATGCAAACATTTATCTGAAAGAGATGGAATGCAGCAGTTTAGAAAGTGATTTTGCGAAATTCCGCATTTATACGGAAGAAATACAGGAGGATATTTTTGAGGATAAAAAAATTTCTTTGAGTATTGCTCTTCGGGACGGAAAGCTTTATATAAAAAATCATATGCATTGTGATGTGATTTTGGAGGGAGAAGAAAGCGGTGTGAAGATGTTAGAGGAGCACCGGCCAAAGCTCGATGTGGAGGAACTGAAGAAATTTTCGTATGACCTTCCAAAGTTAAAAAGCAAAGGAAAAGCCTCTCTTCCGGGAAAAGAAATACTTCGTATGGCATTGGAAAATATGAAAGCAATGGGGAAAAAGCAGGCCTATGTTCTGGCAATTTTAGTTGTAACGGCGGTACTTTTAACAGTAACTCTTGCGGACTTTTTCAATAGTGCTTTAGTGGATGAAGAATCTATCGTACATACAGATTCCCATTATATTATGCTGGATTTTGCAAAGGTTTCCTCCTTAAGGGATGCCGATTCCCAACAGCAAATTTTAGAATTTGCATGGGAGCATTTAGATAACAATGGGTACGGGGAGGCTTTTGCCGTTTCTGATACGAATATTTATCTGACGGGAGAAGGCTATGCCCAGATGACAAATCTTTTACAGTATGTGAAAAATTACTGTTATGTATCAAAGGAATATTTAAAAGAAGAAACTTTATTATATGGAAGAAAACCGGAAAAAAGAAATGAAATCGTTATGGATATCCGTATTATCAACCAATTGATAAAATCCGAGGGAGTAGTTTCTTCTTTGTATAAGAATGCAGAGGATTATCTTGGTGTAAAGCTTACGGCTGCCACAACTTCTGAAAAAATTGAAATTGTTGGAATTTGTGATACAGGAGAATCTGATATTTTTTGCAGTCAGAACCTGTTGTTAGGATTCCCTACACGAGGTTTTAGGATTGCGGATATCAAAGAACTTCAGGCAGCTGTTCCAAAGGAATATAATGATTTTACTTTGGCAGAGGATGAAATTTTATTAAGAGAAGGTCTTTATAAGGCTTATGGAATCAATGGAGCAGAGTACAGTCTGACCATTGGTGATGATGCAAAACATGTATATCGTGTAGTTGGCTCCTTCCCGGATTCAGTTGGTGCGGACTATGTTATGTCAGAAGAAGGCTGTAAAAATGTCAGAGATATTGTGATTTACGAATTAAAGGAATGTATGTTTTATACGGAGGATGAAAAAGCTGCAAAAGCATATTTTGAGAGCATTAAGGCGGATTACAGTAAAGCATTCCATTTAGAGATGGAAGTTCCCCATGAACAGGAAGTAGCAGAATATAAAGAGGCACATCAGGTGGATTTGGATGCCAAATATTTAATGGCTGCCCTCTGTGGGATAATTTCTCTTGTACTGGTTTACTTTACGGTAAAAGCCAATGCGGTATCCAGAAGTGAAGAACTTACGGTATATCGTCTGATTGGAATATCCAAGCAAAGCATTTTAAAAGCCTATGTATTGGAAATGTTTTTCCTAACCTGTGTTACTTCGCTTCCAGCGGTTTTCATTACCAGTGGGGTAATTAAAATAATAGCCAAAATTCCATCGTTGGAAATTGGATTACTTTTCCCTTGGTGGAGTGTAATTGCATTGCTGGCTGTACTTTATCTTGTACATATTATTATTAGTATTTTACCGGTATATGGAATCCTTTCGAAGCCACCGGCAGCACTGGCGTTAAAGGAGTAAATTATGTAATGAAAAGGCAGTAATTCAGAAAATGAGTTACTGCCTTTTTAGGGAACTGTAAAATATTTGACATTTATTGGAATTAACGTATAATGTTATTCGGTGGAAACGGGCCGCCAAATATAAAAGGTAATTGGAGAGAGAAAATGAAAACAAAAATGTTGAAACAGTTTTTTGCTTTCGCACTGTCTGCATTTATGCTTGTATCAAGCGTAGATGGAACAACTGCATTGGCATCCGTAAATTCTGGAACAGAATATACAGATAATGCAGTCGCAGATATGAATGAAAGTGAAATAACGGAAGTGACAGCAGAGGAAGTGACAGAAGAAAATGTGCCAATGGAAGTATTGGCAGAGGAGTCAGTTAAAAAAGAAAATTACTTAGCTGCTACAGTGAAACCGGGTACAAGCCAGAATGCAGCAACAGCCATCAGCGTGAATACTGCTTATAAGGCAGCCATGTCTAAAAATACCCAGACACATTGGTATAAATATACCTTGAGCGCACCGGGGCTTTTGGAACTGAATTTTAAAAGTGTCTCTGGTACAGGGTATTACAATATTTACATGAATCAGAATGGGGATAATTATGAGTGTAGTTACAATGTGAAGGAAGGGGAATCAGTAACAGAACGAAAAATAGGACTGCCAGCAGGTACCTATTATATTAAAGTGTATGGTTCTTATTCAACAACTGGAAAATCCTATGAATTTTCCCTGAATTTCACATCATCTACTGCCTGTGAGACAGAAAGTAATGATACTTTTTCAACAGCAGATGTAATTCCGGTAAATACAGTGATTACAGGTGCTAGTCATACCGGTAATGAAAATGATTATTATAAGTTCAAATTAACAAAAGCCGGTGCAGTAACATTAGAATTAACCCATGATATTATTAGTGGCCGGGAAACGATGGATGAATATAATGTTCATCTTTATAATGCAGTAACCAATAATGCAATATTGAATATGTATTCAAAGGGAGGAGAAACCGCAACAAAGTCAGTAACGATGGGATTACCGGCAGGTGAGTATTATGTATTGGTTTATGGTGGTTATCATAATCCTGGAACATACGGTTTAAAGGTAAATTATAGCCAGTCAGACCTTTGGGAAAAAGAGGTAAATGATACTGCTGACATCGCAAATGCAATTGCAGTTAACACAACTTATACAGGAACATTTCATAGATATGACAACGATTACTATAGGGTTGACATTGCAAATGATGGAGTAGTTTCCTTTAATATAAAGCATAATAGTATTGTTGGATTAGAGACTGCCAACTGCTATACTCTTGCATTTTATAGCAGCAGGGATATGAAAAATCCCCTTTACAGAACTTATATTACAGGCGGAGCAACAGATACAACTTCACCGGAGATTGGTCTTTCAAAGGGTACATATTATGTAACAATGACATATTCAAGCTATACAGATATGCCATATAATTTAAGAGTAAATTATGCAAGCTCTGCTTACTGGGAAAAAGAAGTAAATGACAGTTTTACTTCTGCCACAGCTATAACTGCAGATAAAGCATACAAAGGTTCTATAAAGAACAGTGTTGACGAAGACTACTATAAAGTAAATGTTGCCAGCAATGGATATGTGAAATTGAATTTAAAACATTCTGCCACAACAACAGATAGTGTTTATTATATAAGATTTTATAATTCCGATTTAAATCAGGTATATTATGACAGAGTTGTAGGTACACAAAATAAATATCAGACAAGCGCGATAGGTTTGAAAAAGGGAACTTATTACGTTAAGATTAGTGCTGTTAATACCTATACAGGAACCTATGAACTGATGGTGGATGCAACAAAAGCATCCGGCTGGGAAACTGAGATTAATAACGATAAGAGTGCCGCAAATAAGATTACTGTTGGAAAATCCGTAAAAGGTGTAAACAATGGAAGTTATGCAGGAGTCACTGACAGCTATGATTATTATAAGTTTTCTTTAAGTAAAGCCACATATATTAATGTTGGTGTGGAGCATGAAAAGATTAATGGTACAAGTACTTTGTGGGCAGTGCATATTTATGATTCCAAGGGAAATTATCTGGATGATTTTTCAGCATCTTATATGTATGTCAAGGAGTCAGATGAATATTCAGAGACAAAAGTAACCAAACTGCCAAAGGGCACTTATTATATAAAAGTTTATGGTCATACAGAGGCTGCAGATGAGCAGTATAAGCTTACCGTAAATAAAATTGAGAAAAAAGCGCCAACCATTACCAGTGTGGAATCTACACAGTACAATAGAATGAAAGTAACCTGGAAACCGGTGGCAGGTGCAACGAAGTATGAGATTTATCGTTCTACTTCAAAGAATGGTTCTTATAAGAAAGTAGCAACAATTACTGACATGTCCGAGACAAGCTGGACAGATAAGAAAGTAAAAACAGGTACTACTTATTATTACAAGATGAAATCCGTTATTGAAGCGAATAAGACTTTAAAGAGCGGATATTCTAAAGCGAAATCAGCAAAATGTGTACCGGCAGCACCGAATGTATCTTTGAAATCTTCTAAGAAAAACCAGATGAAGGTGTCATGGAAGAAAGTTTCCGGTGCCAGTGGCTATGAGGTTTATCGTGCATCCTCTAAGAAGGGGAAATATACAAAAGTAACAACTATTAAAAAAGGAAAAACTGCAAGCTATACTGACAAAAAAGTAAAGAGCGGAAAGAAATATTATTATAAAGTACGCGCATACAAAACAGTTGGCGGAAAGAAAGTTTACAGTAAATATTCAGAGATTGAATCTGGAAAAGTAAAATAGAAAAGAAGCAATATATCATTTTGCCCCACAGCATGAAAGCTTGTGGGGCAAAATTAGTATATCTTATTTTATTCTAAAATAATCGAATTTGGAGCACTGTTAAAGCTGACAACCTCACTTCCGAAAGATTCCATCAGTCGTGCATTTTCAGGATTATCATAGGCTCCGGTATCATCCTTCATCATCCAGTCAGGAGCATCAAAGAAGGCTTTTTTTGGTGTTGTTATTTCATAAAAGTCGTCTTTTAAACCGCCAAAACCATGATGTCCCATTTGCAGATAATCTACATCTAATTCATCACCCCAGTAATTGAAAAGATAATCACTTACTGAGGAACCTACGTCTGCACAGAAAAGCATGGATTCTTTTTCGCCGGTTACCTTAAACATCATGGAGCCATCGTTAATATAATCTCTGGAAAGTTCTTTTACGTGACTTCCATAGGCGTTTAAGATTTCAAATTCCAAATCACAAATAGTTAATTTGTCACCAAGGGCAACGTATTCCAGTTCCGGTATTTCTAATGCTAAAAAATCCTTATAGACATCTACATTATCCCAGGAGGCAACTGCCATGCAATCCTCTGGGTCTGCCATATCTACGGTATATATTTTTTCAATTTCGATTCCCTGTAAATCAGGATAAATTTCATTAAAGGCTCCGATATGGTCAGCATGAGGGTGGGTCAGAATCCAGGCATCCACTTTGTTTCCAAAAAGAGCAATTGCGCTGCGGACATATTCTGCATCTTCTGCCCAGCCGCCATCCACTACAATGAGTCCTTTTTTGGGATTGTAAAGGGTATAAAAACTGGAGTTAATGTCCCGGGGACCATATTGTGAGATAGTCCATTCATCCTTTTCAAAAACCCTGGCTGCTTTTAGTGCCAGTAATATGGAAGCTAAGAGAATAAAGGTTAAAAGTCCTGTTAAAATAAGTTTTTTATTTCTTTTCATATGTTTGTCAAACCTCGTAAGTATATTTTTATAGTCGGAAATATTTCGGAAATATTATAAGCTTGTGAAAAAAGGGTGTCAAGAATTTCAATATTATCTTATTTGGATATGACTTATATATGTGATGGGGTTTTGGCTAGGATATATCATGATTCCCCTTGACATTTTTAAAGGGAAAATGCAGAATAAAAGTGTAACAACGACGTTTGAAGCATGGCTTACATTTCTATCAGAAGATAAACCGGAAAAGATTATTTTATTGATGGAGAATTATCCGGAATTTAAGCCAATGTATGAAACGTTGTATCAATTGTGTCAGAATACGGAGAGAGTCATGGGATTTTTTTCAGAGGAATTAAGAATACTTGATAGGAATACAGTCAAATACATGATAGAGCAGCAGCAACAAGAGATTGATAAGCAGGCGGAGGTAATCGGGCAGCAGAAAGAGGAACTGGATAAAAGTGCGGAGGTTATCGAACTGCAGAAAGAGCAGTTGAAAACACTAGAAGAAGAGCTGGAAAATCTTCGTAAACAACTTGCCAAATCATAGAAGGAAATAACAAGGATATACAGATGATACAGTGAGCAGGAAGCTGGAATTGTACCGGTTTCCTGCTCATTTTGTTTGAAGAAAAATATTGCACATAAAGCTAAGAAAATATATAATAGGAAATAGGTACTACCAAAATTAGGAAGAAGGTCAGAAAATTTTCTGGACAAAAGGAGTACTGACTTCTGACTGTTGGTTAGTGTAACAGTAAGGAGATTGAGAGAAAAGAAGGGAGAACCAATGAAAATGAAGAACGTAAGAAACAGAGTATTAGCAGCATTTTTAGCAATGGTTATGATGGTAACCGTATGCATGCCTGCAACAACAGTGAAGGCGGAGGCAACACTTCCGGCGGCAACAAATATTTCCTTTGCCAGTGCGAGAAATTTAGTTTTTAACACTACAGTATCGGAGGAAATGTCAGAGAGTGATGCTATAAGATATTACAAATTTTCGGTAAATAGTGCATGTGAAATGATTATCAGAGGAACGGTAGCTTATTGGAATGATAGTTCTAGTTTGTTCAGTGTGTATGATGAGTCAATGACAGAAGTTCATAATTTTAATGTTGCAGATGGATTTACTGAAAGCTTTTATCTGACTGGTGGTCAGTATTATTTGAAGTATCATTCTGCTTATAATGTTTCATTTATGGCTACAGTGAATTCTCTTGCGGAATCATTTAAAGAAACTCAAACGAAGAATAATGACATGATTGATGGTGCCTCAACAATTAAAGTGAAAAAGACCTATAAAGGGGTACTTGCAAGTAATGATGAAATAGACTATTTCTATTATAAAGTTCCAGCAAATGGTACAATTAATTTTAGTATGACAAATCCTACAGATTCTGATTTGAAGTACTCCATTTATACAGATTCTTTAGGTTTAGTATATACAAATACAGTACATTCCGGTGGAAAGGTATCTGAATATATTAAGATACAAAAAGGTGAGTATTATCTGGCAATTACAAAAGTAAATAGCTATAGAAGTGGTGGTTCCTACAAATTCTCCATCGACTACGCGGTAGAAAAACCAATTAAACCAACAATTAGCAGTGTGAAAAATTCTGCTTCTAAGAAAATGACTGTAAAATGGAAAGCAGTAGACGGCATCAGTGGTTATGAATTACAGTATTCTACAGATAAGAATTTCAAGAAGAGTATTACAAAGAAAAAGATAGCTTCTTCGAAAAAGAGCGCAACTTATTCCAAATTATCAAAAGGTAAAACCTACTATGTAAGAATGCGTACTTATGTAAAAGCAGATGGTAAGACCAAATATAGTGGCTGGAGTACTGTGAAATCGGTTAAAATTAAAAAATAAAAGTACATAAGACATGAATAAATTAAGATAATTTATTATGGTACGGCAGTAATCCCTTGTACATATAGAAAATATGTGCAGGGGATTGCTTATTAAGAGATGGTCTTTGTAAAGAAGATGCTTAGAAATCTTTCCACCATAGGGCAGAATCACAGCAATGGTGGAAAGAGATATATTCGATTATGATAAGAAAGACGAGGAAGAAGAGATGAAAAGAAGAATTGCAACATTATTAACACTTGCTATTTCAACAACTTTGTTATTAGCCGGTTGTGGGGGAAACTCAGACACAGAAACTACAAACAATGATTCGGGTAATAGTTCGGATGGATTTTTAAGTGAAGTAACGAGTTCAAAATCCACTACTTTAAGTGAATGTCTAAGCTCCGAAAAAGTGATTGGTTATGAAGTGGATTCGGTAGACAAAGCAGAAACTCCAGACAATATCTATTTCTTTGAAAACGGGAAAGTAACGATTGTTCCGGGATACGCATTTGATTTAACAATGGGCGATTATTCGAAGATGTCTGACGAGGAAATATGGAGTACATACGAAACGGTTTGGGAAGATTATTCTCTAAAATATAAGAATGAAAAATTAGAAAGTACCGATTTGGGAAGTGAGATTGATGCGGTAAAATCAGAGTTAAATTATGTGAATGAATTTAAAACATTCTTTGATGAGGGGATTATGAGTGAATATTACATAGAAGTTCTCGCAGAAATTCAAGGGGATGGAGAATCGTATGAGACACTATTTACGAAATATAAAGATTTTGAATTGGAAAATCAAAAAGAGGCTACCATAACAGATGTTTTTACAGAAGAACAGATTGCAACTTTAAACACTTATTTTGAAACTGAAATTGAGAAATATACAACAGAATTGGAAAGTTTACAGGAGCAGTTAGATTTAGACGTTTGTAAAGGTCCGTTTAAAGAAATGCCAATTTTATTTGTTGTAGAGACTGATAGTAGCGGAAACGAGGTAATGTCGGAATCTTTGTTTTATCCTACACTAGAGTATTATCTTACAGATAAAATGCCAAGTCCTTATTATGATTCTTTAGACTTTGTATTGGGATTAACAAGACAAGAAACAATTTATGATACATCATACAACTGTATTGCATTAAAAGGAAGTGGCGGTTTCTTAACAAGAGAGGTAATGGATATAGATAGTCTTGATAGTAAAAATATTTTGATAGATTTATCTTCTGATGAAAAGAAAGAACTTTTTAAAGATGAAATTATGTCAAGATATGAATAAACAACATACGAAAAGAAGCAGTTAAGGTACAGTACCCCCTCAAAAAAACACAGTTTAGAAAAATTTAAGAAATATGCAACCCCGTTAAAATCATGGGGTTGCATAAATTTTCAGAAAACTTTAGCACTCACTACTTGACAGTGCTAACAACTCGTGCTATAACACAAAGTGTAGAGAGGTATCTGGCAGAGAAACAAGCAATATAAGATGCCAATATACTAAGAAATTAGCAGTAGTTCAGGTATGAATTAAGGAACCGAAGCACATAATGAATAAGATGGCAGCGGATTGTGAAAAAGGTTTTTGCGAGTAGGATTTTAAACCTGAGCTTCCAATCAGTAGATGAAAAGAAAGGCAAGGTGAGTGTTATGAACATTCAGAAATTTACACAAAAGTCCGTAGAGGCAATCAATGACTGTGAAAAGCTTGCCTACGAATACGGCAATCAGGAAATTGAACAGGAGCATTTACTAGTTGCATTATTGCAGCAGGAAGATGGACTGATTCTTAAACTAATCGAGAAAATGGAGATTCAGAAGGAGCATTTTGTGGATAATGCTAAGGGTCATCTATCTGCCCGTGTAAAAGTATCCGGTGGTCAGATTTTTATTGGACAGAATCTGAACAAAGTATTGATTCATGCGGAAGATGAAGCGAAGCAGATGGGAGACGAATATGTTTCCGTTGAACATTTATTCCTATGTTTATTGAAATATCCAAATAAAGCATTAAAAGAAATCTTTAAAGAATATGGAATCACAAGAGATCGTTTTTTACAGGCATTGCAGGCGGTAAGAGGAAATCAGCGTGTGACTTCTGATAATCCGGAGGCAACCTATGATACCTTAGAGAAATACGGTTACGATATGGTGGAGCGGGCGAGAAACCAGAAGCTTGACCCGGTAATCGGCAGGGATGCTGAGATTCGCAATGTAGTACGGATTTTATCCAGAAAGACGAAAAATAATCCGGTATTAATCGGTGAGCCGGGAGTTGGTAAAACAGCTGTTGTAGAAGGGCTGGCACAGCGGATTGTCCGAGGTGATGTACCGGAGGGATTAAAGGATAAAAGACTGTTTGCACTGGATATGGGAGCATTAATTGCCGGAGCAAAATATCGCGGAGAGTTTGAAGAACGATTAAAAGCAGTTCTTGATGAGATTAAAAGCTCCGAGGGAAAGATAATTCTTTTTATTGATGAACTTCATACGATTGTGGGGGCAGGAAAAACAGATGGAGCAATGGATGCAGGACAGCTGTTAAAACCAATGCTGGCACGAGGAGAACTTCATTGTATTGGAGCAACTACACTGGATGAATATAGAGAGTACATCGAAAAGGATGCAGCCTTAGAGCGAAGATTTCAGCCGGTTATGGTGGCTGAGCCAACTGTTGAGGATACCATCTCAATTCTAAGAGGATTAAAGGATCGTTATGAGGTATTCCATGGTGTTAAAATCACAGATGCAGCATTAGTTTCTGCAGCGGTGCTTTCAAACCGTTATATTTCAGACCGGTTTTTGCCGGATAAGGCAATCGATCTGGTGGATGAAGCCTGTGCTTTAATTAAAACAGAGCTGGATTCCATGCCGACAGAATTGGATGAGTTAAACCGTCGTGTGATGCAGATGGAAATTGAAGGGACGGCCTTGAAAAAAGAAACAGACCGTCTCAGTCAGGACAGACTGGTAAATCTGCAAAAGGAACTGGCAGAGCTTAAGGATATCTTAAATACCCAGAAGGCTCAGTGGGAAAATGAAAAAAACTCTGTAGAAAAGGTGCAGAAGCTTCGGGAAGAATTAGAAGCAGTAAGAAACGAAATCAAAACCGCACAGCAGAATTATGATTTGGAAAAAGCGGCAGAATTGCAGTATGGCAGACTTCCACAGTTAGAAAAACAGTTAGAAATCGAAGAAGAGGAAGTAAAGAAACGTGAGTTGTCATTAGTGCATGAGAATGTCAGTGAGGAAGAAATTGCGAAAATTATTTCCCGCTGGACAGGAATTCCGGTTGCGAAGCTGACAGAGAGCGAACGCAATAAAACATTGCATTTAGATGAGGAACTGCATAAACGTGTCATTGGACAGGAGGAAGGCGTTACAAAGGTAACAGAAGCTATTATCCGTTCCAAAGCAGGCATTAAAGACCCGGGGAAACCAATCGGCTCCTTCCTTTTCTTAGGACCAACCGGAGTTGGTAAGACAGAGCTTGCCAAGGCATTGGCAGAGAGCCTTTTTGATGATGAATCAAATATGGTACGTCTTGATATGAGCGAATATATGGAGAAGTATTCCGTATCCAGACTAATTGGAGCACCTCCGGGATATGTAGGCTATGATGAGGGCGGACAGCTGACAGAGGCAGTCAGAAGAAAGCCTTATTCCGTTGTGCTTTTTGATGAGGTGGAAAAAGCCCACCCGGATGTGTTCAACGTACTGCTTCAGGTACTTGATGATGGACGGATTACCGATTCCCAGGGAAGAACCGTAGATTTTAAAAATACAATTATCATTATGACCTCTAATCTTGGTTCGACATATCTGTTAGAGGGAATTGATGAAAATGGTGATATTAAAAATAATTGTGAAGAAGCCGTAATGCAGGAGCTTCGTGGACATTTCAGACCGGAGTTTTTAAATCGTCTGGATGAAATTATTTTGTTTAAGCCATTGACGAAAAATAATATCGGAAATATCATTACGCTTTTAATGGAGGAGCTAAACAAGCGTCTTTCTGATAGAGAAATCTCGGTGGAATTATCCGATGCTGCAAAAGAATTTATTGTAGATAATGGCTATGACCCAATCTATGGGGCGAGACCATTGAAGCGTTTTTTACAGAAACATGTAGAAACCCTTTCGGCAAAACTCATTCTTGCAGATGAAGTAAGAGCCGGTGACACTATTTTGATTGATACGGAAAATATCAATCAGAAAAAGGATGAAATTTTTAAGGAAGAAAAGAAGCTTACAGCCCGGGTAAAGCGTTAAGAATCTGGTAAAAAAGTGAATAAAAATACTGGATAATTGACTTTTCCGGTGCAAAATGGAAACTCATTTTTGAACAAAAAATGAACAGCAAAAAAATATAGAAAAAATGCATAAAAACAGGGAATTTTCCGCAGGGAAAAATCCCTGTTTTTCTGTTATTTTTTAACGAAAATTTCAAATGGCAAGGAAACGCATTTGAAAGTATTTACAGAAAATTTCGGGGTTGGTAAAATATTTTCAGAAACTAAAATAAGGAGGAGAGTTTACATGAAGAAAATTCTTTCAGTGCTTCTGACAACAGTTTTGCTATTGGGGATGTTTGGGGAACAGCAGGTGTATGGTGCATCGGGGAACGTAAAACAGTGTACACAGGCGAATCAGATTGCAGAAATTTGTTATCAGGGGTACAACAATGGGGTGTATGGTCCAATTATCATTACAAGGGGTACATTGGTAAAGGGCTATTCAAGCAAGACGGTTTATTTAGTTACGTTATCCGGAACAGAGCTGGTAAAAAATCAGTCTACCGGATATTGGACAGACCTTCTGGTAGGTTTTAATCAGGATAATGCATACTTAAGAAATGTTGCATCTGTAATTAAAGCCAATATTCCAACCGGCTCTAATCTGATTTTATCAGGACACAGCTTAGGAGGAATGGTAGCACAGCAGGTGGCAGCACATTCAGAAATCAAAGCGAAGTACAATGTTTTAAACACCGTAACCTTTGGTTCACCATTAATCAGTGAAGGAAACAGAGAAGGCACCGTAAAAAGATTAGGTGATACCTCAGATGTGGTTCCATATTTAAGTGCAACAGGTAATTTTGCATGGCAGGTATTTGGCTTAAATCGTGAATCCGGTGGTTATGGCACTGATGCAGGTACTGCTCATGTGGAAAGCTATTTAAGAAGTGATGTGTGGGGACAGTATGATGTGACAGGAACAAAATATGGAAACGCCACATTAACTCTCAATTTATCTTCCCAGAGATATTATAAGTCACCAACGAACTAAATCATATACCTATGGCTGTTTCAAATGCATGTATTTGCAAATGGAAACAGCCTTTTTTATAGTATAGGAAAGTGCTCGTACGTGGTGTACGCCAGATGAAAACGCGAAGCGTTTTT
>CAYMIS010000049.1:17965-24321 GCA_964390485.1 uncultured Roseburia sp. | reverse complement strand
CTGTAATTTTGAAACGTTTTGCAGCTGCTCTGCTAGTTTTCATTTTTGGCATGATATATTCCTCCTTAAAAAAATTATTTTTTCTCTGCCAACACCATGCTGATACTTCTACCCTCAACCTTTGGTGCTTTTTCCACTACCGCTACATCACTTAAGTTCTCTGCGAAATCATCTAAAATATGTTTGCTTGCATTCATATGTGCCATTTCGCGACCACGGAATCTTAAAGTAATCTTTACTTTGTCTCCCTTGGAAAGGAACTTCTTTGCAGCATTCATTTTGGTGTTCAAATCATTCACATCAATGTTTGGTGATAAGCGAATCTCTTTCAACTCAACCACTTTCTGCTTTTTCTTGGCTTCTTTCTCTTTTCTTGCCAATTCGTATCTGTATTTACCGTAATCGATAATCTTACATACAGGTGGCTTTGCTGTTGGAGCAATTTTTACTAAATCAAGTTCTGCTTCCTCAGCCAACTTCATAGCTTCCTTTGCTGACATAATGCCAAGCTGTTCTCCATCTTCTCCGATCAGTCGAACCTCTTTATCTCTGATCTGTTCATTAATCATTAACTCGCTAATGGTTTTGCACCTCCAAAATAAATTTACTGTTCCATTCTGGAACAAAAAAAGTGGATAGGCAGACTATCCACAATCAATCAAATTCGCATTATTATCATAACGTTGCGATGCTTTGAAATATGAACCATGAGTCACTGTCGCATATTGCCGTGCTCCGGTGAGAGTGGATACTCTACTTTGTTTTCCAACAACTATTAGAAGATAACACAGGACATATCTATTTGTCAAGTATCATTTTCATATTTTTAATGTTCCATGTTTTTTCATGCTTTTTAGATTTAAGATTTTGTATTTTTATTTTAAAGCGCAGGAAGACACTGCCTCCCTACGCTTACTTTTTTAACCTTCAAAGAATTTGAAAATCTCTCAGAAGATGTCAGCCTTATGTTCTACTTTTTGGTAGTAACCTTCTTCGCCTTTGACCAATCAGAGTAAATTTTTACTGATTTACCATTTACTTTAACAGTCTTGTAAGTACGAACTCTCACATAATATTTTTTCTCTGCTTTCAGCTTAGAAATTGTCTTTGAGGTGGTCTTACTATTTGTGATTTTCTTTGTTTCTGTGGTCTTCGCTGTAAATTTACTGCTGGTAGAATACTGGATTTCATAACCGGTAATCTTAGTGCCCTTCTTCCATGTTACTTTAAAGCCCTTGGATTTGGCTGTTACCTTGGATATGGAAACGGACTTTGGATTGATGGTATAAGTCAGCTTCGTTGTTCCGGTATAGCTGCCTTTGAATTTTACAGTTACAGTGTAATTGCCCGGATTCTTGCAGCCCTTCGAATAACTCACACTGTAATCCGTATTCTTTGTTAATTTCTTACCCTTGGTATCCTTTACTGTTACAGATGGCTTGCGCTCTTTTCCGTTATAAGTATAGCTTGTTTTAGAAAGCTTCACTGTGTCAATTGCATAAATGGTAGTATTTTCACTCTGAGTGCCACAGGAAGTGCAGGCTTTTATAACGCTGCCGTTCTTTCCAATACCAGCTTTTGTAACAGTCTCTTTATATGTGTGGGCTTTCTTTGCCACTGTTTTTTGTTTCACAAGAACTGTATCGCATACAGAACAATGGCTTCCTTCGGTAAGTCCTGACTTGGTACAGGTCGGTGCCACTGCTTTATCTACCACTTCGTTATGTCCAGTTGCCGGAACTTCTTTCTGTTCTACTAATACTGTGTCACATACAGAACAATGCTTTCCATCGGAGATTCCTCTCTTGGTACAAGTTGGGGCTACTCCCTTGTCAATCACTTCGGTATGCCCGGTTGCCGGAACTTCTTTCTGTTCTACTAATACTGTATCGCATACTGAGCAATGTTTTCCATCGGAGATTCCTCCCTCGGTGCAGGTTGGGGCTACTCCTTTATCAATCACTTCCGTATGTCCGGTTGCCGGTATGCTTTGCGGTTTCACAAGGACTGTGTTACATACAGAGCAATGGCTTCCTTCCGTTTTTCCATCCTTGGTACAAGTTGGAGCCACCGCTTCATCGCTTACTTCCGTATGTCCGGTTGCTGGTATCGTCTGTGGTTTCACAAAAACTGTGCTACATACAGAACAGTGACTTCCTTCTGTCTTTCCCGTTTTCGTACAGGTTGGGGCTATTGCAGCATCCTTTACTACTGTATGGTCACCCAGCGGTATAGTTTCTGTATAGGAAGCTACACAGCCGCCAATTGAACATTCATAATATACATTCCCTTCTTCTTTACAGGTCGCTTCCTTTTCAGACACTATCTCATATTTATGGTTATGGTCAAGTGATATATAAGGGTGTTCATTTTCTATTGCCCATGTTTCCGCTGCTGAACCTGTATAACACTCAATAATTGTATTTTTATAAAAGCAGTTATCGCCAAACGATATTACGCTATTTGGAATATAAATTTTTTTCAAACGCCAACAATAATAAAACGCCTTAGTATCCAATGCAGTTATATTATCTCCTAATATCACCTCTGTTAACATCATATCAGTAGAACACATTCCCCATGATTTTGTTTCATCTGATATTGTAAAGCTACTCAAATCTAACCTGCCTAATGCTTTGCAATCTGTAAAAATGCATGTCATATCCTTTACTTTCGACGTATCAAAGCTCATCACATCTACAACCTGAAGATTTTCACAATTTCCAAACATGTATCCCATATATACAACATTCTGTGTATTAAAATTAGTCACATCTACTAGAGACAGATTCGTACAATAAAAAAACATCTGCGCCATATCAACAACATTTGCTGTATTAAAATATTTTAAATCTAACTTAACCAAGTTTCTGCAACTACAAAACATGCTACTCATATCCGTTACATTTGATGTATCAAAATTGTTTATATCCAATTCCTGTAATGACATACATTCTTCAAACATTCCCTGCATATTTGTAACATTTGATGTAATAAAATTATCTATATCTAACTCCTGTAAACTTTTACAATAAGCAAACATAGATTTCATATTTGTTACCTTTGAAGTATTAAAATTACCTATGTCTATTTTCTGCAAGCCCTCACAGCCATAAAACATATATTCCATATCTGTCACGTTGTCTGTATTAAAATCTCGTAGATTTAACACTGTCAATTTTTTACAATTTCCAAACATGCTGCTCATATCCGTTACATTCGATGTATCAAAATTACTTACATCCAGTTCCTGCAAATTTATACAATCAAAAAACATACTTTGCATTTTTTTTACTTTAGATGTATTGAAACTACTCACATCTAACTCCTGTAAACTTCTGCAATTCCCAAACATATGCTCCATATCTGTCACATTCAATGTGTTCCAGTCTCTCAGATTCAGCTTCTGTATAGTAGTATTACAGCCAAACATTTCTTTCATATTTGTTACTTTTTCTACATTCCAATCACTTAAATCTAATTCTAACAAGTTAACGTTATTAAACATATAACTCATGTCTGTAACTTTAGATGTGTTAAAATTATTTATATTTAGTTCCTGTAAATTATGGCAATTCCAAAACATACCATACATATCAGTTACATTTGATGTATCAAAATTGCTCAAATTTAATTTCTGTAAGATTGTGCAGCCATAAAACATGGACTTCATCGTTACAACTTTAGATGTATCAAAATTACTTACATCCAATTCCGGCAATACCCAGCACCCATCAAACATGTAACTCATATCAGTTACATTTGATGTATCAAAACTACTCACATCCAATTCTTTTAAATTGTTACAGCAATAAAACAAATAACTCATATCCGTTGCATTCTTAGTATCCATTGTTTCAGAATATATTGCCGACAAATTATAACATTCCCTAAACATTTCGGACATATCTGTTACATTTTCCATACGGAAACTGCGCAAATCTAATACAGCTAAAGTTCTGCATTGATAAAACATCTGTTTCATATCCGTTACTTTTGCAGTATCAAACGTGCTCACATCAAGGCTCTGCAAAGCATGGCACCTATAAAACATCTGGCTCATATCTGTTACTTCTGCAGTATCAAAAGTACTTATATCAAGAGCCTGTAAATTCCAGCATCCATAAAACATCTGACTCATATTCGTTACTTTTGCAGTATCAAAAACACTTAAATCAAGAGCCTGTAAAGAACTACACGACCAAAACACTGAACTCATATCCGTTACTTTTGAAGTATCAAATTGCTTAAAGTCAATGCTTTTTAACTTACCGCACTGATTGAACATCTTATTCATAGATGTAACTTTTGAAGTGTCAATATTTACGAAATCTACTTCCTCCAAACAATAGCATTCGGAAAACATCCTTTTCAAGGATGTTACTCCTGTAATATTTACAACTGCTTTCTTTATATTATATGAATATTTTTCGTACGCCCATTTAGGTTTTGTTTTAGATGTTGATGTGCTCCAGTCACCTGTTCCCTCCAAATACAGCACTCCATCATTATCAATGCACCAGGTAATCTTCCCATCTTTGCCCTGATACATAATGTCGTCTTCCATTAGATGCGCCATAATACTGTCTGTAGCGGCAGCTTCCATTACGGCAGCTTCCATTACGGAATCTTCACTTCCTGTAATCTCTGGAATCTCTGTTGATACAAGAGCTTCCGTGTCTTCTGAAAGCTCTGCCATTTCGCTTTCTTCTACACCTTCTGTTGTTTCAGCATTTTCTGTTGTCTCAGTGATTTCTGTTGCTTCTTCTGTACTTTCAGAAGCTGTTATTTCAGTCACTTCTGTTTCTAAGTTCTCTGTTATTTCACTTTCTTCTGCTGTTTCTGTCCCCTCAGCTTCTGACACTTCACTATCTTCAAGCGATTCTGTTGTTTTAGAGCCTTCTGCCACCTCAGTCTCCAACGTATCCACAGTTTCTGTGTCGTTTGTTTCAGAAGCCTCCGATTCTATGATTTCTGTTTCTACTACTTCTGTTTCTAAATCACTCGCAGTGTTTTCTTCCGACACATCGGTTTCCTCCACTACCTGTGTATCCTCTGAAACCTCTTCTTCCTGTACCTTTTCTACTCCTTCCGTCACAGAATTTTCTTCCGTTGTCCATGCAGCCTGCACCGACATCGTGCCTATTGGCTGCAAAAATGTTCCAGCAGCAAGAACGCCTGCCAGAAATAAACCTACTATCCTTTTTTTCATTTTCTAATATCCCCTTTATCCTTTTGTAAACTATTCAGACAAACTGTCCCAATTTTACATAATCATAAAAATTCTACCAAATATCTCTACCGATAAAAATTGTACTTTAGTCCCAGTATAACTTCTATATTTACACCTATATGATGTTATAATATCTCAAAAAAACACTTTGATATTATTTCTACCAAAATAAAAACAGTGCCTGTACTTTCTCGCAGACACTGTTTTTATTAACATCTCTTCATTCTCTATTTCTTCGTAGTAACCTTTTCTACATCTGACCAGCTGGAGTAAATCTTTACAGACTTTCCATCCACCTTCACAGTTTTGTAAGTACGCACTCTTACATAATATTTCTTCTTTGCCTTCAGCTTAGAAATTGTCTTTGAGGTCGTCTTACTGCTTGTAATTTTCTTTGTTTCCGTAGTCTTAGCTGTAAATTTACTGCTGGTAGAATACTGGATTTCATAACCAGTAATCATAGTGCCCTTTTTCCATGTCACTTTAAAACCTTTGGATTTAGCTGTTACCTTGGAAATGGAAACGGCCTTTGGATTGATGGTGTAGGTCAGTTTCTTCGTTCCAGTATAGTTCCCTTTGAATTTTACGGTTACGGTATATTTCCCCGGATTCTTGCAGCCCTTGGAATAGCTTACACTGTAATCCGTATTCTTTGTTAATTTCTTACCTTTGGTATCCTTTACTGTTACAGATGGTTTATGCGCATCTCCATCATAGGTATAGCTTGTTTTCGCAAGTTTTACCGTATCAATTGCATAAATCGTGGTTGTTTTTCCATCCTGTTTCCCACAAACTGTACACAACTTTTTCACGCTTCCATTTTTACCAATCTGTGCTTTTGCAACGTTCTCTTTGTAGGTATGGGCTTTCTTTGCCACTGTTTTTTGTTTCACAATAACTGTATCACATACGGAACAATGGCTTCCCTCTGTTAAACCGGTGGTTGTACAAGTTGCCGCCACTGCCTTATCTGTCACTTCGGTATGACCGGTAGCTTTTATTTTTTTCTGAGCCACTATAATTGTATCACATACAGAACAATGGCTTCCTTCTGTTTTTCCAGCTTTGGTACAGGTCGGGGCTACTGCTTTGTCTGTTACTTCAGTGTGTCCAGTTGCCGGTA
>CAYMIS010000049.1:0-17865 GCA_964390485.1 uncultured Roseburia sp. | reverse complement strand
CATACTGAACAATGACTTCCTTCTGTCTTTCCGGCTTTCGTACAGGTCGGGGCTACTGCTTTGTCTGTTACTTCAGTGTGTCCAGTTGCCGGTACTGTTTTCTGGGCTACGATTACGGTATTACATACTGAACAATGACTTCCTTCTGTCTTTCCGGCTTTCGTACAGGTCGGGGCTATTGCCTTGTCTGTTACTTTGGTATGTCCAGTTGCCGCCACTGTTTTCTGGGCTACAATTACAGTATTACATACAGAACAATGGCTTCCTTCCGTTTTTCCGGCTTGGGTACAAGTTGGTGCTACTGCTTTATCTGTTACTTCAGTATGTCCAGTTGCTGCCACTGTTTTCTGGGCCACAAACACATAATTACATGCCGAACAATGACTTCCTTCCGTTAAGCCTGTTTTTGTACAAGTTGCGGCTACCGCCTTATCCGTTACTTTCGTGTGTCCTTTTGCTGCCACTGTTTTCTGGGCCACAAACACATAATTACATGCCGAACAATGACTTCCTTCCGTTAAGCCTGTTTTTGTACAAGTTGCGGCTACCGCCTTATCCGTTACTTTCGTGTGTCCTTTTGCTGCCACTGTTTTCTGGGCCACAATTACGGTATTACATACGGAGCAATGGCTTCCTTCCGTTAAACCTGTTTTTGTACAAGTTGCGGCTACCGCCTTATCCGTTACCTTTGTATGTCCTTTTGCTGCCACTGTTTTCTGTGCCACGATAACTGCATTACATACAGAGCAATGACTTCCCTCGGTCAAACCTGTTTTTGTACAGGTCGCGGCTACCGCTTTATCTGTCACTTTTGTATGACCTTTCGCCGCCACTGCTTTCTGTGCCACGATGACGATATTACATACAGAACAATGACTTCCCTCGGTCTTCCCTTTCGCAGTACAAGTCGGAGCAACTGCTTTATCAATCACTACAGTATGCCCTAATATATTAACCGGATGTTTTGTTCTAGTTGCCCACTTTGCAACTGAGGAATTACACTCACATTCAATCATTGTGTTTTCCTCAATCCAATCGTTCCAATCATGATTATTAGTAAAAGTGATGGTACTTGGAATATATATTTTCTCCAAGCTGCTGCATCCATATAAGACTTCCGTTGACATTGACCTCCAGTTTTTTGCCAATGTCAATGATTTTAATTTTGATGCATCTTTAAACATGCACTCTGTATTTGAAAGATTTGCAGCATCCCATTTACTCAAATCCAGTACTGTTAAAGCAGAACAGCCTTCAAACATTTTTTTCCCGGATTTTACTTTCGACACATTCCAATTATCTAAATCGATATCAGTTAATTTGGCACAGCCCATAAACATATTGTACATGGTTGTTACATTACTTGTGTCAAAACCACTCACATCCACTTCAGCCAAATTAGAACAACCCGCAAATAATGACTGCATATCCGTTACATTACTTGTATCCCAATCACTTATATCTAATGTTTTCAAACTGCTACAATTATAAAACAAATTTGACATACTTGTTATTGCGCTGGTATCCCAACCACTTACATCCAATTGTGTCAAACCGGAACAGCCTCCAAATATTGCTTTCACATTTTTCAGACTAGTCAAATCCCAGTCACTTACATCCAATGAACTTAAGCTGCTACAGCCATTAAACATCGCATACATATCTTCAACTTTAGCAGTGTTCCATTTACTTACATTTAAAGACTTTAAACTATTACAGCTTCCAAACATACTGTACATATCTGTCACTTTTGCAGTATTCCACTTACTTACATCCAGTTCTGCCAAATTATTGCAGCTATTAAACATTAAAAGCATAGTTGTAACATTCGATGTATTCCAATTGCCCACTGATAATTCTGTAACAGCATCACAATCCCTGAACATATACTCCATGTTAATTACCTTAGCAGTATTCCATTTACTTACATCCAGTTTTTTTACACTCTTACATCCATCAAACATACAGTACATATTCGTTACTTTTGATGTATTAAAGCCACTCACATCTAACTCTGTCACACCGGAACAGCCGTCAAATATACTGCCCATATCTGTTACATTTGTTGTACTCCAACCACTCACATCCAACACTTTCAGACTTTCACAACTTCTGAATACTCTCGCCATATTCGTTACTTTTGCAGTATTCCATTTACTTACATCCAATGCCCCTAGTGCACTACAACCATCAAACATCGTTTCCATTGTAGTAATTTTAGAAGTATTCCAACCACTTACATCTAATGTTTTTAATGATTCACAGCCGCGAAACATCTCCTGGGTTGCTGTTAAAGCAGAAGTTTTCCATTTACTAACATTCAGACTTTCCAACTTTTCGCACTCATAAAACATGGATGTCATACCGGATACTTTTGCAACATTCCAATTACTTACATCCAGCTTGGTTAAATTCTTACAATTCGAAAATAGCGCCCACATAGTAGTAACATTTGCCGTATTCCAATTGCTAACATCTAAATTTGTCAATGATTCACATCTATAAAAAGTGTTCGACATAGTAGTTACCTTAGACGTGTTCCAATTACTTACATCCAGTTCTTTTATACTTTTACAGTCTCGAAACATACAATACATTTGGGTTACTTTTGACGTATCAAAGTTACCCACATCTATTTTTTCCAGACTTGTACAACCATCAAACATCCATGACATGTCTGTTATTTTAGAGGTATCAAAATTACCTGTATCAACCTCTACAAGATTGCTGCACCCATCAAACATCTGTGAAGCCGAGGTCATTCCACTAATATTTATAATTGCTTTTTTTATACTCTGATAATATGCATCACTTAACCAGCCAGGTACTATCGTTCCATTTTGCTTTCCATTTTTCGTATAATTTCCAGTACCTTCCAGATAAAGTGTTCCATCTGTAGTAATACACCATGTAATCTTTCCATCTACACCTTCATAAAGAATCTCATCCTCATCAAGAACATCCATAATGCTGGCTGTTGATGCCGTTTCAACCAAAGCTTCCTCACTCTTTGTGATTTCCAGAAGTTCTGACGGCTCTGTTGTTACAGGAATCTCTGTATCTTCAAGCACTTCTGTTGCTTCGGTAGTCTCTGCCATTTCCATCTCTGATTCCAAAGCCTGGGTATCGACTTCCTCCGTAGATGTTGCTTCTTCTGATTCTGCTGCCTCGTCATTTTCTATTACTCCTACAGTTTCCGTTGCCGATGTGTCTTCCATTTCCTGTGCTTTATCAGATTCTGTTGTCACTTCTACTTCTGTTTCTTCCGTTTCTGTAACAGTCGTTTCACTTTCCTCTGCCACTTCTGTTTCAGTATCAATCACATTCTCTTCCGTTGCGAAAATCTGCATGGAACCTACCGGCTGTAAAAAAGTTCCGACACTTAATAAACCTGCCAGAAACAAGCCTAATATCCTCTTTTTCATTTCCTATCTCCTCTCACCTTAAAATCGAATCTTCTAGTCAATTCTCTTTAATCTTTTTAATATTATCACTCTTGTAAAAATCTATCTTTATTTCTTCGTAGTAACCTTCTCAGCCTTTGACCAGCCAGAGTAAATTTTCACAGACTTTCCATCCACCTTCACTGTTTTGTAAGTACGGACTCTCACATAATATTTTTTCTTTGCCTTCAGCTTAGAAATTGTTTTTGAGGTAGTCTTACTATTAGCAATCTTCTTCGTCTCTGTGGTCTTTTTTGTAAATTTACTGCTGGTAGAATACTGGATTTCATAACCGGTAATCTGAGTGCCTTTTTTCCATGTCACTTTAAAGCCTTTGGATTTAGCTGTCACCTTAGAAATGGAAACAGACTTTGGATTGATCGTGTAAGTCAGTTTCTTCGTTCCGGTATAATTCCCTTTAAATTTTACAGTTACGGTATATTTGCCCGGATTCTTGCAACCCTTCGAATAGCTTACACTGTAATCTGTATTCTTTGTTAATTTCTTACCTTTGGTATCCTTTACTGTTACAGATGGTTTGCGTTCTTTTCCGTTATAAGTGTAGCTTGTCTTTGAAAGCTTTACTGTATCAATCGCATGAATCGTAGTTGTTTTTCCATCCTGTTTCTCACAAACTGTACACAACTTTTTCACGCTACCATTTTTACCAATCTGTGCTTTTGTAATAATGTTCTTGCAACTATGCCCTTTCTTAGGAAGTGTTTCATGTTCTGAAAATACCATCTTACAAGTTGCACAATATCGTCTATCGCTGGTACCTGCTTCTGTACAGGTTGGTTCAACTCCCTCTTCTACTATAACGGTATGTCCCTTCGCAGGAATTCTCTTCTGTGCCACAAGAACTGTGTTACATACGGAACAATGGCTTCCTTGGGTTTTTCCATCTTTTGTACAGGTTGCTTCTACTCCTTCATCTATCACTTTGACACACCCAAGCATATTTACCGGATGTTCATGTTCCATTGCCCATTTTGCTACTGGAGAACCACAATGACATTCAATGATAATATCCTCCCAAATCCAATTATCTGCAAAATCTTCTGTAGCCTTTGAAACATATACTTTTTCAAGATTTTTGGCATAAATTGTATATGAATTCATCTTTTTTATACCTGTAGGCAGTTTCAATTCCGTTAATTTATCACAATCACTTACCATTTCATAGGTATATGTTATCTTTGAGCCGTCGCAATAGCTCATATCTAATTTTTCCAAGCTGGAACATCCATAGAACATTCCCCCCACACTTGTTACCTTTGAAGTATCAAATCCATTTCCCCACTCAATCTCTACAACCTCATTCGCATCTGCCTCTGAATACATAATAACAGGCTTTCCATAAGGAATCAGATTAATCTTTTTTAAACTGCTGCATTCTTCAAACATATGTGCCATATTTGTTACGTTTGAAGTATCAAAACAACTTAAATCCAGTTCTGTAATTCCACTTCCTCTAAACATGCTATTCATAGTTGTCACATTTGTGGTTTCTAAATCATTCACATTCAGACTTTTTAATTTCTTACACCCTTCAAACAAACTCATCATATCTGTAACTTTGGTGGTATCGAAACTGCTTAAATCTATTACTGACAATTTTGAACAATCCTTAAACATCCCCTGCAAACTAGTAGTTTTAGCAGTGTTAAAACCACTCACATCCAATGTTTCTAATGAACTGCATCCCGAAAACATGGAAGACATCTTTGTTACCTTGGAAGTATTAAAATGTGTCACATCCAGTTCCTCTAATTTCGAGCATCCATTAAACATAGAATACATAGCCGTTACTTTCGAGGTATTAAAACTGCTGACATCCAGTTTTTTTAACGCAGAACATCCCATAAACATACACGCCATATCCGTAACCTTAGTTGTTTTAAAGCTGCTCAAATCTAATTCTGTCAGACTTTCCATTCTTCGAAACATGCTGTTCATATTTGTCACTTTTGCTGTATTAAATGCACTCAAATCTATGGTTTTCAGACTTGTACAAGCTGTAAACACGCCCGCCATATCTGTCACATTTGTCGTTTTAAAACTGCTGATATCCAACTTTTCTAGTTTATAGCATTCCGCAAACATATGACTTATATCTGTAGCCTTCGTAGTATTAAAGCTACTTAACTTCAACTCTTTCAAGTTCGAGCAGCCCAAAAACATTGCAGAGAAATTCGTCACCTTGGAAGTATTGAAATTACTTACATCTATTGCTGTCAAACTGTGGCAGTTATAAAACATATGCTCCATATTTGTTGCCTTTGAAGTGTTAAAGCTGCTGATATCAATGGTTTTTAATTTTTCACTCCCTGCAAACATACTATCAAAGGTTGTCACGTTAGCTGTGTTAAAATTACGCAGATTCAGTGTTGTCAGATTATTACAGTAACTAAACATATATGTCATATCTGTCACCTTGGAAGTATTAAAGTTGCTTACATCTAGTGTGGTCAGACTTTTACAGCCACAAAATACATGACGCATACTTGTTACTTTGGAAGTATTAAAGCTGCTTACATCCAGTTTCTGCAAGCTATAACAATTAAAAAACATCTGATCCATGCTGGTCACTTTAGACGTATCTAAATTGCTCACATCTATCGTCGTCAGATTTTCGCATCCTTCAAACATATGCTCTGTTTCTGTGATTCCACTCACATTTACAACTGCTTTTTTTACCAGCTTACGATATTTATCATCTATCCAGACAGGTGAATCCTTTGCATAATCCCCCGTTCCTTCCAGATACAGCACACCATCCTTATCAAGTTTCCAGGTAATCTTCCCATCTTTGCCCTGATACATAATATCGGCTTCCGTCAAGTCTGCCATAATACTGTCTGTAGTGATGGCTTCCATTACAGAAGCTTCGCTTCCTGTACTCTCCGGAGTCTCTGTTGATACAAGAATTTCCGTGCCTTCTGAAAGCTCTGTCGCTTCACTTTCTTCTACAACTTCTGTTGTTTCAGTATTTTCTGTTGCTTCTTCTGTACTTTCAGAAGCTGTTGTCTCAGTCACTTCTGTTTCTAATATCTCTGTTATTTCACTTTCTTCTGCTGTTTCTGCATCCTCTGTTTCTGATACTTCACTATCTTCCAGTAATTCTGTTGTTTCAGATTTTTCTTCCGCCTCAGTCTCCAATGTATCCTCAGCTTCTTCCGATTCTGCGTCATTTGTTTCAGAAACTTCCGATTCTATGATTTCTGTTTCTACAACTTCTGTTTCTAAATCACCCTCCGTGTTTTCTTCCGTTACATCAGTTTCTTCCACAATAAGTGTATCCTCTGAAACTTCTTCCTGTAACTTCTCCGCTTCTGCCACAGAATGTTTTTCCGTTGTCCATGCAGCCTGCACCGGCATCGTGCCTATTGGCTGCAAAAATGTTCCGGCAGCAAGAACACCTGCCAGAAATAAACCTACTATCCTTTTTTTCATTTACTAATATCCCCTTTATCTTTTTGTAAACTATAAGATAAAACATCCTTAATTTACACAATCATAAAATATTTTATCAAATCTTATCATAGATAAAAATAGTACTTTATTCTTATTTACAGATGATTTTTCAGCTTTTTTATATTTCTAAACATTTTTCTTAAGTCATTTGCAAAAAATTTAAACATGAGTATAATCAAAGTTACACATTATATGGAAAAGGATAACTATTATGGAACAAAGAATCGTTGATTTACATGTACACTCTACCGCTTCCGACGGAACCTTTACACCAACGGAAGTGATTGCAGAAGCCAAACGTGCCGGTCTTTCTGCCCTGGCATTAACAGACCACGATACGACTGCCGGTGTAAAAGAGGCAATGTTTGCTGCTGAAAAAGAAAATATTGAACTGATACCGGGAATTGAGTTGTCTACCGACTATAACGGAAAAGAAGTTCACATTGTAGGACTGTATATTGATGTAGAAAACAAAGAACTAATAGAACAGACTGCTGCTTTCCGAAAAAGCAGAGACAGCCGCAACGAATTAATCATTGAAGCCCTGCAA
Organism: uncultured Roseburia sp.; assembly: GCA_964390485.1. GTDB lineage: Bacteria > Bacillota > Clostridia > Lachnospirales > Lachnospiraceae > Roseburia. Next base: position 10,395 of record CAYMIS010000049.1, on the reverse strand, counting down.
AAGGAAGGTTTTGACATTACCATGGAAGCTTTAAAGGAAGAGAACCCGGACTGTGTTATTACCCGGGCTAACATCGCCCGCTTTTTATTTAATCATGGCATGATTAAAAGTGTGCAGGAGGCCTTTGACAAATATATTGGGGATGGCTGCAAATGCTATATTAACCGTTTTAAAGTAACACCTATGGATGCGGTAAGACTCATTAAACAGGCCGGGGGGCTTGCTGTGTTAGCCCACCCTCTGCTTTATCATATGAGCACCGTGAACCTGCAAAAGCTGATTGACGAATTAAAGGACGCCGGATTAGATGCCATCGAAGCAATCTATTCCACCTATACCACCGGGGAAGAGCAGCTGATGAAACGCACTGCAAAAGAAAATGGTCTTCTTATCAGCGGCGGCTCTGATTTCCACGGCTCAAACAAACCTCGCATCAAGCTGGCGGCAGGCTATGGTCATCTTTATATTCCCTATTCTGTATTAGAAAATTTAAAAAGCAAGCTTAAATTCCAGCAATAACACAAAGCACCTGAAACACATCAGATATTTCCAGAGCCAGAATAGGCTCTGTCTTAAAACTCTCATATGTTTCAGGTGCTTTTATGTAACTGTCACCATATATCTTTACACAAATCTTAAAAACCCTCAGACAAATTATTATCTTAGGTCAAAGTTTCTCTACAGAATAAAACGTTCAATAACTTCAGCAATCGCATCATGATTATTATCATTCTCTGTCACAAAATCTGCTGCCGCCTTGATGGCTCTTGTTCCATTTTTCATGGCTACACCAATATGTGCCGCCTGAATCATGGAAATATCGTTCTGCTCGTCACCAACTGCAACAGAACTTTCCTTTGGGATGTTAAGCAGATTTAATAAATACTCTACTCCTGTTCCCTTGTCCGTATCAATTGGACAATATTCCAGATACTCTCTGCAGGAGAAAAAGCAGGTACATTTTCCCTCTGCCCATTTCTCATTTGCCCGCTGGAATTTCTCCAATTTATCATCATTTTCTAAACGAATTAATAACACCTTTTGTGGTTCTTCATCTAATAAGCCCAAAATGTGGTCTGTTAATTTATATGACATATGGCTTCTTTTACAATAAAGGTCAAGCTCCTTTGTACGCTTGTTTGTAACAACTCCCGCATTGTTATAGGTCTGGGCATAAATTCCGGCTTTTTTTGCTCTTTCAAAAAGTTCCTGCACAACCTCTACCTGTACTGATTTTTTTATCATCACACGATCTGCGGAACAATCATAAATTACCGCCCCATTGTATGCTATCATATAGCATCCCGGCATTGTAAGTCCCAGCTCCTGTACCACATGTCTGCCACTTTCTACGGAACGTCCCGTTGCAACGACAAAGTAATGTCCTTCTTCTAACATTCTTTGAATCATCTTCTTATTTTTTTCTGAAATAGATTTATCGTCACATAACAATGTAGCGTCCAAATCCACAAATAAAATCTTACTTTTCATAATCCATACTCCTCTATTCTGCATCAAAAATTTTGTCCATAGTACTTCATACTACACAGGCTCTGCCGGGACAAAAATTCTTTCCTGATAAGCCTGTTTTGGCTTTGGAACAAAGCTTACTGCTTCTTCACAGAACAATGTCTGTGAATTCACTTTCGCCTTTCCTCTTTTATCAATTTTTTCGTAATTACCATCCGGTTTTAAAACGTGGGACTTCACATTATCTGCCAGTTCCACATCAAGAATATGTTTCACACTCTTTTGAATTTTTTCATCTAAAACCGGGAATAATATCTCAACACGGCGGTCAAGATTTCGCGGCATCCAGTCCGCACTTCCCATATAAATCTCTTCATTTCCATCATTTAAGAAATAAAAGATTCGGCTGTGCTCCAAAAAGTTACCGACAATAGAGCGCACCTCAATATTGTCACTAACTCCCGGGATTCCGGTCTTTAAGCAACAGATTCCACGTACAATTAACTGTATCTGTACCCCTGCTGCCGAAGCTGCGTATAAAGCAGAAATAATACCATCATCACAAAGGGAATTCATCTTTGCAATAATTTTGGCAGGTTTTCCTTCCTTCGCATGCTTTGTTTCCCTTGCAATCAGCTTCATGAACTTCGAACGAAGCCATAACGGAGCTACTACCAGACGATTCCATGACAAAGGCTCAGAATAACCGGACAGCATATTAAATACAGCTGTCGCATCCTGACCTATTTCTTCATTGCAGGTAAAAATACCACAGTCTGTATAAAGCTTCGCTGTGGAATCATTATAATTACCGGTTCCTAAATGAACATATCTGCGTATGCCTTCCTCTTCCCGTCTGACTACTAACGCAATCTTGCTGTGGGTTTTTAGACCTACCAGACCATAAATAACATGGCAGCCTGCCTGCTCTAATTTTTTTGCCCACACGATATTGTTTTCCTCGTCAAATCTCGCCTTTAATTCTACCAGTACCGATACCTGCTTGCCATTCTCTGCTGCCTGTGCCAAGGATGCAATAATTGGCGAATTACCGCTGACACGGTAGAGCGTCTGCTTAATTGCCAGTACATCCGGGTCTACAGAAGCCTGCCGGATAAAATCTACCACCGGGTCAAAGGTCTGATACGGATGGTGCAATAAAATATCACCTTTTTGTATCGTTTCGAAAATATTTTCTCCCGGCACAATTTCCGGAACACGCTGTGGTTTATATGGCTCATATCTTAAGTGGTCACAATTTTCCAGACCATATAATTTCATTAAAAATGTCAAATCCACAGGACCATTGATTTCAAAAATATCCTGCTCTGCCACCTTTAATTCAGCCCTTAAAATATTTAAAAGCTTCTTATCAACTCCATGCTCCACCTCAAGACGAATAACCTCGCCCCACTGACGACGCTTTAACTGTTTCTGGATTTCTTTTAGTAAATCCGCAGCCTCATCCTCGTCAATCGGCAAATCTGCATTACGCATGATTCTATATGGATAAGCACAAAGCACCTCATAATTTAAGAAAAGCTTATCTATATTTTTCTCGATAATCTGCTCTAAAAGAATAAAGCATTTCTCTTCCGGCTGCTCTGTTGGAATCGGCACAAGTCTTGCCAATACACTTGGTACCTGTACGGTAGCAAACTCAACCTCTTCTTTGTGCGTCTTTCCATGTTCGGCATTTTTCTTCTTTTTCAGAAGCGCCGCTATATTTAAAGTCTTATTACGAATCAACGGAAATGGACGGGATGCATCCACTGCCATTGGTGTCAATACCGGATATACATTATCCATAAAATAGCGGTCGACATATTCCGCCTGCTCTTTTGTCAGATTCTCATAAGCATCAATGACCATAATCTGATTCTGCTCCATTAACGGAACAAGGGAACGATTATAGGTCGAATACTGATTCTCTACCAATTCTCTGGTTCTCTTATTAATGGCATCTAACTGTTCTGTTGCAGTCATTCCTGCAATGTCACATTTTTTATAATTTGCGTGAACCATATCCTTCAAAGACGCAACACGCACCATAAAAAACTCATCCAGATTTGAAGAGGTAATACTGACAAATTTCAAACGTTCCAGTAATGGAATGTTTTTATCTCTTGCTTCATTTAGCACGCGGTAATCAAACTTTAACCAGCTTAATTCTCTGTTTTCATAGTATTCCGGCTTTGTAAATTCTTTTACTTTTTCCATAGTTCTTCTCTCTTTTTAAATAGAAACTTTTTTAACTTTGACAACAGGTTTTATGCAGAAAACAGATTCAAAATAGGCTGTTTTCGCATCGAATAATGCTTTCTCAAGTGCAATATCATCGCTAGTCTCTATGGTAATCACAAGCTCCCTATCCTTTACGACTGCCCGGACATTCCTAAACTTCTGTTTATGACTTCTGTCCATCGCATTAGATACCCGTAAAATTGCTGAAAGCTTTGCAACAATGATGTAGCTTTCGCGGTCAAGCTTATCTGCCACCTCTTCATATGGTGGAAGCTTCCATGTATTATATAAAACTGTTTCGGCAACAATTTCCCGCTCTAAATGACTTAATCCGATAATCTCTGAAGCCATGATAATGTCATAGGAGCAGGCTGGTCCATTTGCAAAGCTGATATATTTTCCACAGTCATGCAAAATCGCAGCTACCTGAAGAAGAAGTCTTTCCCTTCTTCCTAATCCATGAATTTTTTTCATGGTGTCATACACTAATGTTGACATCTGTGTCAGGGCATCAATATGTGGCGTATAACTCATATATCTTCCGGAAAGATTTCTTGCCGCAGAAAGAACATCCTCATCAAAATCATGTACTACTTTAATTGTACCATGTTTTTCCGCATAATCGTAAGCAATTCCGTCACACATATTTGCTCCCGGTGCCCACAAATTATCTGCATCCATGCTCTCACAAAGGCATTTAAAAATCATCATATAAGGAATTACTAATGCATCATTATCATTGGTAAGTCCTAATTCATCCGCAATTTCTTCTAAATTCTTACGTTTCAGCTTATCTAAATACTTTACAAATCTTCCGGTATTAACTGTATTTTCTTCGTGATTCTTCTCTACCTTCCTGACAGTCTCAGTAATATAGTCTCCCATAATAATCAGATAGTGAATCTTCACATTACAAAGATACATTGCTTTAAATACTTCCAATTCCTTCTCCACAAGCTCCTCAATCTGATTCTCATACTGGAAAATATTACTGCTTTTTTTAGAAAGCTGCTCTCTCATTCGCAAAGTTCCCAATGCGAGATGCTGGGTTGTAACCGCCTTTCCCTTGGAAAAAACAGTAATCTGCATGCCGCCGCCACCAGCATCTACCACTGCTGCACCTTTTTGTATCATCCGCTCAAATTCATCCTGCACTGCAACAGATTTGTAGCTGATAAAACGGTGCTCCGAGTTACTAAGCACATTTACTTCTATTCCGGTACGGATTTTTATCTGGTCTAAGATAAAAAGCTCATTGCTGGCATCACGTAAGGCTGCCGCTGCATAGGCTTCATAGCTTTCTACCCGATAGCCATCCATAATCTTTTTATATTCTGCAATTGTGTTACACAATGCCTCTACCAGCTCATAGCCGATACTTCCCTTCGAATATGCATCTCTGCCGAGCTCGATTCTTCTTCTGACATAGTCAATGTCACGAATCTTCTTTTTTGCTGTTATTTCAAAAATCTTAAGACTTACTTCGTAGGAACCAATATAAATTGCTGCAAAAGTATGAATACTCATCATTCATCCAGCCTTTCTTATTTTTCCGATATTAACTGACCGTAATATTCTACGGTGCTCTAGCATTTTCCTAATAGATAATTGATAAACTGCTGTGCTGTTCTTCCAGACAGACCCCCATGGGCAATTTCCCATTTATTTGCCTCTGCTAAAAGCTCCTGTTCCTGCATCGGAATCTCATATCTTTTAGCAAGGGTTTTCACAATATTTTGGAACTCTTTCTTATCCGGTGCTCCAAAATAGATAGAAACGCCAAATCTCGCGTAAAGGGATAATTTTTCCTGTACCGTATCGGAGGTATGCATATCCTGTCTGATTTCCTCCTTGTCCGTAAAATTCTCCCGAATCAGATGACGTCTGTTAGAGGTTGCATAAATCAGCACATTATCCGGTTTCTTTTCCAGCCCACCTTCAATCACTGCCTTCAGATATTTATATTCAATCTCAAACTCTTCAAAAGACAAATCATCCATATAAATAATAAATTTGTAATTGCGGTTTTTAATCTGGGCAATCACATCATTCAAATCACAAAACTGATGCTTATAAACTTCAATCAGTCGCAATCCTCTGTCATAATACTGATTGGCAATTGCCTTAATACTGCTGGATTTGCCGGTTCCCGCATCTCCATAAAGCAGACAGTTATTTGCTTCTTTTCCGTTCACAAATGCCTCTGTATTATCAATCAGCTTCTGCTTGGCAATCTCATAACCAACCAAATCCTCCAGTTTTACATGGGCAATATTTGTAATTGGTATTATATCTGCACCATCCTCTTTATGCTGTATGCGAAACGCTTTATGTAATCCTAATTTCCCAACACCAAAATCCTTATAAAATTCTGTTACCGCTTCTTTAAAAGCCTTCACATCCTCTGCGGATTCCAGGTGTTCTTTTAATTGATGAATCCTGCTTTTAATTCTTTGATTAAAAATTTTACCACTGCCGCTTGTACTCTCATACTGCAATATCGCTTCTATGCAATCCACCTCGAAATATTCCGCCAGTTCCTTTAAATTGAAATCAAACAGTTCTTTTATAATTTCAAAGTCATGCAACACAATCTGGTTGATAGAACCATCTACCCTGCCTCTGATTTCACATGCCCTGCTGTAGGCATTCTCATTATTAACCAGCAAAAAGGCAAGAAAGCTGTGCCAGAGGTTTCCTTCGAAACCATGACTGACTGCTAATTCCATTAACTGATTCATACATTCATAAAACAGCGCCTGAATATCCTCTTTGTTGTAATAATCATTTTTATAATTCTCCATAATCCATGTAAAATTATAAAACAGCTTCCCGTTTTCAAAATCTTTATATAATATTAAATTCTTTGGACTTTTCATTGCAGTACATCTCTTTTCTTAATAATTTCCCAGAATCTTTAACCGGATAGTCTCTTCCTTCAGTCCGCGAAGTGCATTCTGTACGGCTGCATCATTTAAGTTGCCATCAAAATCCACGAAGAAACGATATTCCCATGCCTTCCCCTGCACCGGACGGGATTCAATCTTATTCATATTAATGCCGTTATAAATAAAATGTGACAACTTATGATATAAGGAACCACTTTCATGAGGAATCTCAAAGCAGATACTAATCTTTTCTGCATTTTTTTCGAATATTTTCTTTCCAGTCACAATGATAAAACGGGTGTAATTATTTTTATTATCCTGAATTGCTTCATCCAACACCTTCAATCCATAAATATCCGCTGTCAGCTTACTGGCAATTGCAGCCTTATGCTTTTTCCCGTCTTCATGCACCTTCTGAGATGCCATTGCTGTATTCTTATAACTGTGTTTTTCCCATTCCCGGTGGTTTTCTAAATATTTCCCACACTGCATCAGTGCCTGTGGATGGGAATAAATATCCGTAATATCTGAAATATCCGCTTCTTTAAGACCTAATAGTGCATGGTCAATTCTGATAATCTGCTCCCCAACAATACAGTTATCATACTCCACTAATAAGTCGTAATTCTCTGATACAATTCCAGCGGAGGAATTCTCAATTGGAAGCACTGCATAATCTGCTTCTCCATTCTTAATTGCCTCCATCGCATCCCGCCAGGTTTCGACATTATAACTGTCAGAATGACTTCCAAAATATTCCTTTAACGCCAGCTGTGAATAGGCTCCCTCTGTTCCCTGAAATACAATTCTCGCACCAGTATAATTAAGCTTTTCCACCTCGGAAAAATCTGTCTTTTCTACGATTCCATGCTCATTCAAAAGCTGATACTGACGCTTTCTGCTGGTAGCCATAATCTGCTCAAACAGCTCTCTGATACCTTTTTTTAAAAATGCAGTAGATACCTTTCCAGAAACATTCTCTAATTTGGCATCTTCCCGCTCCTTGTCAAATACTTTCTTCCCAACGGAAATCTTGTATTCAGCAACTTCTTCCGCGATCTGCATTCGTTTTTCATATAAAGCTACTATCTGTGAATCAATGCTATCAATCTCATCACGCAGCTCCAACAAATCTCTCATTTACCTTTACCTTATCCTTCTATTTTTTCCCCTGTGAAATTTCTCCTATACTATACTATAGTACATTAAAGTGCGAATATCAAGAGAACACTTGCAACTTATTATACGAAAATGATATAATATTTTTTAGGAAAAATGAACTATTTTTTGTCATTTTTTTACAAACACAGAAAAGAGGTATTCTTACAATGAAAAAAATTCTTCTACGCTTAATACCCGTCTTCATCCTTCTTATTATCATAGGTGCATTTTGCGGCTATCGGTACTACTTCCGCATCCTTTATAATGATTCCTATGTGAACGGTAACAGTGCCGGCAACCTGTATAATACCGGCTTATTCTGTGAAAGTAATGGTGAAATTTTCTTTGCAAATCCTGCAGACGAAAACAAACTCTATGTTATGAATTCAAATGGCAGTAATGTTAAAAAGCTTTGCGATGATGTTGTTGCATATATTAATGCTGATGACCATTATGTATATTATGTTAGAGCTTATGGCGGAACAAACAGCCAGTTTGCCTTTTTACGGGTTAACAGCAACAGTCTCTGTCGTCTTCGCAGAGACGGAAGAGGCAATCCTGCTATTCTAGATGATGCACCTTCTCTTTATGCCACGCTTTCTGGTAATTATATTTATTATCTACACTATGATGAATCAACCGGAACTACTCTCTACAAAGTAATGCTGGATGGTGAGAACAAAGAAAAAGTAAACGATATTCCTTACTTTACCTGTTCTACTAATAAGCAATATCTTTACTATAATGGCATTAAAGAAGATCACAATGTATACAAATTTGACACTACTGCAGATACCCAGTCCCTTCTATACGAAGGCAACTGCTGGATGCCAATTGTGGAAAATGATTCCATCATATATTTTATGGACTGTGATAATAATTATCGCCTTGCTAAGGTTGACCTTACCACTAATGAGAAAATTCTTCTGACAGAGGAACGCATCGACTGCTACAATGTTTATGGCAGCTATGTCTTCTATCAGACTAACTCTACTGAACCAGGTTTTTACCGTATGCGTACCGATGGCAGTGATGTCACTCTTATTCGTGAAGGGGTTCATCATAATATTAATGTTACCGCGGAAAACGTATATTTTGCAGATTATTTTAATGATACTGTTTTTTATACACCTACCTCTTCCGGTGTCTCTCTTAACGTATTCATTCCGGAAGAGTCCTGATTATTTTAACATAAAGAAGAACCGTTGCTGTCTGAAAATTTTTCCAGACAACAACGGTTCTTTTTTGTTCCTATGCCATTCCATTCACTGTTTTGTATTTATAAAGCATCTCTGCATGGTTCTGTTCTTCAATCTGAATATCTGCTAACAGCTTTCTAAGAGATGGTTCTCCAAAATTAAATACATTGCTGTTGTATTCAGAGGAAACCAGCTTCTCTGTTCCAATACAGTCTGTTGCTAAAAAGCAGTCATTTTTCTTATCCTCTGACTCTGTCATTACATCATAAGTTGCTGTTGGCTGATATTCCTTACCCTGACTATCGTTACAGTCACAGGTTGGAACCTGACCATTCAGCACCTGCGTAATCGTATCTAAATGCTGCTGTTCGTTCTGTCCGATTGTCTGAAACAAATCTCTTAATACAGGGTCTTTTGCTTCTTTTTCATAACGTTTGTACTTTTCCACACAGGATTTTTCCTGTGTCTGCAAGTCTTTGATTACTGTTGTTTCCTTTTCTGTTAATACCATTTCAAATACCTCGTCATTCATTAGATTTACAATAACTAGTATGAGGAAATTATAGGTATAATATGCATACTCATAACAGAGTTCATACAAAACAATACCTTAAGAAAATGGCAGATACCATTTTCTTAAGGTATAAATGCTTTCCGTACAATTTATAATTATTTTCGATAATTCTTCTTTTATAATATTATCTTCTTTGGACATTTCTGGGCACAAATACCACATCCGGTACATTTTGCCTGGTCTATATAGGCTACGTTATCCTCTACATGAATTGCATCTGATGGACAATTCTTCTCGCATAAATGACAACCGATACATCCAACAGAACATGCCTTCATAACATCTTTACCCTTGTCCTTAGAACTGCACTGTACCATATGTTTTGCTTCGTATGGAACTAATTCAATTAGGTGTTTTGGACATGCTGCAACACATTTTCCGCAGGCTTTACAAGCCTCTTTATCTACCAATGCAACTCCATCCACGACATGAATTGCGTCAAATGGACAGGCTTTCACACAGCTTCCATATCCCAAACATCCGTAATTACAGCTCTTTGGTCCACCATTTGGAACAAATGCCATAGCAGCACAGTCCTGATTACCGGTATAAATATAATCCTGTTTCGCTTTCTCACAAGTTCCGGCACATTTTACAAATGCAACCTGACGGGCACCTTCTTCTGCTGTTACTCCCATGATTTCACCAATCAGTGAAGCAACTGGTGCACCACCCACCGGACACTGGTTTACCGGAGCTTCTCCTTTTACAATAGCAGCTGCCAGGCCGGAACATCCGGCATAACCACAGCCACCACAGTTATTACCAGGAAGCACATCTAAAATTGCTGTTTCTCTCTCATCAACTTCTACTTTGAATTTTTCTCCTGAAATACCAAGGAAAAATCCAATTAAAATAC